>BJHT01000150.1 GCA_014193395.1 Verrucomicrobiota bacterium
CCAGATCGACACCGACTTTTACGCACTTAGAGTAGAGCCTATCGGACAGCTTTTCTAAGCCAGCCGATAACTGCCCAAGTCGTTGTTCCAAATCTTTGTTCGAAGTTGCCATGTCAGGTCTCAATCCACAGGGACTGTCTCTAGCGAGCCGGTGCGGTTTGCGCAAGAACTATGGGCGCTGGGCGGGGAACCTCCGCCTCCTCACGTCGGCGGCGACCAGGTTCTTGGCCTCAATGCGTCTCTCGTTTCGCTAGACATGGCTGCTGCCCCATGGCCAGAGCGCGAGCGCCCTCGCCCGCAGCGGCACCAAGATTGCGGGATGCCAAGGGAATTCAAAGCTCCACAGTCGCCCGGTGCCGCCCTTGCCTCTTTCCGTGGGTCTCACCGAGGCTCGTCACCCTCGACAACCGGCCCCTTCGGAACCAAAGCCATCGCCTGCAAAAAGCTTTCGTGCGACCCGCCCTTGGCGCGCTCGGCGATGATGTCATAGGTCTGCAATGCCGAGAGTTTCTCGGCCACCGCTAGACTCACAAACTGGTCGATTGAGATACCATCCACCTCTGCCGCCCTCTTGAGCTGGCGGTGGATGGAGTCAGGTAAGCTAAGACTAAGACTGCTCATGGTAAAAGGCGGATGAATTCAGCGGGTGGCAACACAACAATCCCGAACTGGGACGCCAGACGAAGGTCTTTGCGGTTGAAAGTGACGATATGCGAGGAGCCGGAAGCGATGGCCACTTCCAGCACCATGTCATCCTTGGGATCCGGCAGAAGCGGCCGCCAAAGAAAGTAAATCTGCTGCTTGTGGGCCACCATCGCGAGCCGGCGAATGATGGCATCCACTGCCGCCGCCGGGATGGTAATCCCTGAATCGGGTCTTGTTGAAACGTCATCATATTCAGCCAGCAACGGTACCGACAACGCCATCTCAAAATCACCCCGGTCGGCGGCCAGTAATATCTGGTAACTGGCACCGGACGAGGATCGCAGTGCGGCAATAAGCACATTCGTATCGATCACGGCTCGGATCACGCGACATAGTTGACCATGTCACCCGTCGGGTCAACGCGCCGTTTCTCCAGTGACGCACGGGAAACCCTCGAACTCTCCGCGCCTGCACGTCCCCCCCGCCCTCAGACCATCCATCCAAGCGCGCCATCCCGCCCACCCCGCGCAAGCCAGCCGCCTTCAGAAAGTGTATGACGGAACGGCGTCGGCGAGGCATGGTGGGCAGCGTGACTCAGTTGCATGACCGCCCCACACACGCGTTGAAAACCTTGGCGCAGCCCTCCCTCGCCGAGGGAGGCTTCGTTCACCCGGCATCCGGTGAAACTTTTGTCCGCCCCGCCGCGTCTTTGTCCGCAGCCCGATGATTGCCATTTGCATGACCTTTAACTCGAACATCCGCCATGAACCCCGCTGAACAATTTCTCCGCGATCATTCCCCCCGCCCCGAGGATGCCTTTCTCACACGCCGCCAGTGGTTGAACCGTTTCGGCATGGGCTTCGGCGCGCTGGGCCTGGCCACGCTATTGGGCGAAAACTTTGCCGCCAGTTCCGCCAGCGCCGCGCCCGGTCAGTCGCTCAATCCGCTCGCGCCGCGCGATCCGCATTTCAAGGCAAAGGCCAAGCATGTCGTTCACATTTTCGCCCAGGGCGCGCCCTCGCAGGTGGACACCTGGGACCCGAAGCCGGAGCTGTCGAAGCACAGCGGCCAGAAGATGCCCGGAGCTGGTGGCGTGGCGTTTGGATCGCCGTTCAAGTTCACCAAACAGGGGCAGTCCGGCATCGAGACCAGCGAGGTTTTTCCACAGCTCTCGAAGCACGTGGACGAGATGGCCGTGATCCGCTCAATGCACACAGACATCCCGGCGCACGAGGTCGCCACCGTGTTTATGAACACCGGCTCGCTGCGCCTTTCCAAGCCGAGCCTCGGGGCGTGGACGCTCTACGGACTCGGCACGCAGAACCAGAACATGCCCGGTTTCATTGCTCTGCGGCCCGGCAACAATCCCTCCGGGGGCACGCAGAACTGGCAGTCGGCGTTTCTCCCCGGGATTTTCCAAGGCACGAGCATCAACACGAAAAACCCCAACGTGGAGGAGATGATCGAGAACATCCGCAACCGTTACTTCGATCAAAAGGAGCAGCGCCGTCAGCTCGATCTGGTTCACCAGCTCAACGCGATTCACTCGCAGAATCTCCAGAAGGACGCGCAGCTCGAGGCGCGCATCGAGGCCTTCGAGATGGCTTACAAAATGCAGATGGCCGCCACTGACGCCTTCGACATCACCAAAGAACCCGACGCGATGCGGCAGCTTTACGGAACCAGCGCACAGGGCAACCAGATGCTCATCGCGCGCCGCCTGATTGAGCGCGGCGTGCGCTTCTTGCAGGTCTGGGCCGGCGGCTGGGATCATCACAACAACCTCGAGACCCGCCTCGCCGGCAGCGCCCGCGAGATCGATCAGCCCGCCGCGGCGTTCCTCACCGACTTGAAACAGCGCGGCCTGCTCGACCAGACGCTCGTCCTGTGGGGCGGAGAATTCGGGCGCAAGCCCAGCCGCGACCGCAATGGCAACGACAACGCCGGACGCGACCACAACAACCGCGGCTTCTGCGCGTGGATGGCCGGCGGCGGCGTCAAGGGCGGCACCGTGCATGGCGCGACGGATGAATTCGGCGGCACCGCGGTGAAGGACAAAATGCACATCCACGATCTCCACGCCACGATCCTCCACCTGCTCGGCTTCAATCACGAGAAGCTCACCTTCCGCTACAACGGCCGCGATTTCCGCCTCACCGACAACTTCGGCAAAGTCGCCCGCGACATCATCGCCTGAGCGGAAAGAACGCGGAATTGGAACCACCGAGACGCGATGAAAACAGAGAAGACAAAGAGGCTGCCTTCCCGCGCCAATTCTTGGTCTTCGCTCTGCAACAAGTCTGCAAAATCCTCGCGCACCGCAAGGATTCTAACGTGGCACCGACGGGCCAGCTCAGCCGCTGCCGATTCATCCGGTCCCATTTCCTTGCCCAAAATTCCCCTGCCCAATTCGGCCCTGCTCAAGATTAGCTCCGTCTCTCTCTGCGTTCCTTCCGATCTCTGCGGTGTAATCAGGAAACGCTCCGATTGTGGTGGCGCGCAGTGGAACACCGCAGAGATCGGAAGGAACGCAGAGAGGGAAAGGGCGGAGGCGCGCACCGCGTTGGTTGCGGCCCGGCCGCTCTGTGTTCATCGTGTCTCTGTGGTTCATCTACTTCCTCCCCACTGAATAGTTACGGCCACTTTCTTTATGTGCATCTTCACCTCCTCCTCTTTGGCGCGCGCACTCGTTCGCGCCAGCTTGGCTCTCGCGCTGTTCGCCATCGCCACCACCACTGACGCTGCGGTCAAAAAGCCCGCCCCTCCGCCCGCCAAGCCCCCTGTCCCAGCGCCTGCGACCGCTCCCGCCGCCGCCGCGACCGCCCCAGCCCTCACCGCCGCGCAGACCGAATTCTTCGAGAACAAGATCCGCCCCGTCCTCGCCGGCAGTTGCCTCAAATGCCACAACGCCGCCGAAGGCAAAACCAAGGGCGGCCTCGCGCTCGACACGCGCGAGGGCCTGCTCAAAGGCGGTGACTCCGGCCCCGCGGTCGTCCCCGGCAATCCCGAAAAGAGCGTCCTCATCAAAGCCATCCGCTACACCGACGCCGACCTTCAGATGCCGCCCAAGGGGGAGAAACTCTCGGACACGCAGATCGCCGACTTTGTGAACTGGGTGAAAATGGGCGCGCCTCTTCCGCCCGCCGGCAAGACCAAGTACGCCAATACCGCGAGCTCCAAAGCCCAGCACTGGGCTTTCCAAGCCGTCCGCAAAATCACGCCACCCACCGTCACGCAAACCGACTGGGTCGCCAATCCCCTCGACGCCTTCATCCTCGCCAAGCTCGAGGAGAAAGGCATGAAACCCAACGTCCCCGCCGACAAACGCACACTCATCCGCCGCGTCACCTTTGATCTCATCGGCCTGCCGCCCACGCCCGAGGAAGTGAAAGCCTTCGTCGAGGACACCGCGAAAGACGCCTACGAAAAACTCATCGACCGCCTCCTGCAATCCCCGCACTACGGCGAGCGCTGGGGCCGCTACTGGCTCGATGTCGCCCGCTACTCCGACACCAAGGGCGAGTCGGCCAAACGCAGGGAAACACCGGTTTATCCCTACGCGTGGACCTATCGTGATTACGTCATCCGCTCCTTCAACGAGGACAAGCCGCTCCCGCAATTCATCATCGAGCAGATCGCCGCCGACAAAATGCCGGGCCTCAAGGACCGTGCGAACCTCGCCGCGCTGGGCTTCCTCACCGTCGGCGACCATTTCAACGGCAACAACAACGACATCATCAACGACCGCATCGACGTCGTGACCAAGGGCTTCCAAGCCCTCACCGTCAGTTGCGCCCGCTGTCACGACCACATGTTCGATCCCATCCCGCAGCGCGACTACTATTCACTGCACGGCATCTTCGCCAGCAGCATGGAACCCAAGGAACTCCCCATCATCGGCAGCCCGCCCGACAAAGCCGCCGCGCAGGCCTACTGGAAACAACGCACCGAACTCCAAACCAAACTCGAAAGCTTCGGCAAAGGCGGCAAAGGCAAGGACAACAAAAATCTCGCCAAGGAAAAACTCGAACTCCAGGCCAGCCTCGACGCGCTCGACGTCAACCACCCCGGCGCGCCGGGCCGTGCGATGATTCTCGAGGACAAGGACAAACCCGGTGACTCCCCGATTTTCCTCCGCGGCGAGGCCGAAAACAAAGGCGACCTCGTCCCGCGCCGTTATCTCGAAGTCATCAACGGCGCCGCCCGCCGGCCCTTCTCCTACGGCAGCGGCCGCCTCGAACTCGCCTACGCCATCGGCAACCGCAACAACCCGCTCACCGCCCGTGTGTGGATTAACCGCCTCTGGCTCCATCATTTCGGCGAAGGCATCGTCACCACGCCCGACGACTTCGGCACGCAGTCCGCGCCGCCGAGTCATCCCGAGCTGCTCGACTGGCTGGCGACCACCTACATGGACACGGGGTGGTCCACGAAAAAAATGCACAAGCTCATCCTGCTCTCGAACACCTATCAGCAGAGCAGCGCCAACAATCCCCGTTATGCCCAGACCGATCCCTTCAACCGCCTCCTCTGGCGCGCCAACATCCGGCGCCTCGAATTCGAGCCTCTGCGCGATTCCATCCTCGCAATGGGCGGCGTCCTCGACCGCACCGTCGGCGGCCGTTCCGTGAACCTCGCCGGCGAACCCGGCGGCGGCCGCATGGTCAAAGGCCTCGGCAAAGCCGCCGGCTCCCTGCGCCCCGTCGGATCCTACTCCACTCGCCGCACCGTCTATGGCTACATCGACCGCGCCAATCTCGCCGAAATGTTCAACCACTTTGATTTCGCGTCGCCCGAAATGCCCACCGGCAAGCGCTACGAAACCATCGTCCCGCAACAGGCGCTCTTCTTGATGAACAGCCCGCTCGTCATCGAGCAGGCGCGCAACCTTGTGGACCGTTCCGAATTCCAAAGCCTCAGCGACCCCGACGACCGCGTCACCTGGCTCTACGAACTCATCTTCCAGCGCGCCCCCAGCCCCACCGAACTCAAGCTCGGACTGCTCTTCTTCGAGGACGCCCCCATCGCCTCCTCTGGCTCCGCCGAAGTCGCGCTGCCCGTCGCGACCACGCCCGCGACCGTTCCCGTCGTGGCTCCCGGCAAAGGCCGCCCTGCCCTGCGCGGTCCCGCTCGCGGCGCAGCGGCCAAGCCCCTGACCGTCTGGGCCGAATTCGCCCACGCCCTCCTGCTCACCAACGAAGCGTCGTACGTGAACTGAGGAGGGGTATCTTCGCGCGGTCCCACCCCCGGAGCGCGACCGGTCCCCGGTCGCAGCGTGTGAAAAAAAGAAGCGGCAGTCAGACTCTCTCGACGTCTCGGCACCGGCGCGGCCGCCGCGGTTGGTGCTCCGCACACATCCGGGCTTCAGAGCGACCCCGGAGTGCGCCCGTCCCCGGGCGCAGCGCGCTGGAGCACAGTGCGATGCCCGCCAATCCAAACGGCCCGCGCGAGCGCACATCGCTGCGGCCGAGGACGCCCCCACTCCGCAACTGTAGCCTGCCGCCCGTCCCCGTGATTTCCCCACAACCAAGCTTGCCGTCAGAGCGAGCGCCCGCATTATACACGGCCAGTGAGTTGGGCGATTGGCGCAGTGGCTAGCGCGTCTGCTTTACACGCAGTTGGTCGGGGGTTCGAGTCCCTCATCGCCCACCACCCCTTGTTTGCAGGCGTTTCCTCACTTCACCAGAGCAACGCGGAACATTGGGCGACTATGGGATGGCACAATCCCGTCCGTTTTTGGAAGTATGCTTCGCATGAAAATCCGCTGCGCACTGGGGTTTGCCGCCGCCGTCCTCTTTCCTTTGTTCGTGTCAACCGTCCTCGCTGCGCCTGCACCGGTGGACTTCGCCCGCGACATCCAGCCCATCTTCTCGAACCGCTGCTACGAATGCCACGGCGAGCGCAAACAGAAGTCGGGCTTGCGACTCGATGACAAGGCCGTGGCGCTGCGCGGCGGCGAATCGACCAAGCCCGCCATCGTGCCGGGCAACAGCGCCGCGAGCCGGCTGATCCAACTCGTCTCTCACTCGAACCCCGACGAACGCATGCCGCTCACGGGCGAACCGCTCTCCGCGCCGCAGATCGCGCTGCTGCGTGCGTGGATCGATCAGGGTGCGATCTGGCCGGACACCTTGAGCCGCGCCGCCGCAAAACCGCACTGGGCCTTCACCGCGCCGCAACGGCCGGCGGTTCCGAAAGTTCAAAGTGCCAAATCCAAAGTTCAAAATCCGATCGACAACTTCGTGCTCGCGAAGCTGGAGCGCGAGAAGCTCAAGCCCTCGCCCGAGGCCGACAAATTCACGCTGCTGCGTCGCTTGCATCTCGATCTCACCGGCCTGCCGCCGACCATTGCGGAGGTGGACGCGTTTCTCGCGGACAAATCGCCCGACGCCTACGCGAAGCAAGTCGAGCGGCTGCTGAATTCCCCGCACTACGGCGAGCGCTGGGGCCGCCACTGGCTCGACGCCGCTCGCTACGCGGACAGCGACGGCTACGAGAAAGACATGTCGCGCGAGCAATGGCCGTATCGTGATTACGTGATCAACGCCTTCAACCGCGACGTGCCTTACGACCGCTTCGTTATTGAACAACTCGCGGGTGATTTGCTGCCGGGCGCAACGCAGGAGCAGGTCGCGGCGACGGGTTTCCTCCGCAACTCGATGGTGAATATGGAGGGCGCGATTGATCCCGAGCAATTCCGCATGGACGCGATGTTCGACCGCATGGACGCCATCGGGAAAAGCGTCCTCGGCCTGACCATCCAGTGCGCCCAGTGTCACGCGCACAAATACGACCCGCTCTCGCAGGAGGAGTATTACCGGCTCTTCGCATTCCTGAACAACGACCACGAGGCGCGGCCGGTTTACTACACCGCGGTCCAGCAGATGAAGGTCGCCGAACTGCGCCGCGCGATGAGTGAAATCGAAGCCGATCTCCAGCATCGCGCGCCCGACTGGGAGCAGCGCATGGCCACGTGGGAAAAGTCCGTCGTGGGAAACCAGCCCGAGTGGATCGTGCTGCCCGGCCTCGCGCAGGAAGGCGACAAGAACCAGCGCTACCAGCATCTCAAGGACGGCTCGCTCCTCGCGGAGGGCTACGCGCCGACCAAGTTCACCCAGTATTTCCGTACGACGAATGACCTCAGCGGCGTCACCGCATTCCGCCTCGAACTGCTCAACGATCCAAACCTCCCCTACGGCGGCCCGGGTCGTTCCTTCCGCGGCACCTGCGCGCTGAGCGATTTCATCGTCGAGGCTATCGACGCGAAGAACACGACGAACAAGGTGAAGGTGAAATGGTCCGGCGCTAGCGCGGATTACGAACAACCCGAGCGCCCGCTCGAACCAAACTACTTCGACAAGTCCACGAACAGCCGCCTCTACGGCCCCATCAAGTTCGCCATCGACGGCAATGCCAACACGGCGTGGGGCATCGACGCAGGGCCGGGCCGGCGCAACCAGGAGCGCAAGGCGGTCTTCGTGGCGGACAAGCCCGTCGGTTTCGCGGGCGGCACGGTGTGGCGCATCGGCCTCCAGCAAAATCACGGCGGCTGGAACAGCGACGACCACATGAACAACAACCTCGGCCGCTTCCGCCTGAGCGTGACGAAGGCCGCCGGTGACGTGAAGGCCGATCCGTTGCCGAAGAAGGTGCGCGACACTCTCGCCGTGCCGCGCGCGCAGCGGACGCCCGCGCAAATCGCGGCCATCTTCAGCTACTGGCGCACGACGGTCTCCGAGTGGAGCGAGGCGAATGCGAAGATCGACGCGCTGTGGCAGCAATGGCCGGACGCCTCGACGTCGCTCGCGCTCGCGGCGCGCGACGACCAGCGCGTGACCAGCGTGCTCAAGCGCGGCGACTGGCTCCGGCCCACGCAGCCCGTAAGCGCTGGCGTGCCCGCGTTCCTGCATCCGCTGGCTGCGACGAGCGAACCGGGCCGGCTCGCCTTCGCGCGCTGGCTGGTGGACAGGCGTTCGCCCACGACCGCACGCGTCTTCGTGAACCGCGTCTGGCAGGCTTATTTCGGCACCGGCATCGTGCCCACCTCGGAGGATTTCGGCACGCAAGCCGCCGAACCGAGCCATCCCGAATTGCTCGACTGGCTCGCGTGCGAGTTCGCGGATCCGGCCGCGCCGGAAGTTCAAAGTTCAAAGCTCAAAGTTCAAAGTCCTGCGCCGTGGAGCATCAAACATCTTCACCGCCTCATCGTAAACTCCGCGACCTACCGGCAGTTTTCGCGGATGACGCCCGAGTTGCTCGCGCGCGATCCCGGCAACCGTCTGCTCGCACGCGGCCCGCGCTTCCGCGTCGAGGGCGAAATCGTCCGCGACATCGCGCTCGCCGCGAGCGGCCTGCTCAACGCGAAGGTCGGCGGCCGCAGTGTGATGCCGCCCGCGCCGGCCTTTCTTTTCCAACCGCCCGCCAGCTACGCGCCGTTCCCGTGGAAGGACGAGGAGGGCGCGGAAAAATACCGCCGCGCGCTCTACACCTTCCGCCGCCGCTCGACCCCCTACCCTGCCCTGCAATCGTTCGACGTGCCGAACGCAGACGTGGCCTGCGTGCGCCGCCTGCGCAGCAACTCGCCGCTTCAGGCGCTCGTCTCGCTGAACGAACCGCTCTTCGTCGAGGCCGCACAGGCGCTCGCCCGTCGCACGCTCGCGGAGGGCGGCAAGACCGATGCGGACCGCATCACGGTCGCCTTCCGCTCCGTGCTCGCGCGTCCGCCCGCCGAGGACGAACGGCGCGAGCTCACCGCGCTCCTCGCCAAGCAAACCCAGCGCCTCGCCGACGGCTGGCTGAACCCGAACGAGATTTCCACCGGCGCGAGCGAAGTGCCGAAAAACCTGCCACCCGGCGCGTCGCCGACGCAGTTCGCGGCCTACACCGTCCTCGCGCGCGTCCTGCTCAACCTCGACGAGACCATCACCAAGGAATAGCCATGAACTGCCAATCCCACTCCTATCGCGGCTGCGACCCGCAGCTCGTCACGCGCCGCTGGTTCTTCGAGCAATGCAGCGTCGGCCTCGGTGCCATCGCGCTCGGACAATTGCTGGGCCAGAACGCCGGTGCGGCGACCGGCGGCGAAAACCCGCTCGCGCCGAAGCAGCCGCATTTCAAGCCGAAGGCCAAGCGCGTGATCTACCTTTTCATGGCCGGCGGGCCGAGCCATCTCGAGTTGTTCGACCACAAACCCGAGCTGGCGAAATGGGACGGCAAGCTGCCGCCCGCCGAACTCATCAAGGACTATCGCGCCGCGTTCATCAGCCCGAACTCCACGCTGCTCGGGCCGAAGTTCAAGTTCACGCGCCACGGCCAGAGCGGCGCGGAATTGTCCGAACTGCTGCCGCATCTCGCGGGCGTCGCGGACGACATCGCGGTCGTGAAGTCCATCCACTCCGATGCGTTCAACCACGCGCCGGCGCAGATTTTCATGAACACCGGCTCGGTGCAGTTCGGCCGTCCGAGCTTCGGCGCGTGGACGACCTACGGCCTCGGCAGCGTGTCGTCGGACCTGCCCGCCTACGTCGTTTTCAGCACCGGCAGCAAGGGCACGAGCGGCGGCGCCTCGAATTGGGGCAACGGTTTCCTGCCGTCCATTCATCAGGGCACGATGTTCCGCAGCACCGGTGACCCCGTGCTTTACCTCTCGAATCCGAAAGGCGTGGACGCGCAGATGCAGCGCGACTCGCTCGACTCGATCAAGCGGCTCAACGAAAAGCGCCTCGCCGTCACCGGCGACCCCGAGATCGCCACGCGCATCAACTCGTTCGAGATGGCGTATCGCATGCAGACCAGCGCGCCCGAGCTGATGGACTTGTCGAAGGAGAGCAAGGCGACGCTCGACCTGTATGGCGCGGAGCCGGGCAAGGCGAACTTCGCGAGCAGTTGCCTGCTGGCGCGACGGCTCGTCGAGCGCGGCGTGCGCTTCGTGCAGATTTTCCACGAGGCTTGGGATCATCACGGCGGCCTCGTCGGCGGTTTGAGAGATCAATGCGGCAAGACGGACAAGGCCAGCGCGGCGCTGGTGAAGGACTTGAAAGAACGCGGACTGCTCGAAGACACGCTGGTGATCTGGGGCGGTGAATTCGGGCGCACGCCGATGGTGCAAGGCGGCAACGACGGTCGCGATCATCATCCGAATTGTTTCTCGATGTGGTTCGCCGGCGGCGGCGTGAAGCCCGGCCTCACGCTCGGCGGCTCCGATGAATTCGGCTTCCACGCCACCACGGACAAGGTCCACGTCCACGACCTGCACGCGACCTTGCTGCACCTTCTCGGCTTCGACCACGAGAAGCTCACCTACCGCGACCAAGGCCGCGACTTCCGCCTCACGGATGTGCATGGCGTGGTCGTGAAGAAGCTGCTGGCGTAGGGACGTGGGCGTGACTACGCAGTCGGCGCACGGGGCGAGGCAACGGAGTTTTGGGCAAAGGAATGAAGGCAAAGGAATGGGGACCGTGAAAACTTCTGGTCTTCATTCCTTTGCCTCCATTCCTTTGCCCAATTTAGTTTCGAGAATTGGGTTTAGCTCTCTCGGAGGTGGAAAATTCCGTTGGAACCGGATTGGCAGACGGCAGACGGGTCCGAGCGGCGCGTTGGGCGGATGCGAACACGCCGCAACGTTCGAACGGTGAAGCGGCGTGAACGCCGCGCGCCTGCCGTGCTTCGGGCGCCCTGAGCACCGCCGTCGCGGCCTCGCGTTTCCGCGCTGCACCGACTCTCCCACGCTGCCACGGACGCCTTCTGCTTGTTCCCACACCTGCCGCCTCCTATCGTCGCCGCACCATGAAAAGACACCTTCCTGTCAGTTCCGCGAACCTCCTCTGCGCACTCAGTTTGAGCGTCCTCCATTTGTTGCTCTCCGTCGCGAAGGCTCCGGCGGCCCAGATTCCACCCGCCGGCAAAGGTCAATGGGTGCCGGTCCTCGAGGGCACGGGCGGCGTTACGGTGGACCGGGCCAACGGCCATGTGTACGTCGTGGTCACCGGCAAGGAAATCTTCAAGGAACGCGGCCAGGGCGTGTGGAAAAGCACGGACCAAGGCGCATCCTTCGCGCGCGTGGACGGCAACATCATCGGTGGCCGGTGCGAGACCGGCTACGGACTGTGCCAAGACCCGAACGGCAATCGTCTCTACTGCTTCATGCTCGACGGCCAAAGCGGCTTCACCTTGGACTCGGGAAAAACGTGGGAGAAACTCGGCAAGGTGAATCGCGGCTGGGATTTCGCGGCGGTGGACTGGAGCGTGGAAAAACCGCAGACGATCTTCGGCTTCGAGCACGAGAGCGGCGGCAAATATCACCTCAGTTCCGATGGCGGGAAGTCCTGGACGAAACTGGGAGAAGCCACCAAGGACGCCAGAGGCTGGACCTTCGGCGTCGGCGTCGTGGCCGCCAAAACGCTCGTGCGCTGGAGCGGCAGCGCGGGCGGAATCGAACGCAGCGTGGACGCGGGCACGACGTGGATGAAGGTCAGTGACGAGGTTCCGTCGGGGCATGTGATGGTGGTGTTCCAGGGCGTGTGTTACTGGGCTGGCCCGAAAGGACTGGTGGTCAGCAAAGACCAGGGCGCGACCTGGGCGGTGCAAGGCCAGCCGGTGTCTGCGGCCTGGGGACCGTGGTTCGGAAAAGACGCGCAGCACATCGTGGTGGCCGGGAAAGGTGGAATTCAGGAGACCACCGACGGCGGCCAGACTTGGTCCTTGGCCGCGCCACTGCCCGAACCGTTCAAGAACCCGCCCGGCCCCGGCTGGTTTCTGAACCTCGCCTTCGACCCGGTGAACAACCTTTTCTACGCGTCGTGGATGGGAAAGCCCACCTACCGATACAAGCGGTGAAACAGAGCGCGGCTAGTGACGAAGATGGGACCGAGGCCGAGTCGCGCGTCTGGCGCGCCAATCTCCGGCCCGGTTGAAAAAGCCCGCGAGCCGCGATGACTTGGGTTCGTAGTTCCGCGTTTACGCGGCCCCCTGACCGCACGGCGTAGGAACCGTGTAAACGCGGAACTCCGAACCGGGGTTTTCAAACCGGCTCTCAGGGAGAAGGCTGGGCCGGACGGAGAGGGCATCCCTGTTCACCACCACTCGCCGTTCTCTGCGTTCCTTCCGATCTCTGCGGTGTTTTCAGGAAACGCTCCGATCGTGGGGCCGCGGAGTGGAACACCGCAGAGATCGGAAGGAACGCAGAGCGGCGGATCCGCAACCCACCGAGCGCGGCTGTGTCCGCCGACGACCAGCTGCAGCGGTCCCAAAGGCTCGGAGGCATTCATTGAAATCCGTGGCGTCCCTCGCGGCCAACCTGCTGCGGCCGGTGCGCCGAGCACACAGCCGCGCTCCGCTAAAACCCCTCGCGCCGGTTAATGCTTTTGCAGCGGTGTCGAACCGAAACGGAAAGCCAAAGCCTTGGATTCGGGGTGGCGACGGCTCGTCGCCACAAGCGGAATGGCGACAAGCTGTCGCCACCCCGGAACGAAGGAGATTGCACCCACCAGTGCCTCGCTACCCTGCGGGCTCGCGGCACAGCCGCTGAGTGCTTCAGCATCAAGCACCCCCCGGCCGACTCCTTTCGCCGTTCGACTAACCGCTCTTCTTGGCGGTCACGGCGCTCACCCACGGCTGGTTGGCGAGGTACCACTGCACGGTTTCGCGGATGCCGCGCTCGAAGGTGTAGGCGGGGGTCCAGCCGAGTTGCTCGCGGATTTTGGTGGCGTCGATGGCGTAGCGGCGGTCGTGGCCGGGGCGGTCTTTGACGAAGGTGATGAGGAGCCGTGAGTGACCGCCGGCGGCAGGGGCGAGTTCGTCAAAGAGGTCGCAGATGAGTTCCACGATGCGGAGGTTCGGCCATTCGTTGTTGCCACCAATGTTGTACACCTCGCCGAGCGCGCCGCGGGTGAGGACTTGCCAGAGGGCTTCGGCGTGGTCGCGGACGAAGAGCCAGTCGCGGACGTTGAGGCCGTCGCCATAGACGGGGATGGGGCGGCGGGCGAGGAGGTTCTGAATGATGACGGGGATGAGTTTCTCGGGGAACTGGTAGGGGCCGTAGTTGTTGGAGCAGTTGGTGATGACGACGGGAAGTCCGTAGGTGTGATGGTAGGCGCGCACGAGCATGTCGCTGGCGGCTTTGCTGGCGGAGTAGGGAGAGTTGGGTGCGTAGGGCGTGGTCTCGGTGAAGTGGCCGGTGGGTCCGAGGCTGCCGTACACTTCGTCGGTCGAGACGTGATGGAAACGCGGGGACGCAGCGGAATTGGCGGCGGTGGTGGCGTGGGCGGGCGCGGAATGTGCGGGCGCGCTGAGCCACTGGGTGCGGCAGGCTTCGAGGAGGTGGAAGGTGCCGACGACGTTGGTGTGGATGAAGTCGCCGGGGCCGGTGATGGAGCGGTCCACATGGGATTCGGCGGCGAGGTGCAGGACGTGGGTGATGGCGTGGCGCTGGACGCAGGCAAGGACGGCGCTTTTGTCGCGCAGGTCGATTTTCTCGAAGGTGTATTTCGGGTGGCGCGCGACGGCGGTGAGGTTCTCGAGGTGGCCGGCGTAGGTGAGGCAGTCAAGGTTGACCAGGCGCGTGATCTCAGGGCGGTCGATGAGGTGGTGGATGACGTTGGAGCCGATGAAGCCGGCACCGCCGGTGACAAGGAGATTCATGGGAATGGCGAATGGTGAATTTCGAGTTGCGAATGAGACGAAGGCGCGGAAGTGGCGGGGTGATGGCGTCGATGCCGGGCCGCCCGAAGAAGCGGAGATGGCAAAGGAATGGGGGCAAAGGAATAGGGATGGGAAAACCTCGTTCGATTACATTCCCCTCTCCCCATTCCTTTGCCTCCATTCCTTTGCCCCCCTGCCCTGCCGGGCGTTTCGGTTTTTGGCTGCGAGGTCATTGCGGTGCGGTCGGCTTCAGGCGGCGGGCTGCCAGCGGCGGAGGGACTCTTCAAGGGCTTCGGTTACGGGGCGCAGGGTGACGCCGGTGGCGAGGAGTTTGGAGACGTCGAGGACGCAGTTGGAGCGCGGGGTTTTGGCGGCGAGTTGGTAGAATTCGGCGTCGCTTTCCCAGAACTCGAATGAGCGGGCAGGACGGAGGATTTTTTCGATCAGGGCGATCACCTGGCGGGTAGTGATGAAGCCGGGGTTGGTGATGTGATAGGTGCCGAAGGGGGCGCGGCGCCCCCAGAGATCAAGGGCGGCGCGGGCGAAGTCGCCGCGGTGGGAGATGGAGTTCACGTTGTCGTACACGCGGGAGTAGCGCTGGAGTTTGGTGAGGTAGTTGCGCGGGTTGTCGAGTTCATCGAAGGGGATGCGGAGACGCCAGATGTAGGTGCGCGGGCTGGTGGCGAGGGCCTCTTCGCCGAGGGCTTTGGAGCCGCTGTAGAAACTGCATGGCGGGTCGCGGAAGGAGAAGTTGGGCGCGTCGTCTTCGGTGAAGCCGTGGATGGCGGCGGGGTCGCGGTCCACAAGCGCGCGGAGGTCGGTGTGAGTGAGGTCTTTCTGGACGCGCGTCGCGGGAGCGGGTCGGGTCTTACCCACCGTCGGG
>BJHT01000151.1 GCA_014193395.1 Verrucomicrobiota bacterium
AGGCCATGGAGTTCGTGAACGGAGCAAAGAACACCGCATTGAAAGTCGAGTCTTCACTCAGGCGCAGCGAAACCGCCGTGCGGCAGGCCAGCCGGAGCGGTGCGAACGGCGAGCCAACCTGCGTCACGCCGCCGACCGTGCCGATGGCCGGCGTCAGCAGCGGTTCGGACGTGAGAAAGGGAGAAGTCGTGACCGCGCCCTGCACCGACGCCGTCACCGCTCCGGCCACCGCGCTGCCCCACCAATTCTGCGTGGCGACCAAGCTGCGACCGCTGCCGGCCAGCGCGTTCGTGCCGTTGTTCTTGAGATCGGAGTTGAGCACCACCACCGTGCCCGCGCTCAGTTGTTGCACCCCGATATCGTTCAACGCCAACAACGCATTCGATGTCGTCAGTGATGCGGTTCCCAACAGTCGCAGGCCCGCCGGCGTGTTGTTGAGTCCGGTGAAGGCATCCACCGTGGGCGCGCAATTACTGAGCGTCAGGCCCGCCCCGTAGTTCACAAAGACATGGCGCAGGAGCGAACCGCCCGCGCCGCTGCCGAGGAAGATGCCGTTCCAATCACCCGGCGCCGCGGAAAAACCGGGCTGATCCTTCGCGGAAGTGAACACGATCGGATCCAACGACGTACCGTTCGCACTGAGCTGGCCTTGCTGAATCGTGAGGCTGGTCCCAGTGGCAAAGCGCAGCATCGTCCCCGGCGGGATTGTAATCACCGCGTTACCCAGCACCGTGATGCTCCGGAGGATGTCAACGACCGGCAGGCCCGCGCCCCCGATGGTGAGATTGGCGCTGATATTGCCCGCATACGGATCACTCCATGAAGCGGTCGTCACGGAGGGATTGAAGGCATTGTTGCCGTTATACCCGACCACGGCGAAGCGCCAGGTCTTGGTCCGGTCAAGGTTGGTGATTTCCACCGAACGGGTGTCCGCCGCCAGCGTTTGCCTGGGCGTCAGGCTGGCAATGGAAGTGAAATTACTGGCCTCGTAGTAAAGCCGGAAGCCCGCGAAGCCAAACAGGTAGGTCGTGTCATAACCATTCCATGACACATGCGCGGACGATGGCCCCGAAGCAACCACTTGCAATGGAACCGGCGGCGGTGTGGCGCTGGGCAGACTGAATGCCAATGAGGTGACTCCCGGCGCGCTGTTGCCCGCATTATCCACGGCTGCGACTGCCGCGTGATAGAGCGTGTCGAGCGCCAGTCCAGAGTAGGTGTAGGATCGTGCGCTGGCCCCCAGCGTTGTCACTGGCACCAGCCCGGCCACCGAGGTGAAGTTACTCGTCGCCAGATAGAGCCGGAAAGTACCCAGGTCCGCTGGCGCAATGTAACTCGCCCAGCTCACGGTGGCCGAGGAACTGTTCGACGCACTCAGTGAGAGCGTGGGATTGACCGGCGGAGTGACATCAATCACCAGCGCCGCCACGTTCGTCGCGGGCAACACCAAACCATTCAAGTCTCTCGCCCCCGACACCGTGACAGTGGCGGCCCCGTCCATGCCCGGACCAAAGGTGATGTAGGGCGTGCGATAAGTGTCATGGTTCACCACCGTGCTCAGCCACGTCCCGTTGGTGGGCACGACCGGCTGGACGGCGGCGGTGCGGTTGGTGATGACAATGACCGGCGGCGCGGACGTGTTCATGCTCCGGTCAAAGGTCAAAGTCAGTTGCCAGTTGGTCACCGCCCCCACCGGATTGGTGACGATGTTGAAGCCACCAATGATCGGATTGGTTATCCCCGCGATGACCTCGGTGATGGCGGGCAGGATGCTGAAGGTGTCATAGAACGCGACGTATTGCAGATTCGTCGGGTCCAGCGTCGAGAAGGTCTTGGCGAAAGACGGACCGGTGCCGGCGAACGAGCCGTTGAGCCGGAACTCGCGGAAAGCGTAGCGTGTCGGTGCATTGGTCACGGCCACGGCTGCAGTCAGTGTGGTCGTCGCGCCGTTGGTATAGGTGCCCGCGCCGGTGACCGCCACCAGATTGGTCGGCGACGTGGCAGTGGTGACATAGTGGGTGGTGTTGGCCTCGACATAATTCGCCACCACCAACCGATTGCTTCTGACCACCACTGTCAGGCTTGGCGTAGTCGCGATGACACTGCCATTCTCCGTCCAGTTGGTGAAGCGATAGCCCGTGCCAGCCTCGGCTGTGAGGACGTTGGTTGAACCGAAGAAATAACCGCCCTGCCCACTGACACTGCCTGCGTAGGGAGGATTGTTGGACGCCGAGAGCAGATAGCTGGGCAGGGTAAAATTGGCCACCAGCGAACGGTTGCCGGCGATGATAAAGCTGTAATTCGTGCCGGCACTCTGGAACACGCCGCCTTCGGTCCAGTTCACAAACAGATAGGGCAAGGTGTTCGTGACCGGCGTGGCTGTGACGGTGACGGCGGAACCCGAGCCATAGGTGCCCGCGCCGGTGAGCGTCCCCGCACCGGCCACGTTGTTCGACAACGCGACCGTATAATAAGCCGTGATCGCGAAGCTGGCCGTCGCCGTATTATTCCCCTCGGCAGTCGCGTGGCTGCTGCCGTCGAACTCCCACAGATCGTCGTGTGACTCGGTGACAACTGTCACCAGATAGTTTCCCGCATTGGTGGCGGTTACCTGTTGTGTGTGGAGCACGGTCGCGTTGGTGGCCAGCGTGCTGGCGATGGGTTGTTCGAGATTGGCCAGCAAGGCGCCGCTGGTGATGTTACGGACGGTGAACCGCTCGAAGAAACCCGCCGCCGCCGGGCCGGTGCCCCGGTTGGCCGTGTTCCAGGTGATGGTATAGACATTGTTCGCCCCCGGGCCGGCGACGCTGAGATTCTCCACCCGCACATCGGGATAGGGCGCGAGATTGACGTGGAAGGTTGCCGCGGAAACGGTGGTGTTGTCCCCCTCGAAGATGAATTCATTCACCGCATTACCCGCGTCCGTTTGCACGATGATATGGAAGTCACCACTGAGACCATCCGGCAGTTGAAAGGTGTTGGTCACGGTGTAACTCGCCCCCGGAGCCAGCGCCGCCGCATGGGGGAAGAAACCCAGCGGAATATCGTCGGCATTGCCCAGTATCCCGTCGGGTGACAGGACGGCGCGGTCCAGCCAGTTGGCCACCACGGTGTTGGTGGACCCGATGTTACTCACGGTAAAGGAGTAAGTCATCGTCTGCCCGCTCAGCAGGCCCGAAGCGGACGGCAAGGTCACAGCCGAAACCACCAGGTTCGGGAATAGAATCGAACCGGTCGGCCGCACCTCTACATCGAGGAGATACTGCGCATCCAGTCCTCCCGATCCCCCGCTGCCGCGGACCAGCACGTAGTGAACGCCCGTTTGGATGACCCGGACTTCCACAATGCCATCGTCCGACCGCCCGCCGGGAGCTTCCGCGAGATAGACATTGCCGGAGTCATAGACGCTGACAATAGGCGCCAGCGGACTGCTCGACGGTTGGCGCACATTGACAAAGATGCTGTAGCCGTTGCTCACCGTGCCGAGACTAATATAGTCAAGGTCGCCCGGACTGCGGACATAGCCCGCCACCGAGCCAGACCGTGCCGTGCCATTGGTCACCAGTGTCAGCGGCGTCGCGTTGGCGATGCTGCCATTGTCCTCCAGCTCGAATTGCAGCGGTGCCCTGACCGTGGCCACCCGGAAACGGTACTCGCCGTAGTAGCCATCGTACGGGGAGACTTGGACAAGGTAGGTGCCATTGGTCAGCAAGACCACCGGCACGGTTTGACCCAGGCTGGTGGAGTAATCGGGAATGAAATCCACAATACGGGTGCCATCCGGCGCATAGACTTGGTACTCATGGCGCGCGCCGGCCGGAACGCCGGGAACTTCGGTCGAGAGGCGCAGCCAGTCACCGTTGGTGGCGATGAAGCTATACCAATCCCGGTCATTGCCATCGAACAGCTTCCCGCGGCCGGCGGCGCTCTTCAGGCCCGCCGGGTCTTCTGTCAATGTCAGCGCGGTCGCCGCCGCGGAACTGCTGTTGGTCCGGCCCGCAGTCACATAGTTCGGCACCCCGGCAATGGTGAAGTATTCGGTAAACGGCGTGACAGAGTTCCCAAACAGATCCCGCAGCGAGCCCGTTACCATGAACCGGTATTTACCCGCCTGCAGCGGTCCGTCAATGACATAGAAGACGAGCGAGAGACCGCCCGAATACGCGTCGTGCGGCAGCCGGTAAACCACGTCGTCCGGTGTGTCAAATAGACCGTCCGCTCCCGCCGCCCGCAGATCCACGCCGTTGTAGGGATCAAAGGGATAAGGATCCAGTGTGTCGGGTATGCCATCGCCATCACTGTCCGGCCCGGCGACTTCCACCACGCCGCGATATATGGCCCGATCCACATAAGTCGCCCACGCCCCGTTGGCGCGCATGACTGCATAGTCTTGATTGCTGGCATTGTCGGGCTGGCTTGAATCCCAGTTGGTGTAAGCAAAGGGATCGCCGCTGCTCCACACATAAGTCCCGTGCCTGGCCTCGTCGGAAAGCCCAATCCAGAGATTGCCAAAGCTGCCGAAGGCGCCGTTGACAAACGTGTTTTCGAGCGAGTCATTGATGGCCACCAAGTGCCCCCCAAAAGCGCGCGCCTGGGTCTCGGCCGAATACCACGGATTTTCCGCATCGGTGAGGGTATAACCGTGCCCATTGTACACACGAATGTAGCGATTCAGGTTGTTGATCGCCGGGTCGAGAGCCTTCGTGAAGGTCAACGTGAAGCGGTCGATGATGCTCAGGTTAGTCGAACCATTCGCGGGCAGCGTCGTCCCGGTGATGACCGGCGCGCCGGCATCGCTGACATCGAGGTCCAACAAATACTGCGCGAAGAGACCCGGTGCCACCTGGATGCCGGTAGTGACGGCGGGTCCCCAGAGCGGGCCGTTGAAGAACACCGCATTGTGGGCATTGGTGGTGCGGTCCACTGAGGCAATGCCGCTGTCTTCATTAAACCGCCAGTAACCAATCAGACCGGGTTCGGAACCCGTGAGAGTGTTGGTTCGATTGAGTGACACCTCGGCTGGTCCGAACGCATAATTCCAGATGCGCGCTTCGTCGAGATAGCCGTTCAAGTAGTTATTCGGCGCATCCTGTGAAAAACCGAACCGGACGCGGTTGTTCGCGGTGAAATCCGAATCAGCCTTGGTGCCCGTCGCCACCACGACCCCGTCCACGTAGAGCTTCTGTCCGGAGATGGCGCTGCCGTATGTGTAAACCACATGGTGCCAGTTGCCATCCGCCAACGCCAGACCGGTGGAGGAAATGCTCTGATTGTTGAAGAGCCGGGCATTGATGTTGCCACCACTGTTGAGATAGATGTGCCGGTCATGCCCGCTGCCCCCATCCGAAACCGAGAACAAGCCCGCGTTCGGGTCCAGGGTGCGGAACCAGAGGGTAACGGTCAGCGCGGCCGACGGCACGGCCAGCAGGGCTTCGGAATAACTGTTCGGCGTGTAGAGCAGGGTGTTCGTGCCGCCCGTCGGGTGCAAGAGGACCGAAGGCAGCGCGCTGTTGACCGCACGAATGCGCGCATAATACGCACCGGCCCCGCCCACCGGCACGGTGTAACTCAGATTGGTGGCACCGATGACTGAGTTGGTAAGCAGGGTCGCGGCGGCATTGTAAATCTCCAACACATTCGCAAAGCCGCTGCTCGGCGGCTGCCAGGCCCCGAGGTTGATGACGGCCCCGGCCGACAGGCTGCCCAACTGATAGAAGTCACCACTCCCATCGCCCGAGCCGACGTAACCCAACGCGGTGGCGCGGCGATGACCGGCGCTGTTGGTGTAAGTGAGACTGTTGGCCTGACCAACGCTGTCATTCGGCTCCACCTCGACCTGTACCGGCGGCCGGGCCAGCGTGAGCCGGAACCGATACTCACCCACATAGCCATAGTTTTGCTCGACGCGGAGGTAGTAAGTGCCGCTGACCGGGAGAGTCGCAACAAATTGCCCCCGGCCGCTGTAATCACTGTAGAAATAGGTCCACTGGGTGCCATCCGGATAGTAAATCCGATAGAGCAGGCCCGAAGCCCCGGGATCGCCGGGATTCTGGGCGGCCAGGTTCATGATGTCACCCACCTGTCCGGTGAACGACCAGTAATCCATGTCACCACTGATCAGGCTGCCACGGCCCGCAGTCGTGCGCAGGACACCGTCGGGAGCCACCGGTTCGCTGTCGTTGCCCAGAAGCGTCCAGACGGCGTTGCCGTTGTCGCTCGCGGCCGCGATGTCCAGGCGCCCGTCGTTATTGAAGTCCGCCGCCGCCAAACCCACCGTGCGTCCGCCCATGACATACACGGTCGGCGACTCAAAGGTGCCATCGCCATGATTCGGAATCACCGTGACCACACTGTTGTTGTAGCCGCCAACGACGAGGTCCGGCCACCCATCACCGTTCACATCGCCGGCCAGCAGCTCCAAGCCATCAGCGATGCCGGCCACATAGTTGACCCGCGGCTGGAACGAGCCGTCCCCGTTTCCGAACATCACACTGACCGTATTGTCACCCCCGTTTAAGACCGCAAGGTCCAGCCGGCCATCGCCGTTCAGGTCGCGGAGCACCACCGCGCGCGGGATATGTCCGGTGACCAGAGTTACCGGTGCGGCAAAGGTGCCGTTCCCGTTGCCAAGGAAGAGACTGACATTGTCGGAGCGATAATTCGCCACTACCAAATCCGATTTCCCGTCGCTGTTCACATCCCCGACCGTGACATACACCGGCCCGGAACCGGAGGCATAGTTGACCAGCGGCTGGAAGCTGCCGTCCCCATTGCCCAACAGGACGCCGAGATTGCCGGAGCCAATAAACGCGACGGCAAGGTCAGTCTTGCCGTCGTTGTTGAAATCGCCGGTGATAATATGATACGGCTGCGCGCCCACGGCATAATTGCTCAAGACTTGGAACGAGCCGTCCCCATTACCCAAGAGCACCGTGATGGTACTGGCACCATAGTTCGCCACCGCGAGGTCCAAGTTCGTGCCACTGTTGAAATTTCCCAGTGCCAGCGAGGCCGCGCCGGCGCCGGTCGTATAGTTGGTCTTGATGGTAAAGGAACCATCGCCATTACCCAGCAGGACGGTGACGCCCGGGTAGTTATACTGACAGACCACCAAGTCCATATTGGTGTCATTGTTCAGCCGCCCGGCGGCAAGTCGTTGCGGAGTGGAGGGCAGACTCACACTCGGTCCGGCGGAGAAAGAGCCATCGGGGCGGTTGGTCGGCGCGAGACTGAGGCTGGTGGCGGTGGCGAAGGAATTGTTGCTACGACCCTCAAAGAAGAAGCCCGGCAGATTCAGGATGGTAAAATTACGAACATAATTCGTTGCCAATGGGCCGAGTGTCCGGTCGGCGAGGTTGGTGTTGGCCGTGAAGCGATAGCGGCCTGGCTGCAACGGGCCATCGGTGATCGAGTAGGTGGCATTGGTACCGGCGGCATAGGCAGGTGAGTTGATCACCCGATAAAGCCGGTCGTCGCCGGTGCCGAACACATTGTCCGCACCCGCCCAACGCAGCTCATAGCTGTTGGTGTTGGCGACGGTGCCCGCGTTCATGTCTTGCGAGAATGTCAGTGAGAAACCATCCCACAGCCCGGTGTTGGTCGTCCCTTCGGCGGGCAGACTGAGGGAAGTGACGGTCGGCGGGTTGGCGCTAGAGAGGCGGAGGTCCAGCAGGTATTGCGACAGGATGCTGGCGGGCTGACCGCCAGCAAGATTCGAGGGGAGCCATAGCGTGGCACCTTGGATGGCACCCCGGTTGGCGTTGGTCGTGGCGTCATTCAACACCAAGCCCGAGCCTTCATCGAACCGCCAGTAACCAACCAAGCCGGTCTCACTGCCACTGAGGCGGTTGGTCAGGCTGGCAGTCAGTTCGGCCGCCGTCCGGGTTACATTCCAGATGCGGACCTCGTCAATATCGCCCGCCCAGTATTCGCCATAGCCACCGTATTGCCGGCCGATACGAAACGGAGTGTCACTGGCGGGATTTGGAATCGTGCCGCCCCGGCTCGCGGCCAGGGTGCCGTCCACATACAGGAGTGTGTTGGTGCCACTCTTGACGACGGCGTAATGGTGCCAGCCGTCGAATGGGAAGGGCACGCCGGTGTCACCCCAGCCATCCCCAGCGCGAAGCTTGTTATCCGGCGTGAAGCCAAGATAGAACGCATTGCCGCCGCTGCCTTGGGAGAGAATTTCGCGATAAGTGCAACAACCCGCGCCGAACCCGTACGCCCAAGCTTCCACCGTGAAATCACCCGCCGCAGGAATGACTGCGTTGGTGAAGCCGACCCACGAACTGCCCCCGTTGAACCAGAGAGCCGCACCATTCGAGCCGCTGTAAGTTCGCGCGGCGGCCGGACCCGCGTCGAAGACCTGGGCGTAATAGGCACCGTCGGCCCCGTCCGGGATGGTGAAGACCAGGTTGGTGGCCCCGATGGGAGAGTTGGTGACGACGACGCCGGAGGAGTTGTAGAGGAGCAGCCCATTCAACAGACCGCTGCTCGCCGGACGACGGAAGCCAAGCGTGATCTGGGTGCCCGCGGCGAGGTTGCCGAGTTGGAAGTAGTCCCCGGCCGTATCGTAATTGCCGACATAACCTAGGACGGTGGCGCTCTCGGCGCCCGCGGCGATCGCGAAATTCAGCCCGTTGGCATTGCCGATGGCATCATTATTCTCCACCTCCATCTGGGTCGGCGGCGGGGCCAGGGTCACGCGGAGGCGATACTCGCCAAAATATTGATAGTTTGGCTCGATCCGGATGGTGTAAGTCCCGGAACTCGGCACCAGCAGGTTATACTGCCCGCGGCCGTAAAAGTCGGAATAGAAAGAAGCCACCTGACTGCCATCAGAGTCATAGACCCGGAAGAGTAATTGGGAGGCGGTCGGATTACCCAGAGTCTCCGTGGCAATGATGCACCGGTCGCCGGTCCGGGCGCTGAAGGTCCAATGGTCCAGATCGCCGCTGTCCGCCAGGTTCCCACGGCCCGCGCCGATGCGCAGGCCGGTGCCGGCCGGATCAAGGGCAAGGCCTTCGGTGTCATTGCCCAGCAGCACGAAGACGTTGTTTGCACTCCATGTGATGCCGGCGATGTCCAGCCTGCCGTCGTGATTGTAATCCCCGACGACCACCCCAATCGGGTTGCCGCCGAGGTTGCCGCTGCTGTTATACAACTGGGTCGCACCAAAAGTGCCATCGCCATTATTCAAGAGAGTGTAGAGCCGGTTGGCACCAAAGCCGGGGATGACCAAATCCAATGCGCCGTCGTTGTTGAGGTCCGCCACGACGACCTGATAGGTGTCACCGCTGCCAATATTATAGTCCGTCCGGGCCTGAAAGGTGCCGTCGCCGTTGCCAAAGGCGACACTAAGAAAATTGCCATTGTTAACCGTGATGGCATCCAGTCTGCCGTCCCCATTGACATCGGCCAGCGTCGTGTACCTCGGATTACCGGGTGTGGGATAGTTGGTGGTTACCGTAAAGGTGCCGTTGGAACTACCCAGCAGAACCGAGAAGGTGGAACTGTTGTAATTGGCGACCACCAGGTCCGGGTGTCCATCGCCGTTCAAATCCCCGGGCCGAACCGTCTCCGGTCCGGCGCCGACGGGATAAGTCGTGGCATTGGTGAATCCCCCCGCGCCATTGCCAAAGAGTACCGTGACCTGCCCGCCCGAGTAACTCGGCACGACCAGGTCCAGGACGCTGTCGTGATTAAAATCGGCGGTCGTCAGGTTCCAAGGATTGCTGAATCCCGAAAGGTTGGTGGTGACCGTAAAGCCACCGGCCCCGTCGCCGAGCAGGATGGTCACGGTGCCGTTGCCCCAGTTGGCCACGGCGAGGTCCACCTTGCTGTCGCCATTGAAATCGCCCGTAACGACGCTCGGCGGATTCGGACCGGTGGCGACGTTGGTCGCGACGACGAAATTGCCGCGCGTGTCATTGGTAAGGACGGTGATACCGCCGCTGTTCCAGTTGGCCGTCACCAAGTCCAGATATCCGTCGCCGTTGAAGTCACCCTGGGCAATCGAGTAGGGATTGGCACCGACCGCGGTGCTGGAGGTGAAATGGAAGGAGCCATCCAGCCGGTTGCTGAGGCTCTGACTCAGCGAGGTGGTAGAAGTCCCGTTGGTGCGGCGCGATTCCTGGGTGAAACCGGCGGCCGGCGCGAGGGTGAAGAGCCGGGTGAACGCCGCGGGGAGCGGGTTGCCAAAGCGATCACGCAGCGCCGTGGTAACCTGAAACCGGTAGTTACCGGGTTGCAGCGGCCCGTCCGCAATGACAAAGCCCGCCGCCAAACCACTGACATAGCCCGTGGAATAGATGCGATAAGGGATGTCATCGGCCGTGTTGAAGGTGCCGTCCAATCCCGCGGCGCGGAGATCAAAGGTATTCTTCGGATCGTTGGGGTAGGGATCAAGCCGGTCCACCAAACCGTCGGCGTCGAGGTCCACGGTATTGGTAATTTCAATGATGCCCCGGAGGCCGGCTGTGTAGGCAATGTCAACCCATTGCCCGCTGGCATTCAGCTTGGCGGCAAACTCAAAACCGCCGCTGTTGTTCGGCTCGCCGCCGGCCCAGTTCTGATAAGTGAGCGGCTCGCCGCTGGACCATGACCAGGCACCGCCGGCAAACTGGTTCAAGCCGATCCACAAGTCGCCGTAACGGCTGAAGGTCTGGTTGAGGAAGGCGTTCTCCGCAGCACTGTTGGCACTGGCGAGGTGACCGCCCAGCGCGACGGCCGCGGCTTCGGCGCTCAACCAGTCGCTGGCGGCATCCGTAAGGAGATAGGTGTGACCATTAAAACGATAAGTCTCGCGGGCGAGCGTGGTGAAGCGCGGATCCATGTCCTCGTTGAAACTGACGGCGAAGCTGGTGATGAGACCGGTGTTGGTCGAGTTATTGGCGGGCAGGGTGACTCCGGTAATCAGCGGCTGCGCGGGATTCGTGATGTCCACGCTGAGGAGGTACTGCGACTGGAGCCCGGCCGCGAGTGAGTTGGAGGAGGAGAAGAAACTCCATGGCGGACCATTGACCAGCGTCGCCACATGATTGGAAGGACTGAGATCAAGGGCGCTGGTGCCGGCACCCTCGTTGAAGCGCCAGTAGCCCACGAGATTCGGTTCGCTGCCGGTCAGGGTGCCGGTCAGTCCGGCGACTATCTCCGCCTGGGTGAGTGGCCGGGACCAGATGCGCAAGTCATCGAACTGACCATTCCAGCCTCGTCCGCCGCTCCCCCACCGCGCAATGCGCAGGAACTGGGAGCCATCGTAGTTTATCTGTCCGGGCGCGGCGTTGGAACCGACGAGCACCCCGTTGATGAACACCTGACTGATGTTGGTGCTGTCGCGGGTGATGGCGACGTGCTGCCAGATATTGGGAGTGAGAGTAAAGGGCACCCCGACGCCACCATCCTGCGGGGCCCAGACATATTGGTTGTTCTGGTCGGAGTTTTGCTGGATGACCCAGTTGATGCCGGCCTGATGATTGTTATCCAGGATGTCCGCATACTGATTCTGCGACGCGGCGGGGTTGGCCCAGAAGGAAAGGGTGAAGCTCTGATAGTTAAACCAGTTGCCCAAAGTCACATGGTCGCTGCCGCCCGAGAAGCGCAGTCCCGTTTCCGCCCCGGCGGCATAACCAGCGGGGGAAGGTGAGATGAACGCGTAATAGAGACCATTGGAGCCGGGTGGCACGGTGAAGACCAGGTTCGTGGCTCCGGCGCTGCTGTTGGTGAAGAGAAGTCCCGCCGCGTTGTAAACTGATAGGATACCGCCCAGACCGCTGGTGGCGGGTTCGCGCACACCCAGGGTGATCGTGGTCCCGCCGAGGAGATTGCCGAGATTGAACAGGTCGCCGGGATCACCGACGGAGAGATAGCCGGCGAGGCTGGTCTTGAGATGTCCATTGGTCAGTGTGAGCGGGGGCGCGCCGGCGGTGCCGGGGGAGTTGTTGCCAGCCTCGTTCTCCAGCCCCAACGGTGGCCGGGCGAGGGTGACCCGGATACGGTATTCGCCCTGATAGTCGTAGTTCAATGCGACGCGGACAAGATAGGTGGCCGTCTTAGGAATGGTTGCCACACTACTCTGACCCCAGCCGGTATAGTCGGGATACCAGGAAGTCAGTTCGGTGCCGTCGGCATGCAATAGTTGGTAGTAGAGCTGGCTGGCGGGAGGATTGCCCACGATATCCACGGCGACGATAACTTGGTCGCCAGCCGTCGCGGAGAACTGCCAATAGTCCTCCACGTCGCCGGAATTGGAGCGGGCGCCGCGGCCGAAGCCCGTGCGCAGGCCGCTGCCCGGCGGGTCTTCGGTGAGCGGCGTCCCGGCGTTGCCCACCCAGAGCGAGACATAGTTGCCGTTGTAATGGCAGAAGGCCGCATCCGTCCGTCCGTCGCCGTTGAAATCGCCGACTGCGACGCCGATGGGATTGTCGCCCGTGCCGTAGGAGTAGAAGTTGGTGAAACCGCCCGTGCCGTCATTTAACAAAATGCCAAACCGACTGTTGGCGTAGCCGGGCACGACCACGTCAAGCTTGCCGTCCCCATTCAAATCCCCGAGCGCCAGTTGGTAGGCATTGTTGAAACCGCTGAAATAGAATTTCCGGGACTGGAACGTGCCGTCGCCATTTCCGGCCATGACACTCACCGAATTATCGCCCGCATTCACGGTGACCAGGTCTGGACGGCCGTCGCCCGTGACCTCCCCAATCACCACGTAGCGCGGATTCGGTCCGCACGGCACGGTCGCCGCGAGCACGAAGGTGCCGCTGCCGGTGTTGGTGAAGACGCTGACTGTCCCGCTGGAGTAATTGGCGACGGCCAGGTCGGGTCTGCCGTCGGCATTGAGATCGCCCACCGCCACAGTCTCGGGACTGCTGCCCGCGGGGTAATTGCTCGCGGTTTGAAACGTGCCGTCGCCATTGCCCAGCAGCACGCTGACAGTGCCGTTGCCATAGTTGGGCACAATAAGATCGGCCTTGTTGTCATTGTTCAGGTCGGCAATGGCCAGGTTGTAGGGATTGCTGAAGCCGGAGAGATTGGTGGTCAGCAGGAATCCCGCGTTACCATTGCCCAACAAGATACTGACGGTGCCAGCCGAGTAGTTCGCCACCGCAAGGTCGGTGCTGCTGTCACCGTTCAGATTGCCAGTGGCCACGGCGACCGGTCCGTTGCCCGTGGCGATGTTAGTGACGGTGGTAAAGCTGCCCGCGCCATTGTTGGTGAAGATGGTGATGTTACCGGCGTTCCAGTTGGCCGTGACCAAGTCGAGGTAGGTGTCCGCATTGAACCTCCCTGCCGCAATGCCTTGCGGCTGCGCGGGGGTGCTGACATTGCCAATCCATGAGACGGTACCATTGCCATTGGTGGTGGGTGACGGACTCAGTGAGGTCGCCAGACCGGGCAGGTCATTGTTCCGATTTTCCAAGATATAACCGGGGATGGTTGCCACCGTGAAGTTATGCACGAACGGCGCAGCCAGATGGTTGAAGGCACGGTCTTGCAGGCCGGTGCCGACCGTAAGCCGGTATAGCCCCGGCTGGAGCGGGCCGTCGAGGATGAGGTAGTTCGCCACCAGCCCGACGGAGTAAGGTGCCGCCAAGGTGACGTGGTAGAGTAGGTCGTCCGCATCACCGAACGTGCCGTTCGGGCCGGCGGAGCGCAGTTCGTAATTGGTCACATTACTCACCGTGGTGTTGAGCAGGTCCTCGGAGAAACCCAGCGTGAAGCGGTCCACGATGGCCGTGGTGGTCGTGCCTGCGGCGGGGAGGCTCGTGGTGACAATCTGCGGCGCGATGGTGTCGGCTACATTGAGAGTGAGGAGATATTGCGCGCGCAGATTTCGGTTTAGTGACTCGACGCGGACATAGTGAACACCGTTGGAAGTGACCGTGAAGTTGAGCGTGCTGTTGGTGATTATGGCCAGCGGCGTCGGGTTGCCCTCGAGTTGCACGCTCAAGACCGTCTGGCTGGCATTGAGCAGCGCGCCGGTCGGATACAGGATCGTGGCGCTGATGGCATTGCCGGGATTGAACATGCCGAGCCGGTAGAAATCGCCCGCGACGTCCGCTCCGGGCAGCGCGCCGGCGACGCGCCCCTGCTCCAGGCCGGCGCTGAAATTCAGGTTGATCTGGTTGGGACTGACCTGGGAGTCGTTGCCCTCGTTTTCCAATTGCGGGCCGTTGCGGCTGAGGTCCAGGCGCAGGGCGTAGCGCGAGCGGTTGCTGCCAGTCCACACCCGTAGGTAATAAGTGCCCGGCGTGGTGACGGGGTAGTTCTGGAAGCCCACCGCGCCGCTGTAGCTGCCGTCGTATGTGGCGATGTTACCGCCGGAGGAATTCTGGAAATACATCTGCGGATACACGCCTTGTGACTCGGCCTCGAGCCGCACGGAGAGCAGGTCGCCCGCCTCAGCATTGAAGCTCCAGTAGTCAACGTCACTCAGGGAACCGAATGTGCCGAAACCGTAGCCCGTATAGAAACCGGTGCCCGCGGGGGATTCCGCGAACGGCAGCGGCGTGGCGGTGCCCAGCGTGTCGTTGGCTGTCGATTCGATCTTGCCGAGTACCGGATTGGCGATGGTGAAATCGCGGGTGAAAACGGGCAGCGCGACTCCATTCGTACCCAGCAATCCGGCGGTGGTCTGAAAGCGATACAAGCCCGTCTGAAGCGGCGGATTCGCAACCGCAAGCGTCACCGACCGGCCACCAGCACCGGGGACCGAGGTTGTGAGCGGATAGATAGTATCGTCGCCATTGCCAAGGATGCCGTCCGCGCCGGCGCTGCGGAGCACATAGTTCGCCGCATTGGTGGCCGAGGTCGCGAGCGGTCCGCGGGCGGAGAGGGTGAAACTCTCAATCGCGACGCTGTTGGTAGAGTTCGCGGGCGGAAGGGTCGTGGAACGGACGAAGGTATTGGTGAGACTCGAACTAAGTCGTACTCCCACGTTGTCGAGGCCCCAGGATTCATTATTGATGTCTTCCAGGCCCTGGCCGGAAAAGGCCATCACGGTGACGGCGTTTGAGGCGCTGAATTGTATCTCCACATTGCGGTAAATCGCATCCACATAGCTCGGGCTGAAGCCAAAGTTGGCCCGGCCTTCGTCGGGCCGTCCGGCATAGGTCTGGGAGGAGTCAGGCGGCTCGCCATTGTAGT
>BJHT01000152.1 GCA_014193395.1 Verrucomicrobiota bacterium
CCGGCCTGCGCCAGAGCATGTCCGCGCGCGCCAATCCCTACCACAACGCCTGGACCGAGTCCTTCATCGGCACCCTCAAGAAAGAAATGCTCCAAGACGGCACCTTCAGCGGCCACGCCGATGCCAACACCGAGATCTTCGCCTACATCGAAGCCTACTACAACACCCACCGCAAACACTCCTCCCTCGGCTACAAAACCCCCGCCACCTTCGAGGCCCAGCTCAACCCCAAAAACTAACCAAATGCTGGTCCAGAAATCCGTTGCATCTCAGTTTGCTTCAGTGATGTTCTCGTGGAGATCGAGGTTAATCCAAGCCAACGCTTCTTTCTCGAACCTTTCCCTGATGTTTGGGTTTCGAGCGAAGACTTCATCTTGAAATGTTTTGGCGGCGAACACGTCCCGCGCCTTGCGGTCATAGACGATATAGACGATGCCCATGCCACCCTGCAAAATCCGACGGACTTCCCAGCGCTCTTGGATTACGTCGCCGATGTTCCAGTTTGAAGCGCTCACATTCGCAGTGGGGTTAAATCAATTCTTCGCCCCCGCCAACTCCTCCTCGAAGTCCACAATCTCTTTGATCTGCACCAAGAACCACCGGTCAATCTTCGTGAGGTTGAAAATCTCCTCGATGGTGAAGCCGGCGCGCAGGGCGTGGCGGATGAAGAAGATGCGTTCGGCATTAGGGACTGAAAGTTTTCGGGAAATCACATCGCGGGGAAGAATGTCTCTGTCTCCGTAAACTTCTGTTCCAATTCGCCACGGCTTGCCGTCGCCACCGAGTCCGCTCCTGCCGATTTCGAGGGAACGGAGGCATTTCTGGAGGGATTCTTTGAAGGTTCGCCCGATGGCCATTGCTTCACCGACGGATTTCATTTGAGTCGTCAGGGTTGGATCGGCCTGGGGAAATTTTTCAAACGCGAACCGGGGGATTTTTGTCACCACATAATCAATGCTCGGCTCGAAGCTCGCGGGGGTTTCGCGCGTGATGTCGTTCTTGAGTTCGTCGAGCAGGTAGCCGACGGCGAGTTTGGCGGCGATCTTCGCGATGGGAAAGCCGGTGGCCTTGGACGCAAGCGCGGAGCTGCGGCTGACGCGCGGGTTCATCTCGATGATGACCATGCGGCCATTCTCCGGGCTGACGCCGAACTGGATGTTCGAGCCGCCGGTCTCGACGCCCACGGCGCGGATGACGGCGAAGCTCTGGTCGCGCATGATCTGAAACTCCTTGTCAGTGAGCGTCTGGATGGGCGCAACGGTGATGCTGTCGCCGGTGTGGACGCCCATGGGGTCGAAGTTCTCGATGGAGCAGATGATGACGCAGTTGTCGGCCTTGTCGCGCATGACTTCCATCTCGTATTCCTTCCAGCCGAGGAGGGATTCCTCGATGAGGACTTCGTTGACGGGGGACAGCTCGATGCCGCGCTTGGCGATTTCCTCGAACTCATCGCGGTTGTAGCCAATGCCGCCGCCGGTGCCGCCGAGAGTGAAGGCCGGGCGGATGATGAGGGGGAAGCGGCCAATCTTTTCGGCCACGGCGCGGGCTTCGTCGAGATTGTGGGCGACGCCGGAGATGGGCACGTCGAGGCCGATGCTCAACATGAGGTCCTTGAAAGCGAGGCGGTCTTCGCCTTTGTGGATGGCCTCGGCTTTGGCACCGATCATTTCGACGCCGTGCTTTTCGAGGACGCCGCTTTTGTGCAGCGACATGGCGGTATTGAGCGCGGTCTGGCCGCCGAGCGTGGGGAGGAGGACGAGCTTGTGGGGAATTTGAGATTGGAGATTTGAAATTTCAGATGGCGGTGCGTCCACGGGCACGCCCAGCCGCCGCATCTCGGCGAGTTCGCGGATGATGATTTTTTCGACACACTCGGGGGTGATCGGCTCGATGTAGGTGCGGTCGGCGAACTCCGGGTCGGTCATGATGGTGGCCGGGTTGGAGTTGATGAGGACGACGCGGTAGCCCTCTTCGCGGAGGGCTTTGCAGGCCTGGGTGCCGGAATAGTCGAATTCGCACGCCTGGCCGATGATGATCGGGCCGGCGCCAATGATGAGGACGGAGTGGATGTCGGTGCGTTTGGGCATGTGCGGAAAGCGTGTTAAACGGCCCCGGATGAAACACGGCGCGCACCGGGATGGCGAATGTTTTTTCCGTTCTGAACGGCTCCAAAAGTGCGTAGCAATACGCAGTGCGGTATGGTTTGCACTCTTTTGCTCGATAAGTATTCTCCGCGTTTCCTCGCGCCGGGCGGGGATATTTTTTGACCTGAATGAAGCATCTCTTGTCTCTGGAAACGCTGTCGGCGACGGCCATGGAATCGATCCTGGCCGGGGCGGCAGACATGAAACGATCACGCGGCCAGCACGCGTGCCAGCCGCTCAAGGGGCAGGTCTGGGGGCTGATTTTCTCGAAATCCTCGACGCGCACGCGCGTGTCGTTCGAGGTCGGCATCCGCGAGCTGGGCGGGCAGGCGCTCTTCCTCAATGCGAACGACATCCAACTCGGGCGCGGCGAGCCGATCAAGGACACCGCGCGCGTGCTCGGCCGGATGATCCACGGCGCGGTGATCCGCACGTTTGCGCAGAAGGATGTCGAGGAGTTCGCCGCGTTTTCGGGCATTCCGACGATCAACGCGCTCACCGACGACGAGCATCCGTGCCAGATTTTGACGGACATTTTCACGTTTCAGGAGAGCCGCGGGCCGATTCGCGGGAAGGTGGTGACGTTCGTCGGCGACGGCGCGTGCAACGTCCCGCTCTCCTGGGCGTTCGCAGCGGCGAAGCTGGGTTTCGAGCTGCGCATCGCCGCGCCCCGGGCGTATCAGCCGGACGAGGCGTTTTTTCAGCGCGCGGGCGCGACGCATTTCTTCGCGACCGGTTCGGGGCCGGTGCTGACGCGGCATTTTGATTTTCCGTCGGGCGGGAAGATCATCTGCATCGAGGATTTGCAGGCGGCGGCGACGGGCGCGGACATGCTCTATACGGACGTGTGGGTGTCGATGGGCAAGGAGGCCGAGTCGGCCCAGCGGCTGCGGGATTTGTCGGGGTATCAGATCAATGCCGAACTGCTGAAGGTGGCGAAGCCCGGCGCGCTCGTGATGCACTGCCTGCCCGCGTATCGCGGAAAGGAGATCGACGACGCGACGTTTGAGGCACACGCGCAGACGATTTTCGATCAGGCCGAGAACCGGCTGCATGTGCAGAAGGTGATCCTCGCGTGGGCGGTGGCGTGAGGCGGGGCGCGGCGTTAACGCCGCAGTTGCCGGAAGTGAAAGCGGTGTCGGATTTGCCAGGCGCTCCCGTTCCATGCGAACGTTTCTGCGGCGTAAACGCCGCGCTCCGGTCGGTTCCGGCGGCATCCGCCCCTGGAGTTTGGACATTTTCGTTCGGCCGCGACCCGCGCCACGACCGGAGCGCGACCGGTCCCCGGTCGCAGCGCGTGCGCACCCGAGAGGGCGGCCCGGAAATATCCCCGCACCTCGGCGAGTTCGCTGCCGCTGCGGGCGGGGACCGCCCGCGCTCCTCAACAAATGTCCAAACCCCAGTGGTGGGCACCGGCGGCACCCGCGCGTTGCGCCCACTGCTGGCTCCGGCCTTTCTCCTCGACGCTCACCTGCCCCCTGTTAGACTCGCCGCCCTATGGCAATCGCAGCACCCGTCGCTCCCCAAAAAGTAAATCTCCGCCGCCCCGACATCATGGAGGCCGTGCAGGCCCAGGTGTTGTCCCACTACCGCAGTGAGCTGGTCGAGCGCATCCGCGCCTTCGGCCATGTGCTCTCCGCCGACGGCGTGCTGACCGTGAAGCTGGCGAAGGAATTTGGCTTCTGCTACGGCGTCGAGCGCGCCATCGACCTTGCCTACGCGGCGCGCAAAGTTTTCCCCGACAAGCCGCTCTACATTCTCGGCGAAATCATCCACAACCCCGAGGTCAACGACCAGATTCTGGCCATGGGCATCAAGTCGCTCTCGGGCAAGGAAAAGACTGCCGACATTGATGATCTCAAGGCCGGCGATGTCGTCATCATCCCGGCGTTCGGGACCGAAGTGTCGCTGAAAAAGAAGCTCGAAGAGAAAGGCTGCCTCTTTGTGGACACGACCTGCGGCGACGTGATGAGCGTGTGGAAACGCGTCCGGCAATACTCGAAGGACCAGGTCACCAGCATCATCCACGGCAAGGCCTGGCACGAGGAAACCAAGGCTACCAGCTCGCAGGCGACCGGCGGGCATTATCTGGTCGTCTTCACACTCGCCGAGACCGATTACGTCTGCGACTACATCCTCAATGGCGGCAACAAGGAGGCGTTTCTCGCCAAGTTCAAAGGCGCGTGCTCGGCGGGTTTCGATCCCGACGTGCATTTGCAGGCCATCGGCGTGGCCAACCAGACCACGATGCTTCGCGGCGAAACCGAGGAGGTGCAGCGCCGCCTGCGCCAGGCCATGATCACCAAATACGGCGCGGCCCAGCTCGAGCGGCATTTCCGGTTCTTCGACACCATCTGCGGCGCGACGCAGGACCGGCAGGACGCCTTGGAAAAACTGCTCCGCGAACCGCTCGACCTGCTCATCGTCATCGGCGGTTACAATTCCTCGAACACCTCGCATCTCGCCGAAATGGGCGAAGCGAAGCTGCCCACGTTCTTCATCAAAAACGCCGCGAAGATGGTCTCGACCGGCGTCATCCAGCACTACGACCAGCACCAGCAGGCGGAAGTCGAGACTCGGGACTGGCTGCCCGCCGGCAAGGTCACCGTCGGCATCACCGCCGGCGCGTCCTGCCCGAACAACCTCATCGAGGACGCGATCCGCCGCCTCTTCGAACTGAAGGGCGTCGCCGTGCAGGAGCTCCTGTAAACGCGCGCGGGATCGTCGTCGCTTCAGCTCGCCGCCCCGGCCCATGCCCTGCACCTGCACCGAACTGGAACAACGCGAGCGCGCCATCCTCGCGCCCTACGCGCAGTTCAGCGGCGACAGCCGCGGGCGCAAACACGCCGAGGAAGCGCCCGAGTGGCGCACCCAATACCAGCGCGACCGCGACCGCGTGATCCACTCGCGCGCCTTCCGCCGCCTCGAATACAAGACCCAGGTTTTTCTCAACGGCACCGGCGACCACCTCCGCACCCGCCTCACGCACACGATGGAAGTTGCCGCCATCAGCCGCAACATCGCCCGTGCCCTGCGCCTCAACGAAGACCTCGCCGAGACCATTGCGCTCGCCCACGACCTCGGCCATTCGCCCTTCGGCCACAAGGGCGAGGAGGTGCTCAACCGCTTGATGACCGGCCACGGCGGCTTCGAGCACAACCAGCAGAGCCTCCGCATTGTCGAGGAACTCGAACAAAAATATCCGGGCTTCAGCGGATTGAACCTGACCTGGGAAACGCGCGAAGGCCTCAGCAAACACCAGACCGCCTACGACCAGCCCGCGCACCGCGCCGAGTTCACCTTCCGCCAGCCGTCCCTCGAGGCCCAGCTCGCCAACCTCGCCGACGAAATCACCTACTACAGCCACGACCTCGACGACGGCCTGGACGCCGGCCTGCTCGACGAAAAGAAACTGAGCCGCGATGTCGAACTGTGGCGCGACGCCGAGCAAACCGTGCGCGCCCAGCACGGCGAACTCGACGAGGAATGCCGCCGCTATTTCACCATCCGCTGCCTCATCGACGGCCAGGTCCGCGACGTCGTCGCGACCGCCGAACAGAGCATCCGCGACTCCGGCGTCGCCACCGCGGACGCCGTCCGCCAGCAGCCCACGCCGCTCGTCCGCTACAGTCCGGCGCGGCGCGCGCTCAACCTCCAGTTGCGGAAATACCTCTACCAAAATCTTTACTACAACCCGGTCGTTCACGAACCCAACCTGGCCGCGGTGAAAAAACTCGAGGACCTCTTCCATTACTTCTGCGCCCATCCCGACGAGATCGGCCGCCAGTCGCGCAAACGCGTCGCCACGGCCGGCTTCCACCGCGCCGTCTGCGATTACCTCGCCGGCATGACCGACCGCTACGCCACGCTGGAACACCAGCGGTTGATCGGGAAGTGAGGGCGGCGGCGGGCTGCGGGCGCGATTCAGTCCGGTAGCAACCGTGGCCGCGCGCGAACTTGTAGCCGCCGACGTGAGGAGGCGGATTTTCCGGCCCACCGCGCGTACGACGAATATGGCCGGTTTGACTCCCGGTGGTGAACGGGTAGAAGGATTTCATGTTGCACGATCTGCCCGAAGAATCACCGACCGACGATGCGCTGGTGCGCCTGGAGCTCGCGTGCGCGCTGTATGAGCAGGGACGGCTCGGAAAGATTCGCGCCGCCGAGTTCGCGGAGGTGGATTTCTTCACGTTTCAACGAGCCTTGGGTGAACGACAGGTGCCCGTGTACTCGGAGGAGCAACTGACGGACGACCTGCAATCGCTTAAGGAACTCTTCCCCCGGTGATCGTCGTTGCCGACACCTCGGTGCTGCTCAATCTCTGTCGCGTCGGCCAGGGCGGCCTGTTCCAACAGTTGTTTCGAGAGGTCGTTATTCCGCCGGAGGTCGCCGCGGAATTCGAAAGGCTGGCGAAAAGTTCATCTCGCTTCGCCGGACTGAAGCTCCCGGCGGGAGTGCGGCAGCAGACTCCCACACTCACCTCACCCATCGTGCGAGCCGCTGCGGAACTCGACCCGGGCGAGTCGGCCGCGCTCTCGTTGGCGGTGGAAATTCATGCCGACGCGGTGCTCATCGACGAACGCCGTGGTCACGATGTGGCGAAACGGCTCGGGCTGCGAACCATCGGAATACTTGGCATCCTGTTGCGGGCAAAATCCTCCGGGCACCTTGCCGCCATCGGTCCGGTGATCGACGCATTGCAGCGGGACGCCGGCTTCTGGCTGGCTGCATCGCTGCGAAAACACGTCTTGTATCTGGCTGGCGAGTAGCGGCACTCGCGCGGCCGCCCGCCCCCCACTTTCCCGCGGGACAAAACCCCGGCCCGATGTTCGACTCCCGCGCGTCTGCGACGACCAGCCCTATGCCCACAACCACGAAATCCGCCGAGCGCCGCCCCGCACGAACGCTCGCGCGCAGGCCCGCGAAAGCCTCCGCCAAGCCGCTCAGCACCAACATCCATCTCCAGCGCTGGGTGAAGAAAATGGCCGCCCTGTGCCAGCCGGCGCGCATCCACTGGGTCGATGGCTCGCAGGCGGAATACGACGCGCTGTGCGAGCAGATGGTGGCGGGCGGCACGTTCATCCGGCTCGATCAAAAGCGTTGGCCGGGCTGTTTCCTCGCTCGCTCGGATGCGAGTGACGTGGCGCGGGTCGAGGAGCGCACCTTCATTTGCAGCCAGTCCAAGGAGGCCGCCGGGCCGACCAACAACTGGGTGAATCCCTTCGAAATGAAGGAGAAGCTGCGCACGCTGTTCAAGGGCTGCATGAAGGGCCGCACGATGTACGTGCTGGCGTTCAGCATGGGGCCGATTGATTCGCCGCTGTCGCAGCTCGGCGTGCAGTTGACCGACTCGCCCTACGCCGTGGTGAACATGCGCATCATGGCGCGGGTCGGGCGCAAAGTTTTCCAAGCGATCGACGAATCCAAACGCCGCGTGGTCCCGTGCATGCACACGGTCGGCGCGCCGTTGAAGCAGGGCGACAAGGACGTGCCGTGGCCGTGTAACAAGGAAAAGTACATCGTCCATTTCCCCGAGAGCCGCGAAATCTGGAGCTACGGCTCGGGCTACGGCGGCAACGCGCTGCTCGGCAAGAAATGCTTCGCGCTGCGCATCGCCTCGGTCATGGCGCGCGACGAGGGCTGGATGGCCGAGCACATGCTCATCCTCGGCATCGAGAATCCGCAGGGCGAAAAAACCTACGTCGCCGCGGCCTTCCCGAGCGCGTGCGGCAAGACGAATCTCGCCATGCTCATCCCGCCGAAACCCTTTGCCGACGCGGGCTGGAAGGTCTGGACCGTGGGCGACGACATCGCGTGGATCCGTCCCGGCGCCGACGGCCGGCTGCGCGCGATCAATCCCGAGACCGGCTTTTTCGGCGTCGCGCCCGGCACCAGTTTGCAGACCAATCCGAACGCGATGGCCACGCTGGCGAAGAACACGATTTTCACCAACGTCGCGCTCACGCCCGAGGGCGGTGTGTGGTGGGAAGGCATGACGGAGCAGCCGCCCGCGCGCGCCATCGACTGGCAGGGCAACGTGTGGACGCCCGAGATCGCGCGCGAAAAAGGCAGCAAGGCCGCGCATCCGAACGCGCGTTTCACTGCGCCCGCTGCGCAATGTCCGACCATCGATCCCGACTGGCAGAAGCCCGAGGGCGTGCCGCTCAGCGCGATCATCTTCGGCGGCCGCCGCGCCACGACGATGCCGCTGGTGTATCAGTCGTTCAATTGGAGCACCGGCGTTTATCTCGGCGCGACGATGGGCAGCGAGACCACCGCCGCGGCCGCGGGTACCGTCGGCAAGGTGCGGCGCGACCCGATGGCGATGCTGCCGTTCTGCGGCTACAACATGGGCGATTATTTCCGCCACTGGATTTCCATGCAGCGCACGCTCGCGGAATCACCGCGCATTTTTCATGTGAACTGGTTTCGCAAGGACGCGGACGGGAAATTTCTCTGGCCCGGCTTCAGTGAAAACCTGCGCGTGCTGCAATGGATCGTCGGCCGTTCGCGCGGGCGTGCGCTGGCCCGCGAGACGCCCATCGGCTGGATGCCCCGCTACGAGGATATCGACTGGACCGGCCTGGAGCTGTCGCCAGAGCAGTTTGCCGAGGTGCAGCGCTTCGACCGCGCCGAGTGGCGGCGCGAAATCATCGACCACGAAAATCTCTTCCTCGATCTCCACACGCACCTGCCGAAGGAAATGATCTACGAGCGCGAGCTGCTGATCTGCCGGATGTAGGCCGCGCCGCGGCGGGGAAAATGGCAAACCACGGATGAAAACGGATGCACACGGCTGGGGAACCAGACGAGACGCGAAAGGCAAGGCCCGCGTCGCGCGGCCACGCCGTGGCGCTTTGGAGTGCGGTGACTTGTCACCGCTTTTGCGCAGGCGACTTGTCGCCGTCGAAGTTCCGAACGTGTCCGCATCGGCGTGCGTGCCCGCGCTGGCGCGAGCCGTGAACGCCCCGTTCGATACGTGCGCGAACGGGTGTGCGACGGCGACAAGTCGCCTCGCAAAAGCGGTGACAAGTCACCGCACTCCAAACGCGGCCCGCCGCCCGCACCACTCATGACCACGCCCACGCCTGCGCCACGCAAACCGTGGTATCGCGTCCTCTACTTGCAGGTGATCATTGCCGTCGTGCTCGGCATCGTCGTCGGCCGGCTCTTTCCCGCGTTCGGCAAATCGCTCAAGCCGCTGGGCGACGGCTTCATCAGCCTCGTCAAGATGATGATCGCACCGATCATCTTCTGCACCGTCGTCCACGGCATCGCCTCGATGAGCGACCTGAAAAAACTCGGGCGCGTCGGGGCCAAGACGCTGATTTACTTCGAGGTTGTTTCCACCATCGCGTTGCTCATCGGCCTGCTCGTGGTGAACGTGCTGAAACCCGGCGTCGGCTTCACGCCGCCCGGCGAAACCTTTCGCACCGAAACCAAAACCGCCGCGGACGCCACCGCCACGACCCACGGTTTCGCGGAAAAAGCCAAGGCCCTCAGCACCACCGAGTTCATTCTCAACATCATTCCCAAAACTTTTCTCGGCGCGTTCGTCTCGGGCGATCTGCTGCAAGTGCTGCTCGTGGCCATCCTCGTCGCGTTCGCGATTGCATTCATGGGCGAGCGCGGGAAGCCGCTGCTGCACGTCATCGACTACGCCACGCAGGTCTTTTTCGGCGTGATGCACATCGTGGTGAAAGCCGCGCCCATCGGGGCGTTCGGCGCGATGGGCTACACCGTCGGCAGCTACGGCATCGGCGCGCTGAACAAGTTGCTCGCGCTCATGGCGGGCTTCTATCTCACAGCCGGATTCTTCGTCGTGATCGTGCTCGGCGGCATCGCGGCGTTCGCGGGCCTCTCGATCTTCCGCTTCCTCGGCCACATCAAGGACGAGCTGCTGCTGGTCCTGGGCACGAGTTCCTCCGAGACCGCGCTGCCCGGCATGATTGAAAAAATGCAGCGCCTGGGCTGCGCGAAATCCACCGTCGGCCTCGTGATCCCGACCGGCTACAGCTTCAACCTCGACGGCACGAACATCTACATGACCATGGCCGCCGTGTTCCTCGCGCAGGCCACCAACACGCCGCTCGGCCTCGGCGCGCAGTTCAGCCTGCTCCTCATCGCGATGATCACCTCCAAAGGCTCCAGTGGCGTGACCGGCGCGGGCTTCGTCACGCTCGCCGCGACGCTGCAGGCCGTGCCGAGCATTCCGGTCGAGGCGCTGGCGCTGCTCGTCGGCATCGACCGCTTCATGAGCGAATGCCGCGCGCTCACCAACCTCGTCGGCAACGGCGTCGCCACCGTTGTCATCAGCCGCTGGGAAAACGAAATCAGCGCTGCGCAATTGCAGGCGAATCTGCGCGAACCGCTCACGCTCGCGGTGGAGCAAGGGGCGGACGGGGCGAGACACGAAGTCGTCGCCAAGTAACGGAGGGGCGTGCCGGATTCCAGCCGGGTCGCGAGATGCCAAGGGCGCGAGCGGCCCAAGCGTGAGTCCGCCCGTGAGTCCGATTCGACAAGTTCCGTTGGTGCATTACCTGTCCTCCCGCACCTATTTGTTTACGGGTGCGATCTCAGTGTCGGTGCTGCCTGGCAGCCCGCAGAACGGCGAGGCGAAGTATGAAAGTTCTGATCACAGTCGGTGCGATTTTTGGATTCTTCGGTTGTCTGTCGGTGACGAACAACCATCGGGCGGGCGACCTGTGGTGGGCGCTGGCTTCCGCGGTTTTCTTCGCGGGGCTGCTTCCTTGTGTCGCGCGGCTGGGCGTCGTCTGGCGCGGGCGCTCGCACGAGTCAGGCACGCCGGAATCCGCCCATCGTTCCTGAGGAGCGGTAGGTCGTCGCCGCGGCAGCACCGCGCGCGTTACCCATCCGCCCAACGGACTTCGTAAGCGATTTGGCCTGACGAGTGCGATGTCCGCACAACCACGCCCCGGATCGGAGATCGGCGCTCCGCCCGCAGCCGCGTGCCTCCGGTGGCGTTCGCGTTTTTCTGGCCTTCCGGATTAAATCAGTTCCCCACGGCGCGGCGGTTGCGGTATATCGACGCCCATGAATCACATGCTTTGTTCGTGGCTGGTCGGCGTTTTCGCGGTCGTTTTGGGATCAAGCGCGGTGGCGCAGGAGGTCGGGACTGCCGCCAAATTTCCCGGGACAGTGGGGCTGCAGCTCTACAGTCTGCGGGGAATTTTCACGCAAAGCCCGGCCAAGGGACTCAAGCAGACGCAGGACTTTGGTTTCCGCATTGTCGAGACGGCGGGCACCTACAACCTGCCGCCCGAGCGTTTCAAGACGATGCTCGCCGAGCACGGCCTGAAGCCCGTCAGCGGACATTTTCCCTACGACCGCTGGAAGACCGAGCCGGCCAAAGTCATCGCCGAGGCGAAGGCGCTAGGTCTCGAGTACGCCGGCTGCGCGTGGATCACCCATAAGGCGCCATTCAGCGAAGCCGCGGCGCGCGACGCCATCGCGGTCTTCAATCGCGCGGGCGAACTGGGCGCGAAAGAGGGCATCCGCGTTTTCTATCATGCGCATGGTTTTGAGTTTCATCCGCACGGCGACGGCACGCTGCTGGACCTCCTGATCACGGGGACCGATCCGAAACTGGTGAGCTTCGAGATGGATGTGCTGTGGGTGGTGTTCCCCGGCCACGACCCGGTGAAATGGCTCCAGAAATATCCCGGTCGCTGGGCCTTGATGCACCTCAAGGACCTGCGCAAAGGCGTCGCGACCGGCGCGCTCACCGGCAAGACCGACGTGGCCAACGACGTGCCCCTCGGCACCGGCCAGATGGACTGGCCCGCCATCCTGAAAGCCGCGCGCGAAAGCGGCGTGAAATACTATTTCATCGAAGACGAATCGCCGTCGGTCGTGGAGCAGATCCCGCAAACCCTGCGGTATTTGCAGAGTTTGAAGTAAGGGGTTGGCACCGCGCGGATTGATCGGCCGGGGTTCCCGGATTCACGGGCAGGCAGGTTTTCGGCTGCCGCTCCCCCGATCCGAGCGCAACGCCACGCGCTTCACACCGAGGAAAAGCGTGGGTGAAGCGGCGAGCGCCGTCCGCACAGTCGAATCAAGCTGCCAGCCCCGCCTGCTCGGGCGGGAGATGGGCCGCGCTTCAGCACCACCGCGTCTCGGACGCGGAAGATGGTTGTATCGGGGAAGGGGATTAGCTGCGAGAGTCAGGCGTTGGTTTCGGATTTCGGATTTCTGTTTATGAACATTGCCTCCGCCATTTTTGACCGCAGCGCGCCGGACCTGGGTTCGTGTCCGGACGAGTCGCTGCCCGAGTTCGCTTTCATCGGGCGGTCCAATGTCGGCAAGTCGTCGCTGCTGAACATGCTGGCGGGCAAGCGGGATCTGGCGCGGGTGTCGAAGACCCCGGGGTTCACGAAGATGATCAACATCTTTACGATGAACAAAACGTGGCGGCTGGTGGATTTGCCGGGCTACGGGTTCGCGCAGGTGGCGCGCGAGGACAAGGCGAAGTTTAACCAGGCGGTGGCGGATTATCTGCGGCATCGCGCGAATCTCTGCTGTGTTTTCACGCTGATCGACTCGTCGCTGCCGCCGCAGAAGCTGGACCTCGAGTTCGTGGAATGGCTCATCGACAGCGCGATTCCGTTCGTCCTCGTGTTCACGAAGACCGACACGGTCAAGCCCGCCGTGGTGCAGGCGAACATCGCGGCGTTCACCGCGCGCATCGCGGAATGGAGCGAGTCGCTGCCGGAGATTTTCACCTGCTCGGCGACGACGCGGCAGGGCCGGACGGAACTGCTGGCGTTGATCGAAGAGACCGTAGCGGCGGAGCACGGGGAGGAAGCGGCGGCTGCGGGCGGGCCGTCGCACGACGACCCGAAGGGGGCGGAAAACCAATCGGCCAGCGGACGGAAAAGGAGCGGCGAAAGCGCGGCGGCGCGGCGGCCCAATCCCGCGCGGCCGTGGTGAGGGTGGGAGCTTGGCTGCCGAGCTCTGGGGCGGTTATGCCGCGGCCTCCAACACGACGTTGGGATGCCGCGCCGCGATCTTAAGCAGCACTTTCGCCGCGCCGGTGGGTTTGCGCCGGCCTTGTTCCCAGTTTTGCAGCGTGTCCTCGCTGATCCCGAGCAGGCGGGCGAACTTGGTTTGGGAAATCCCGAGTTTTGTTCGGGTCCGCACCACATCGTTGGCCGTCTTGACCGTGAAGGTCCGCGAAGGACTGGCCGCGCCGCGCTCGATGGCCGCCGCCTCCTGCACGCTTTGCAGCAACTCATTGAACAACTCTTTCTTCATAGCTCAAATCTCCAGCGCTCGCCGAAGTTGTTTCACCTGATCCGCGCTCAGATTGTCCTGCTCGTTTTTCGGATAGACGAGCAACATGGAGATGCGGTCTTGGGCCACCCACCAATAATAGATCAGCCGGACGCCGCCGCGTTTGCCACGCCCGCACGCCGCCCGACCCGGGAATCAACGCGCCGGCATCCGGCTGCCCGGCCAGCTTCATTTGCAACGCCGAATACTGCTCGTCGTCCAGAAGCTCCAGCACGCGCTTCGTAAAGGTGGGTGTCTCGACAAAAACCACGGTGAGCCAACTACGCCAGAGGCGTAGGCATGTCAAGGCACGTCACCATCCTACACCACCTCGAATTCCTTCACCTCGAGCGCGTTCCGGCCGGACTTCTGCATCGGGCGCGGCTCGGGTTGGGCGAAGTCATTGAGGTCCACGGCGCGGGCGCGCAGGGTGTATTTGCCGGGGGCCAGGCCGTTCAGCGCGGCGGACCAGGAGATCATGCTGTAGCGCAGGGGCCAGGTCGCGGGCTGACCGGTCTGGGAATTGAAGCCGAGGATTTTCCGGGCGGACACGCCGGCGGGGAGGACGCTGGTCCAGTCGGCGGGCGGGGCTTCGAGCTGCGCCGCGGTCCATTGCTCGGCGGCGTCGGCGGCGGGCGTGGCGGGCGGGCCGGTCGCACCAGGCTTGGCGCTGTCTCGGCACTCGACGCGCTTGAGGCCGGACCAGCCGGAGATGACGAGGCCGCCGATGGACACGGCCTGACCGGCAGGGATTCTCGCGGGGACGTTGTCGAGATACGCGGCGGTCTTGAGCGGGGCCTCGGGGTCGTTGTTTTGCTCGGCGTAGGTGTCGTTGGCGCGGTAGTCGTTGGTTACGACGATGCGCTGGAGCCACTTGATGGATTTGAAGCCGTGTGCCCACGGGATGACCATGCGCACGGGGCCGCCGCGGAGGAGCGAGATGGGTTCGCCGTTGAGGCGGTAGGCGAGGAAGGCGGGCAGTTCGCCGGGCGGTGTTTCCATCGCCTGCGAATAGCTGAGCGACGATTGGAAAAGCTGCTTCGGATCGTGGTTGTGAAAACCCCAGTAGTAGATGCGGCGCACGTTGCGCAGCGGGCCGCAGAGGCGCAGCACCTCGCGCAACGGCACGCCTTCCCACAGGCCCTGGCCGAGCGGCGTGGGGATGTTGAGGCACTGCATGGCTTTCAGAAATTTCACGCCGTGCCGCTCGCCGAGCTTGAGCAGCGCGGGCAGGTCCAGCGCCGTGCCGTCGGCGAGCGTGAGCGCCTGGCCGAGGCCGGCGACGTCTTTGGCCGCGGGATTCGCGGGGGTGTCGGCGGTGATTTCCAAGCGCCAGGTCTCGGGCGTGAGGCGGGCCTGAATGAGCGCGTCGCCGGTGAGCGAGTGCGGCTTGGGCGTGCCGCGGGAGACGTCGCGGAATTTGTCGGCGGGGGTGAGAAAGGGGCGCGGCGCGGTGGGCGCGGCGGGCTTGGGGGGAGCCCCGGCGGGTGCGGGCGCAGCCGCCGCCAAGACGTTGGCGGGATGGGCAAATCCGCTGGATAACGCGAGCGTCGCCGCCGCAGAACTGGTGCGCACAAAATCGCGGCGGGTGACCGGGGTGGAGGCGGGCGGAGGTTTCATGGAGCGGGGCGG
>BJHT01000153.1 GCA_014193395.1 Verrucomicrobiota bacterium
GTGCGGAGACTTGTCACCGCTTTGGCGCAGGCGACTTGTCGCCGTCGATGGTCCGGACGCGGCCGGGCGCGCGGGCGTCGCCGCGCTGGCGCGAGCCGTGGACGCGCTGATTCAATTCGTTGCGGTGTCGAGGTTCGACGGCGACAAGTCGCCTCGCGAAAGCGGTGACGAGTCACCGCACTCCAAAGTCGCGCGGGCGGCCGCGTTGGCAGCGACGACCGGTTTCACTCGCAGGTAAATCCATTCTTTTGAATTCCCAACCCGTTTCCCAACCAACTCCATGAACCCCTCACCTTCCCCGTCTCCGAGCCACCGCTTCTGGATTCCCGGCACGATCTGCACCGTGGCCTTCCTGATCTTTGTCGCCGTGCAGGCGCAGCCGGAACTGGAGCGCAATATCAAGAGTTGGATCACCGGAGCGCTGCTCATCCTCATGGTGGCGCTGAATTTCCTTTGGCTGATTTTTCTCAGCCGCTTCCCGGGGCGTCGCCGCCTGCTCGCCGCCGTCGTGGTGATTGTCGGTGTCGCGGTGTTGTCCCAGTTGCTCACTGTCGATGGCACGATCGACGGCACGGGGCGGCCGAAGCTCGTTTGGAAAAAGTCGCGCGCGAACGTCCCGCTGCCCGCACCCGCACCGTGGCCCGTCACCGGTTTGGCCCCGCTCGAAGGTGAGAAGCCCGTCACCGACGTGCCGCAATTCTTCGGTCCCGCGCGCGACGGCGTGGTGCGCGGCGCGCGGCTGTCGCTCGACTGGAACACCACGCCGCCGAAGCAGCTCTGGCGGCAACCTATTGGCGGCGGCTGGTCGGCCTTCGCCGTCGTGGGCGAACGCGCCTTTACGCAAGAACAGCGCGGCGAGGGCGAGTGCGTGACGTGCTACGACGTCTTCACCGGACGCCTGCTGTGGGCGCACACCAACCAGGCGCGCTTCTTCCAATGGCAAGGCGGCGAAGGCCCGCGCGCGACGCCCACCGTGGTATCCAACCGCGTCTTCGCCATCGGCGGTACGGGCGTGCTCGACTGTCTCGAGGCCGACACCGGCCGCCGCGTGTGGACGCGCAATGTGCTCGGCGAAAACAAACTCCCAAATCTCACTTGGGGCGTCAGCGCCTCGCCGCTGGTGTTCGATGACTCCGTGGTCGTCACCGGCGGCCTCGCCAACAGCCCGACCGTGCTCGCCTACCATCGCCAGACCGGCGAACCCCTCTGGCGCGCCGGCACCGACAAATGCAGCTACGCCTCGCCCGTGCTCGCCACCGTCGCGGGGCGCCGCGTGATTCTCTCCGTCAACGCCGCTTCCCTCACCGTTCACGATTCCACCAACGGCGTCGTGCTCCTCGATCATCCGTGGTCGAATGAGAAATGGCCCAAGGCCGCGCAACCCGTGGTGCTCGATGGCGACCGCGTCTTTCTCTCCGCCGGTTACGGCATTGGCTGCGAGCTGCTCCAGTTGAAATTCCTGAGCACCGGCAAGCTCGCCGCCACTGAAGTGTGGAAGGGCCGCAGCATGAAAAACCAGTTCAACTCCTCGGCCTACCGCGACGGATTCATCTACGGCCTCGACGACGGTTTCCTCGCCTGCGTCGATGCCGCGACCGGCGAGCGCCGCTGGAAAGACGGACGTTTCGGCTCCGGCCAATCCCTTCTCGTTGATGACCTCGTGCTCATCCAAAGCGAACCCGGCCCCATCGTCCTCGCCCGCGCGCGCCCCGACGCCTACGAAGAACTCGCTCGCCTGCCCGCCCTCAGCAGCAAGACATGGAATCACCCTACTCTCGCGGGACGACTACTTCTGGTCCGCAATGACCGTGAGGCGGCGTGTTACCAATTCCTCGGCGTCGCTCCTGCGCCTACTCCCGCCGCTGCTGCCGGTAAGTGACCGGAGGGATAAAGCTCAAAGTTCAAAGCTCAAGGGAAGGAACAAAGTGAAAGCTCCAACCCGGAGCTACCGGCAATTAAGGCATCTTCGTCCCGAAGCAGTGGCTCCCGGAATGGCCGTAGCTGAGCGCTAAAGAACGGGCACACCTCAGTTTCGTGCCTTTCCCTTTTATCTGCCTTCCGCGCGCCATGCCGAATTCATAAAAGCCCCGTCAATTGCGGGCTGTGCAAAACCCCGTCGCATCGACGGCAAAGCTTAGCAGCAGTCCCGGCCGGGTTTTCCGACGTGGCTGTGCGGCCGATCCTGCCGTTGGTGGGGAGAATGTCAGATCCGCCAGGGTCCCCTTGACCGCCTTCCGAGCGAGCGGAGCGATTCTGCGCCGTTGGGGGGCTTGGGTACTCCTCCGATCGGTGGCTGCGCCCGGCCGGTGGCTACTTGAAGAAAAGCAGGCGGCAACCGACCACGATGATGAAACCGCCAAACGCGCGGCGCAGATGGTCGGCGTGGATGACCGTGGTGAGTTTCGCGCCGAGTAGACCGCCGACCACCGCAAGCGGCACGATGGCCAGCACGGCCTGCCAGTTGATGTTGCCCTGCTGGTAGTGCTTGAAGGAACCCATCAGCGCGGTCGGGATGATGACGGCGAGCGAGGTGCCGATGGCCATCTTGATGTCGCGCATGTCGCCCTTCATGAAAAACATCATCGCGGGGACCATCACGATGCCGCCGCCGACGCCGAAGAGGCCGCTGGTGATGCCGCTCACCAATCCGATCAAACCCGCGATGACAAAGTGCATCGCGCGTTTCTGCCGACGGGGGGAAGGGCGGGCAACTGTTTTCCCCGGACGGGGCGGAGTGTGGACGGCCGCGCTGCTCTTCATGCGAATTGCGACGATCCGTTCGGTTGGCGTCGTGAAGCGATGGTTTTGGAGTGCGGTGACTTGTCACCGCTTTTGCGCAGGCGACTGGTCGCGGTCGAATTTCCGTGCGGCTCCGGTCACGCGGGCACGCCGCCGCTGGCGCGAGCCGCGAACGCCCCGCCATCGCCGACGCCCTCCGCAGTTTGACGGCGACAAGTCGCCTTGGGAAAGCGGTGACAAGTCCCCGCACTCCAGAGTCGCGCTCCGGGGCGGTCGGAAGTTTTCCGTTTGCATGCGGGCGCAGGGCGCTAGCGTCCGCCGCACATGACATCGGCGACCAATCCAGCATTGATGGCTTTTCTCGCGCAGTTCCCCGGCGAGGTCGTGCTCGCGCAGGTGCTGCTGCGGCGGCGCGCGGGCGGTTTCGAACTGCGGCACGCGGATGATGCCGACGCAGCGGAGGACGCGTTGAAACTGCTCGCGACGCCCGAGTTGCGCGCGCTGGCGCAGTCCACGGTGGCGGGTGCGTTTCGGCCGTTGAAGAGCGCGCCGAATCTGCGCCGCGGCTGGCGCGTGCTCGCGGCGGGCGAGGCGGATTTGGAAACGGCGTTGCACATCCTTTATCCCGGTGCGCTGGCGGACTGGCACGCGGCGCAGGCGGCGACTCCGCCGGTGACGCACTACCGCGCGTTCACCGAACGGCAGACCGGGATGTATCGCATCACGACGATGCTCGACGACCCGGCGGCGGAGCGTGTGGTGCGCGCGGGTTGCGACCGGCGGTTTTGTCTGAAGCAGCGGTTGTGGACGGTCGGCGCGTTGGCGCCCGACAGCGTCGCGGCGAAGAGTCTGATCCCGTGTCTGGAACCGTGCGCGATTCTGCTGGAACTGGCGCGCAAGGCGGCGCGCATCGAGCAGGCGGACAAGGTGACGCTCGCGCTGGCGCCGGACGATGGCGCGACAATTCTCGCGGCGCTCGAGGGCCTGCTGGCGCGGTCGGATTCCGCGGTGCGCGAGGGCGACACGGGTTCGCCGGCGAATCCGCGGCGGCTGTTGCTCGCATTGGAAAAGCTGCGGCCATTTTTTGATGTTCCACCGCCCGGCAAGAGCGCAGAGTGACGCTGCGAACGAACACTATTTTATTTCATGAAAACCCCTGTCATCTCCTCTCGCGTCCCGCTGGGATTCGCCGCCAGTGTTGCTTCCGCCGCGCTCGCGGTGTGGCTGACCGCGTGCTCCAAGCCGGCGGAATCGGATCCTTTCAGCAGCGCACCGAAACCCGCGGGCGTGGCCCAGCAGCCGGTCGAACCCGCGGAGCCGATCACGGATCTGCCGGCGCTGACGACCTTGACCAAGACCAACGCCGCCGACCTCGCGTGGGATGCGCTGGTGAAGCTGAGCGAGCCGACCGCGCCGCCGGAGGAGTGGCAGACGAAGCGGCCCGACGAGGCGGAGATCGCCAAGTTTCGCGAGGCGGAGGCGAAACGCATGGGCGTCACGGCCGAGCGGGCAAAGGATTTTTACACAAAATTTCCGAAGCATGAGCAGGTGGCCGAGGCGAAGGAGATGGAGTACGAACTGCTGCGCGCGGCGGTGCGCCTGGGGCAGACGAACTACGTGGCCCGCGTCGAGACGATCGAGGCCGACATGCTGAAAGACCCAGCGGCCAGCGAGGAGCAGCGCTTCAAGCTGCGCTTCCGCGCGGTCGAGCGCGCGACGATGGCGCTGAAGAGCAAGGGCGAGGAGGTGATGCTCGCCGAGTATGAGAAGGGCATCCGCGCGTTGCAGAAGGAGTTTCCAAAGCGGCAGGAGGTTTACGGGATGCTGCTGGAGGTGGCTTCCAATATCGAAGGGGAGAAGGCCCTGAAGCTCGCGCAGGAAATCGCGGCCAACGCGACCGAGGACGAGGTGAAGGAGCGCGCCACGATGCTGGTGAAGAAGCTCGGGCTCGTGGGCAAGCCGCTGCCGATCAAGTTCACGGCGGTGGACAAGCGCGCGATCGATCTCACCAAGATGGCGGGCAAGGTGGTGCTGGTGGATTTCTGGGCGACGTGGTGCGGCCCGTGCGTGAAGGAGATTCCGAATGTCCGCGCGGCTTACGAGAAGCTCAATCCGAAGGGGTTTGAGATCGTGGGAATCAGCTTTGATCAGCAGTTGGAGTCGCTGACGGCGTTCGTCGCGAAGGAGAAAATGCCGTGGGCGCAATATTTCGACGGCAAGGGGTGGGACAATGATTTCGGCAAGGAATATGGGATCACGGGCATCCCGGCGATGTGGCTCATCGACAAGAAGGGCAATCTGCGGGACATGAACGCGCGGGAGAATCTCGTGGCGAAAGTCGAGAAGCTGCTCGCGGAATAGCGGGTGGCGGCGCGGGCGGGAGAACGGGGCTTCGTCCGGGAACGGGCGAGGCCCCGTTCGGTTTTATGGCAGAAAAATAGGGGGCAGAAAAATGAGGAGGGGAGCGTAGCCGCCGACGTGAGGAGGCGGAGGTCCCCATGACACGACAATGCTCCGACTGCGCGGGAGCGCGGCGTTTACGCCGCAGAAGGCCCCGTCTGCAATAGTGCGCTCCGAACTCTCCGCAGGCGTACGTTGCTGCGGCCTGAACGCAGCTTTCCTTGCCGAACTTCGAGCTCGACTCCGTCGTTCGCGCTCAGCGGCCGATCAGCCTGCCAACGTACGGTGCCGCAGGCGTCTCGCCTGCGAGTTCGCGGGGCGTCTCGCCCCGAGTCGGAACGGGCGGCGAGACACCGCCCGAACTCGCAGGCGAGACGCCTGCGGTACCGCGGCCCCGGCCCCCCGCTCGCCGCGCCCCACGCAGGTACGATGGCCCCATGCTGCGCCGTTTCGGCGCTCGGGTTCTCCTCACGTCGGCGGCTACCGCGGTCAGGCAAACGCGCCGTGATCGGCCTAAATCTGAACACCAATCCCCGAAGCAGATTTGGCAAAGGAATGGAGGCAAAGGAATGGGGACGGGGAAATCTTTTTTCCCATTCCTTTGCCTCCATTCCTTTGCCAAAAACTTCGCCGCCCAATTCCCGTGTGTCCGTAGGCGTCGCGCTGCTCGCTGCCAACGGCGGCCCCTTTGGCCTACCGTGCATGTCAGTCTTGCGGCCCAAGTTGGTGTTTGGGTGCGGTCCCCGATCCGCCTCCTCACGTCGGCGGCTACGCCGCGTTCACGGAGCTTTCTTCCTCCCCCCAAAAAACAAACGAGCCTTGCGGGATCACCCCGCAAGGCTCGTTGCGAAAACGAAACTGCGCTGCTCAGGCGAACAGCTCTTTGAGCGGCTTGCCGTTGCGAACGAGCATCACCGGGCGGCCGGTGGGCGTGTGGTATTCCTTGGCGTGGTCGATGCCGAGTGCGGCGTAGAAGGATGCCGCCACGTCGTCGGGCGTGATGGCGCGGTCCTTCGGGCCTTCGCCCTTGGCGTCGGATTCACCGACCACCTGGCCGCCCTTGATGCCGCCGCCGGCCAGGAGACAGAACATCGCGCGCGGATAATGGTCGCGTCCGCCGTTCTTGTTGATCTTCGGCGTGCGGCCGAATTCGCCGGTCACGAAGACGGCCGTCGAGTCGAGCAGGCCCTTGTCGGCGAGCGCGGTGAACAGGCCGCTCAGGCCCGCGTCGAGCGTCGGCAGATTGGAACCCTTGAGCTTGCTGAAATTTTCCGAGTGCGTGTCCCAGCCGCCGAGCGAGACGGTGACGAAGCGCACGCCGGATTCGACCAGGCGCGTCGCGAGCAGGCAGCTCTGCGAGAACTGCTCCTTGCCGAACAGCTTGGTGATGTTCGCCGATTCCTTGCTGAGATCGAACGCCTCGCGCGCCTTGGGCGAACGCATCATCGCGTAGGCTTTCTGGCCGAACTGATCCATGCCCTGCAGCAGCTTGTCGTTCTTGGCGTAGTCGCCGAACGCCGTGTCGTAGCGTTGCACGAGATTTTGCCGGCGATCCAAGTCCTCGAAGGTGACGCCGGGCCGCAGCGCCATGCCGCGCACCTCGAGCGCTTTGCCGGCGGTCGGGGAGCCGCCGGTTTCAAACGGCCCGTATTCGACCCCGAGATAACCCGTCGCCTTGGCTCCGAGATTCGGGATGGCGACGAACGGCGGGAGATGATCGGCCGCGCGCAGTTCCTTCGCGGCCACCGCGCCGTAGTGCGGATAGTTGAGCGAGGGCAGGGGACGGTTGCCCGTGTTCATGTAGATCGTGCCCAGTTCATGCGCCGCCAGCGTGTGGCTGACGCCGCGCAGGATCACATACTTGTCCGCGCACTTGGCCAGCCGGGGCAGATGCTCGGAAATGCGGACACCGGGAACATTCGTCGCGATTTCCTTGAACTCGCCGCGATGCGTGTCTGGCGCATCGGGCTTGAGGTCAAACGAGTCCATGTGGCTCGGACCGCCGCCGAGGCGGACGAAGATCGCGGACTTGCCCCGGGCTCCGGGCGAGACGCCGCCCGCGTTGGCGAGGGCCAGATATTCGCTGAGACTCAGGCCGACGCCGGCCAGGGCGCCGACGCGCAGAAAGTCGCGGCGGCTTACTCCCTCACAGTTGGTATGGATGGACATGTGTTTTGGTTGGTTGGTGGTGGTGCTAAAAAATGGAGCGGACGGCAAATTGGAAAGTTCCGGCGGTCAGTGGTTCACCATGAACTCGCGGGTGTTGAGCATCGCCCAGAGCAGTTCTCGCACGCCATCGACCGGGTTCTTCGCCGCGGCGATGTCGGTCTTGGCGCGGCTTAATTCGTCGGCGGTGGGCGGACGGCTGACTGTGCGGAGGAACACTTCGGGAACGACCTTGTCGAGGTCGAGGGGCTTGGCCGTCACGGGCGGCGAAGTGTCACCTTTCTTTTTCGTCGTGCCGGCCACGCTCTTGCGCAACTCCTCGATCCACGCCGCGCCGCCGCGTGCCTGGTCGAGCGCCGAGAGCATCTCGGGATCGTTCCGCGTGAAGAGCGTTTGCAGGATCGTCGGGTCGGTCGTGCGCTCGCAGTCGCAGTTGGTTTCACGGATCGGCTTGCCGAAAATGGTCAGCGAATAATTGCCGCCGCCACCCTTGCGCGCGGTGCCCGAATTGGCATTCGGCCCGATGGCGCGATTCTCGATGTCCGCCACGAACTTCGCCACGCCCTCGGTGCCCAGCGTGGCCTGCGTAATTGCGTCCACCACGACCTCGGCCGGCAGGCGGCGTGGGATCATGCGGCTGAAATTCTTCTCGTCCTGCTGGTTGGTCGCGTTGGGTTTCCAGCTCCGTTGGTAGGTGTCGCTGGTCAGAATCTCGCGATGCAGCCACGCCATGTCGTAGCCATGCGCCGCGAAGCCGTCCGACAAATAATCCATCAGCTCCCGGTTCACCGGCGGGTTGGCGAGGTTCATGTCGTCCGCCGGTTCCACCAACCCGCGGCCGAAGTAGCCCGCCCACACGCGGTTCACGAACGCCCGCGCAAAGTAGGGATTCTTCGCGCTCCGCAGCCATTGCATCAGCGGCACGCGCGGGTCCGGATACTCGTTCAGCAACACCTCGTCGCCGCCGAGAATCTTCGGCGTCAGCACGCGCCCATCCAGCTTGGCGTTGGTCGCCTTGAGCCGCGCCAGTTCTTTTTCGGAAAGCTTCGATTTGCCCTTGTTCGAGACGATCACTTCCTGCCACGGCACGGGTTGACCGGCCTCGACGCGCTTGTCGAATTCCGAACCCAGCGCCTTCTGATTGTTCCCCGCTTTCGGGTCCGCCGGCACCGCATCCTTCAACTCCTTCGTCAGGCTCGCGAAGGTCACCTTCTCGTCCTTCGACGCCTTCGAGCCGTAATCAATCCCCTCGAAGAACGCCTGGAACTTCTTGAAATCACTCTGGGTCCACTGATCGAACGGGTGCTTGTGGCACTGCGCGCACTCGATCCGCACGCCGAGGAAACCGTGCGCGAACGCCAGCGCCTTTTCCTCGGGCTTCTTCACATTCTGCCGCTGCCAGAAATACGGCATGTTAGGGCGTTCCGCGAAATTCGCTGGACTGTTCGTGCGGAAATAGGACGACATCTCGCGCGCATATTCCTCGTAGGTCTGGTCCGGCCGCGTGCGCCCCGTCGCCAGCACCACGCCCTCCATCATCTTGTCGTACGGCTCGTTTTTCAAAATCCGCTCATACAGCCAGTCGAACCACTGCCGGCTGAACTTCGCGCCGTAGTTGCGCCCGCCGCCCTGCACCCGCAATTGTCCCGCGTTGTTGCCGAGATAATCCGACAGCTTCGTCGCTGACCACGCCGCATAAGCCGGCGTGCGCAGCAATTCATCAATCTTCGCGCTCCGCTTGTTGCTCGACGGATCGGCCAGAAACTTCGTCACCTGCTCCACCGTCGGCAGCCCGCCCGTGAGATCAATCGTCACGCGCCGCAAAAACTCGGCGTCCGTGCTGAGGGCCGACGGCACGATTCCCAGTTTGCGCAACTTGGCGATCACGAGTTCGTCCACCTTCGTCGGCGTCGCCACTTTCGGATACTTCCGCCCCGTCTGCTCGGAGACCGGCAGCATCACGGGAATCGGCTGCACGCCGTTGTCGTAAAATGCGACGATGTGCGTGTCGCCCTTCTCCTTCGCCGTCACGACGCCGGTGGGCGACACCGTCGAGACCGAATCATCATTCGAGCGGAACCGCGTGATCTGCGTGACATCCTCCACCGCGCCATCCTTCCAATACGCCAGCACTTTCAACTGTGTCGTGTCGCCCGTCGCCTTGAACACGATCTCCTTCGGCGTGATCTCCAGCCGGTCAAATTCCCCTGTCGCCTCGACGTCGCCCTTCGCGCCGCCCTGAATCCACTTCAGCATCAGGTTGTATTCCCACGACCCCTTGTCGATCCGCTTCTTCCCCTTGTGATGCTCTTCCATCGTCGGCTTCGTCAGCAGCAGGCTCTTCACCGCATTGGTCCGGTCGATGCGCACCTGCTTCTCGCCCCCGTTCGCATCCACCGTCATCGCCTTCAAATCCTTGTCGAAATCATAACCAAACAGTGAAAGCTGAAATCCCCCCTGACCCGAAAACGAACCGTGACACTCGCGCCCGCTGCAACCTGCCCGGCTCAACAGTGGCACCACCTGCCGCCGGAAACTCGGCTCCGGGGCCGTCGCCAGACTCGCGAACCGCTCACTCGGCGGGCGCAAATCCGCCGCGCCCGCCCCGGCTGAAACCCGCGCGCCGACCACCAACGCCAGCACCGCCAATCCCGGAAGAGCGCTGGTAATCATGAACGCGAAAAAGTTCCGGTTCCGACGCGAGGCAGTCCCGGCGATTCACCGAGATTACGGCGTCGCCTGCGCGTTTGGCCACCCGTCAACGCGACGCCCGAGCGCGGCCTTCCCAATCGGTGCGGTTCGCGCTGCCAGTGCCCCGCCGGTTTGGAGGCCGGTGCTTACGAGCGAAGCCGAGCCCGACTGTCAGCCGCCGAAGGGGACAAGGCGATACTTGAGCGCGACATTTTTGGCGGGGGTGGGTTTGGGACCGTCGGGGGTGAGTTGAATGAGAACGGTGCGGTTGGCACCGAGGAGGACTTTCATGGGCTTCTCTAGTTGTATTTCGACACCGAAGCCGCCGCGGTCGATGCGGATCTTCTGGGTGGAGATAGCTTCGGTGGTGAGGGCCGCACCTTCGGCGGTGGTGACTTTGGTGGGGGTCTTGCCGTCGGGGGCTTTGTTGAGATAGGGAATCATTTCGTAGGCGAGGCGCAGCTCGGACCAGAGACGGTCGTGACTCCAGATGGACATGACTTGGGCGTAGTCGGACTCGGCGAGGGCGACGGAGCAGTCGATGCCGTCGGCATTGTGAGTGTAGGAACGGGCAACGCGGAGATGCGCGCCGCGGATTTCGCCGGAGCTGGTGACGGTGTTGCCGTCGAGCTTGGCGTCATTGTGTTCGCTGATGCCGGAGATGACGGGCGCGCCGTCCCAGCGTTCGCCGACGATCGAGTGCATGTGGAGGTTGCGCCAGTTGCTCGGGTGCATGCCGCCGCCGTAGCTGTCAGTCTGCGTGGCCGCAAGGACGGGACCTTTGCCCGGAATGGTGAACTGACACAGGATGCCACCGCCGAAGCCGAGTTGGCCGGAGAAGCATTCGCTCATCCACTCGGGTGCGAGGCGGCCGTGGAAGGTCAGGGCGTAGTAACCTTTGCGACGCGCGGCGAACCATTCGTTGCCACCGTTCACACTCACGGTGAGATCGGGACCGGGTTCGCCTTTCCATTTGAACTCGGGGGATTCCCAGTTTTTGGAGCCGAGGTGGGCGGCGGAGAGGGTGCGGGAGGACCAGGGATTGGCGGCCACGGGTGCGCCGCTGAGTTCGCGGCAGTGGAGGTAGGTGTAGAGTTCCTTGTAGCGATCCACGACTTTCTGAAAGCGCGGATCATCGGTGGCATCTCCCAGAATGCCGCCCGTCCTTACCCATTGGTTGCCAGTCGGCATCCAGTTATCCAGAAGATAGGAGCCGTAGTTCATGTCATGGGCGAAGTGTTCCTGTGAGTCACCGGATTTGCTCAGACCGCTGCCGACACCCCAGCCTTCGGTGGTCCAGCGCTGCCAGAAGGTCTCGAAGCGTTCCTTTTGCAGCGCATCACCCGTGGCGCGGTGGGAGTACCAGAGCGCGACGTTAATCTGGGAGAAAGCGTTGCCGTTCACCTTTTCTATGTGGGTGGCGAAGCTCAGGCGGTCGCCGGCCATGATGAGTCCTTCCTTGATGATGGCCTTGAGTTCGGGAGCGACATCGGTGCGCTTCATGAGCTGCCAGCCGGGTTGGAAAACACGGCAACCGTAGTAACCCATGGCGTAGGCCCAGTTGCTCCACGAAGCGGAGCCGCGTCCGTCGCTGGTTTCGAGCAGGCGGAAACCATTGAAGAGAGCTTGGAGTTCCTTCAGGAGATCGGGATTGGTGGTGGCGTTCTTTTTCAGCCACTGATGAAAGCGCACTTGGAATGGGTGCCAGAAAACTAAATCGTCCTCAATGAGAGTGCCGCCGGCGATGGCGTTGGCGGTGGCTTCGTCGGGGCAGAAGATGGCGCTGGCTCCGAAGCCGACGTAATCGGCGAAGGCGTCCTTGCGCGGCTGCTGGAGCGTGACTTTGAGGAGATAGTCATTGGGACCACTGGAGACATCGAGGGTGAGCAGCTTGCCATCGAACTGTGCGGTTTTGCTGGCGGCGGCGAAGGATTGGTTGCGGGGTTTCCAATGGTTGCCTTCGTTCGAGTTATAGCCACCGATGGCGACGCCGTCGAAGAGCACGGTGCCGTCGGGCGCGGTGAGTTTGAACTGGCGGTTGCGTGGTTCGTCCGGCTCGGCGATGGCGAGGAAGATACCCGAGGTGCCTTTGGGCACATAGATATAGGCTTTCTTGAACATATCTCCGTGGCCGTGGATGAAAGTAGGATGGCCGGCGACGCCGTATTTCAAGCCGGCGGTCAGTCGAAGAGTGACATAGTGATCGGGCGTGCCGGCAAGGACGACGCGATAGACGCCGCGTTTGCCGCCCTTGATGGGGCGGTCGAAGGTGCGCGCGACCTGGGTCTTAAGGCGGGAAGGTTCGGACCACGCGCTCCAGCGGTAGGAAGGCACGGTGCCTTTGGCGTAGTGATTGATGTAGGACTGTAACTCGTGGTCCCAGCCGCCGAGGCGGTCGGGTTGATTGGCGGTGACGCAGCCGTCATCGGGGATGAATTCGCGCACGACGGGTGTGCCGTCGGGGTCATAGACTTTGAAAAGGATTTCGCGCGGGCCATTGGCGTAGAGGTTGAGGTCCCGCACGTCGAGACCGACGGTGAAGTCCTTGCCATCGGGATTGACCACGTAGGCGGTGACGCCTTCATGGAGGCGGAAGGTTTGGGACGAGGTGGCATCTTGGGCGGACGCCTTGGCAGGGGCGAGGACAGTGCTGGCAATGGCGAGCAGGAGGAGGAGCAGATTGGTTTTCATTTTTGTGGTGTCGGGTTTGTCGGACGCGGGAGGGGCGGGGATGTTTAACTTTTCGGAGGGAGATTCTTTGGAAAACAATCGTGGAAAGTGAGAACCCGTGGGGGGTGGTTTGGGACGAACGGGCGGCGCGCGTACCGCAGGCGTCTCGCCTGCGAGTTCCGGCGGCGTCTCGCCGCCCGGACCGACTCGGGGCGAGACGCCCCGCGAACTCGCAGGCGGGACGCCTGCGGTACGGGGCAAACGTAGCCGCCGACGTGAGGAGGCGGATCGTCCGCAGTGCGAGGCCCTCCGCCTCCTCACGTCGGCGGCTACGGGGGGAGAGGGTCATTTGGCAGCGGAGGTGATTTCGTAGGCGAGGGTGCGTTCGCCTTTGAACGAGCCGGGGGCGGTCGCGCCGTCGAGGAGGTCGATGAGCACGTTGCGGCAGGAGGCTTTGCTCAGGTACTTGTCGGTCCAGTCGGCGGGGGAGAGTTTGGCGCGGCAGGGGCGGGTGAAACGGATTTCGACGGCGCCGGTGAAGCGGGTGAGGCGCACGGCTTGCACGGCGGGAGTGAGTTGATCGGTCGCGGCGGCCCATTGTCCACTGGTCTGGAATTCAATCTTGGTGGGCGTGGCGGTGCGTTGGCGTTCGAGGTCGCGGAGGAAGACGGGGAGGACTTCGTAGAGTTCGGCCACGCTATCTTTGCCGTCGCTATTAATAGTAGTCTCGATGCGGAGTGAGTTGTCACTCAGGGAAAAGGTGCGGGAGTAGTTTATATTTCCTTCGAGTGACTTCTCTTTCCCCATGGTGACGGCGGGAATGGTGCCCGACGCGGTGGCGACGAAGAGCGGGCCTTGGGGTTGGTAGTTGACCGTGGGTTTTTGGATGCGCGCCGAGGTGAAGACCTTGCCGGCGGCGGTGGTGCCGGTGACGGCGTGGACGGGCCAGGCGCGCCAGAGTTCGGGGGTGTCGAAATTAGGCGGGGTCTGATTGGGAAAGGGCATGCCACCGCGGCGACCGAGCAGGACGGTGCCGGCGTCGGGCGTCCAGAAGGCGGAGAGACTGCCGCCGGAGAGACCGTAGGGACCGGCGAATTCAATGTGACCTTCGCCTTGAAATTCGGAGACCGGACCGGTGTGGACGATGACTCCGAACTTAGGTTTGCGGGAGACAAGAAAAGCCTTTTCGTAGGTGTCAGTGAAGAGATTGCCGCGGGCGAAGGGATACTTGAGCAAGGGTGAGTTGGTGCGCTCGAGTTCCTGCCGGTGGTCGAGGTGGCCTTTGCGATAGTAGTCGTAGGCGTAGTTGTTCATCGGGAAGGCGGGAGCGTTGGGCCAGAGACTCCAGCGCCAGGGATGCGAGATGAGCTTGTCGTTGGTCAGACCGCCGGGATTTTCGAGGATTTCGGCGCGGGCTTCTCCGGCGGCGGCGGCGGGTGCGGTCTTGAGTTGTTCGGCGGTGGGGAAACGCACCTCGCTGGCGACGTCATCGGTCAGAAAGGACGCGGCGACGTTGCGGAAGGGGAAGTCCCACTGGTCCTTGACGACGTCGCTGGAGGTGCGGGCGTTGAAGTGGCTGGGGCCTACCACTGCGCCGTCGGGTTCCGGGAGGATGAGATGATTGCGGAGGCGCAGCACTTTTTTGACGGCGTCCTGAACGAACGGCCAGTCGGGGGAGGCAAGCGCGAGCCAGGTGGCAAAGTAGAGACTCATGCCTTGATAGCCGGCGTCCACGCAGCCTTGGTCGGGGAAGTAGCCGGCGGGATGATAGTACCAAGGATCGGAGAAAACGCGGCGGGCGTAGTTTTCCGCGAGGGTCTTGGCTTCGGTGGTCTTGATGGCATCGGCGGCGAGTCTCATGCCGAGGACGGCAGAGAGGGCGAAGTGGGTTTCGTCGCCTTTCGGTCCCCATTTTGTAACGCGGTGCATCATGCGCAGGAGACAAGCCTCGTAGGCGGCGCGGGTGTCGGCGGGCAGGACGTCGCGGACATTGCTGTAGGTGTAGGCATAGTTGATGAAATGGGGACCGAACCAATCCGAGCGCGTGTCCTTGGGGCTGCCGGAGTTTTCCTGCAAGTCATCGGTCATGAGCATGAGCACGGTGGCGGTGGCGAAGGCGCGGAGTTTGAGAGCTCGCGAGCCGTGGTAGGGATTGCCGGGATAATCCCAATTGGCGAACCACGCGGTCGGTTCGGGCCAGCAGGAGGGGCGCATGACGCCTTTTTCGGGGTTCTCGATGGCGGCGAGGGTGAACTGCTGCGCGGGCAGATTGATCGAGGGCGCGCTGCGTTTGCGGCCGATGCGGGGAAACTCAAGGGAGAGCAGCCAGGCGCGGTAATGATCGTCAGCGTCGCTGACATGGGCGGCGGCGACGGGTTCCTTGATGCCGTGGTCGAAGTC
>BJHT01000154.1 GCA_014193395.1 Verrucomicrobiota bacterium
CGCCCTCGACCGCATCCTCATTGGCGCGCACGACTACTATTCCGGCCTCGACCTCGCCACCATCACCGTCACCGCCGACATCACCATCAACGGCCAGCCCCCCGGCAAAAACCTCGCCGCCCAATTCAAACCCCGCACCCAGGGCGTCTGGGAACTCCCGCTCGTCCGCCCCCTCGCGCCCCTCGCCCGCGCCCAGCTCGTCGTCTCCGTAAAAGACAAACAAGGCAACCTCACCCGCCTCGAACGCACCTTCTCCGTCGGTCCGGTGAAACAAGTCGCCCGGTAGGGACGCGCTGCCGCGGCCGTGCTTTGTAGGAGCCGACGTTAGGAGGCTCTAACCTTTTCTTCGCGAGCAGCGCGACAGGTGAAAGACGGTTAGGAGTCTGCCAACGTACCCCCCTCCCTTTATCGGGTACGATGGCCCCATGCTGCGCCGTTTCGCCGCTCGGGTTCTCCTCACGTCGGCTCCTACAACGAGGCGAGGGCCGCGCACAGCGCAGAGCTGCCATTCGGCGGTAGAGATGCGCCGCCCCGCGTTGGCCCCTTGCCGCCACATTGCGATCCGGGGTGGGGACAGCTTGTCCCCACCAAGCCTGCGGCGACGAGCCGTCGCCGCCCCGATTTCAAGGCGGTGAGAAGTGCCCGAGAGGCCGCAATCAGCGCCTGATTTCACGGAATCCGCGACTGATGCCGCTTCGTCGGCAGCCAAGAGAGGTTGGAATACCCCCGTTCGGAGTTCCGCGTTAACGCGGTTCGGGCGTCGTGCAACCAGTGGACCGCGTAAACGCGGAATTCCAAACCGGGGTTTTCCAACCGGCCCAAGAATTCAATTTCGCTTCCATGTGCGCGGGCTTGCGGGGAGGCAGTCGAGTCGCAATTCTGCGGCGAACATGAAATCGCTTGCCACTCTTGCCCTCGTCTTCACGGCCTTCCTCGCCGCATCCGCCGCGCCCGTCTCACTCTTCGACGGCCAGTCCTTCGCCGGTTGGGAGGGGGAGACGAACAAGGTCTGGCGCATCCGCGATGGGACGATTGTCGGCGGTTCGCTGGAGGGAAATCCGCGCAATGAGTTTCTCGCCACGCTCAAGAGCTACAAAAATTTTCACCTGCGGCTGGAATATAAACTGGTCGGCACGCAGGGCTTCGTGAACAGCGGCGTGCAGTTTCGCAGCAAGCGCATCGCCAATCCGCCGCACGAAATGTCCGGCTACCAGGCGGACATCGGCGCGGGCTTCTCGGGCTGTCTCTACGACGAGTCGCGCCGCCGCAAGGTGCTCGCGCAGGCGGACACGAACCACGTCGCGCGCCTCGAAAAAGTCGGCGACTGGAACACCTACGAGGTGGTCGCCACGGGTTCGCAGATTCTCCTTTTCCTCAATGGCCAGCGCACTGCGATCTGGGTCGAGCGCGAACCGAACATCGAGGAGGCCGGCGTCATCGCGCTGCAAATCCACGGCAACTGCAAGGCCGAGGTGGCGTTCCGAAACATCAGCATCGACGTGCTGCCGGACTCCGCCGTGCCGGGCGAGGCGGAGATTCTCAGCCGCTTTGGGACGGCCCAGCCAAGCGCGCCGCTCGGGGCGTTCAGCGATGGGAAGTTCGCGCTGGGCACGAACGAGATCGTCGTGATTGTCTGGCAGGAAAATTTCGTGCGCGATGCGAAGGCCGGCGAGCTTGAGGCGTTGCTGGCTTCCGGTTTCGCGGCGAAGAAGCCGCGCTTCCGCCCGATGGCGTGGGAGGCCGATACCGTGTACGAACAGTGGCGCGACCTGAATTTTGGCTCGTGGAAAGCGCAACTCGAAACGGCGGGCGCGACCGTGGTGATCGCGCAGTTTGGCCAGATGGAGGCGCTCGACGGCGTGGCGCGGCTGCCGGAGTTCAGCGCGGCTTATCACCGGCTGCTCGATCAGTTCGCGGCGCGCACGCGCAAGCTCGTGCTCGTCTCGCCCATGCCCTTCGAGAAACCCACCGCCTCGCACGCGCCGGACCTGACGCAACGCAACGCGGACGTGGCCGCCTACGCCAACGCCGTGCGCGAGATCGCGAAGCAGCGCGGGGCGGTGTTTGTGGATTTGTTCGCGCCCATCGCGGTCCGCAAATCCGGCCAGCGCCTGACTGACGACGGCATTCATCTCACCGAGGCGGGCCTCGCCGACGTCGCGGGCCTGATCGCGCGTCCGCTCGGCGTTGAGCCGAAATTGTCCGCCGAACTCGATCCGCTGCGCGCGGCCATCGTGCAGAAAAATCAGTTGTGGTTCGACTGCTGGCGGCCGGCGAACTGGTCGTTCGTTTATGGCGACCGCGTGAACCAGATGTTCGGCAAGGCCGGCGGCACCGAGCCGTCGCTCAAGTCCGCCTTCGAGCGCCACCGCCCGCTCGTCACCGCGGCGGATGCGCGGATTCAAGCGCTCGCCCGCGGCGAGTCGGTCCCGCCGCTCGTGATGCCGCCGCCCGCCAATGCCGGCGAATCGCCGAAGGCCCTCACGCCCGAAGAACAGCTCGCGACCTTCACCGTCGCCGATGGCTACGAGGTCACGCTCTTCGCTTCCGAGCGCGACGGCGTGGTGAAGCCCACGCAGATTTCGTGGGATGAAAAAGGCCGCCTCTTCGTCGCGTGCTCGCCCACCTATCCGCAAACGCAGGCCAGCGCCAAACGCGCGGATTTTATCCTCGTCCTCGAAGACACGAAGGGCGCGGGCAAGGCCGACAAATCGTGGCGTTTCGCCGAGGGCCTCACGATGGTGCAGGGCCTCGAACCCGGCGCGGGCGGCCTCTACGTGTGCGACTTCGATCAGCTCGTGCATCTGCGCGACACCGACGGCGACGGCAAGGCCGACACGCGTCGCGTGCTCTTCGGCGGCTTCGGCGTGGGCGACACGCATCAGCTCATCAACAGCATCTGTCACGGGCCGGACGGCAGCCTGTGGTTCTCGCAGGGCCTGCACGCCTTCTCGCGCGTCGAGTCGCCGTGGGGCATCGCGCGCCTGGACCGCGCGGCGATCTGGCGCTTGAACCCGCGCACGCTGCGGCTCGAGGGTTTCTTCGGCGGCGGCATGGCGGGGGCGAACTGCTGGGGCGTGGCGTTCGATGATTACGGCCAGGTCTTCCACAAATCCGGCGACCGGCCGCACGGCTACTGGAGCGTGCCCGGCATGGTGCGCGGCGCGAGTCCGAGCGGCAGCAGCTCGGCGAGTTCGGCGGACACGGCGTATCGCAATTCGCCCGAGCAATATCACTCCGTCGGCCCGCTGTTCGAGACTTCGCCCAAGACGACCTCGATCGACATCATCGGCACGCGCGCGTTGCCGGACGACATCCAGGGCTGCGCGCTCATCGGCGGTTACTTCGGCGCGGTCGTCGAGCTGCACCGCTTCGCCGACGCCGGGTCGGGCTTCAAGACCACGCAGTTGCCGAAGCTCCTGAAATCCTCGAACGCCGCCTTCCGCCCCGTCGATGTCAGCGTCGGCCCGGACGGCGCGATGTATGTCGCGGACTGGTTCAATCCGATCATTGGCCACTACCAGGCCAGCTACGCCGACCCGCGCCGCGACAAGGCCCACGGCCGCATCTGGCGCATCTCGGCGAAAGGCCGCGCGCCCGTGAAGCAGCCCAACCTCGCCGCGATGAAACCCGCCGAGCTGCTCGAACAACTCCGCTCGCCCGAACGCTGGACGCGCTATCAAGCCAAGCGGCTCCTCTTCGATTTGCCGGCCACCGACGTGCTCAAGGCGGCGGATGACTTTGTCGCGAAGCTCGCGACCGCGACGCCCGACGATGAGCGGTTGCTGCTCGAAGTGATCGGCGTTTACGAATCGCACGAAGTCACGCGCCCGGCCCTGCTCGCGAAATTGCTCGGCGCCAAAGACGCGCGCGTGCGTGCCTACGGTGCGCGCGTCGCCGGCATGTGGGCGGACAAACTGCCCGATGCCGCGCAGCTTCTCACCGCGCGCGTCGGCGATGAAAACGCCCGCGTGCGCCTCGAAGCCGTCGTCGCCGCGAGCTACCTCGGCAAGGCGTCCGCCGCCGTCATCACCAAGGCGCTCGACCAGCCGACGGACAAATTCCTCGACTACGCCCTGCGCCAGAGCGCCCGCGCGACGCAGCCGCTCTGGGCGCCGGCGCTCGCGGCGAACCAACTGCAACTCAGCAATCCGGCGCACACGGATTACCTGCGCAAGCTCGTGGGCACGCCGCGCAAGGCCGCATCCGCCGGCGAGAACATTTACGAAATGGCGTGCCTGCCGTGTCATCAGCCCGAGGGCAAGGGCCTGCCCGGCGTTTATCCGCCGCTCGTCGGCAGCGACTGGGTGCGGGGCGACCCGGCCCGCCTCATCCGCGTCGTACTCCACGGCCTCACCGGCCCCGTCACCGTCGCCGGCCAGACTTTTGGCAACACGCCCGCCTCGGTGCCAATGCCCGCGATGGGCGGCCTCACGGACGAACAGATCGCCGCCGTGCTGACCTACGTGCGCGCCGAATTCGGTCAGCAATCACCGCCCGTCACCGCCGCCGCCGTGAAAGCCATCCGCGCTGCCAACGCCACGCGCGAGCTGCCGTGGACCGCGCCCGAGTTGGAAAAATGAGCGTCGCCACCCCGCGTGCGGACGGAATTCAGCGGTGGCTGCACCGCCGGGGGAAATCCAACTTTACAAGGCCGGGGGCATCGGCAAGCGTCTGACCACCATGGAAATGCGCTACAAAATGCTGATGGTTCTGGGCTTGGCTTTGGCCGTCTCCGGCTGCACTTCGATCACCAATCTGGGTTCAGACCACCATGTGCGCAACGCCAGCGGGCTTTATCCAGTCGCGATTGGCTGGGACAGCAATCAGCGCAGCCTCCTGCCCGAGACGCTCAAACCGGTGGTGCAGCTCGATTATCAGTCGCCCACCTTTCGGGAGATTCCCATGACGCCCGTTCCCGGCGCGGTCAACTGCTGGGCCGCGCAGGTGCCGGTGCCCAAAGGCGTCAACTTCCTGAACTACCGGGTGAAGATGAATTTCCAGTACGCCAAGATTCCCAAGCCGGGGAAGGACAGCCGCCTGTCGCCGCCGTATCAGTTTCAAATCATCGATCCCTGAGCGCGCAGTCCACGCACCCGGCCGCGTCCCCTGCCCCACTCGTCACGCGGCTTCGGCAGCCACCGCCGGACGGGAATTTTTTCCAAGGCCCCAGGTAAGCCACATCGCCAAGAGCAGCAACACGAGGTTGAAGCCCGTGATGGTCTGCACCACGAGCTTGTAGGCGGCGAACATTTCCATCGCGAGCAGGCGGTCGCGCAACAACCACAGCGTGACACCGTAGGCTGCGGCGAGCAGGATGAGCACCCCGGCAATCGCGAAGCGGCCGCGGGCGAGGAGATTCGTCACCAGCGCGTTGGCGAGCGTGAAGAGCAACATGCACCACGCGAACCACGGCACGAGCGGCGCGCATTGCCAGAACTCGGGCTTCGTGAAGTAGAGAATGCGCAGGGGCAACTCGGGGAACAGCGTGGCAGCGCTCGCGGCGACGGCCCCGAGCAGCGCGGTGGTGCCGAGGGTTAATTTTAACACGTCGGATTTTTCCCCCCGCGCCGCGCTGCGGACAATCTTTGGAAACATCACCGCGGCCAGCGGCACGGTGAACTGCACCAGCGCGAAACCGATCATTGTCGGCGGCATGTAATACGGCGATTGCGTCGCGGGAAAAATGCTCTGGATGTAAATGACATCGGCGGTCTGGAGCACCAACAGACCGGCAGGCGCGAAGGTCAGCGGCAGGATGCGCCGCCCCCATGCCACGCGGTCGAAGGCTTCTCCCGGACCGGTCAGCACACTCCGCGTACACCACACGCCAAGTCCGAGGGCGAGCAACTGCCCGAGGAAAACCGCGGCCACGCCGCCCGCCGCCTGACCGCCCAGAAAAAGCACAATCACCACCAGCAACAGGAAGCGCCCGATGCCGTCGAGGATCGCGGTCCAGCCGAGGATGAGAAAATTCTGCTGCCCTTGCAGCACGCCTTTTACGGCGGGGATCCACAGCGACGTGAGCACGACGGCGGCGGTCATCCACAACGCGGCGGGGTTGCCAACCTTCAGCGTCGCCGCGATGGCGCCTTGGGTGAAAAAGAGGACCCCGGCGAGAGCGAGCCACAGCAAAAAAATGCCGCGCAGCACCGCGCGAAAAGCCGCTGCGAGCTGGCGCGTCTGGCTTTCGGTCACCGCCCCCGCGGTCTGCTGGGCGAGGATGGTTTGCAGTCCGCCGGCGGGGATGGCGAGCAGCAGGAGGCAGCGCAGCAGGGTGAAAAAAACGCCGTATTCCTCGGGCTGCATCTTCGCCGCGACGGGATGCACGGCGACCATGAAGGCACCGCCACCAACGGTCGCGATGACCATCCAGCCGCTCTGGCGGAAGAACGTGGATTTGCTGGCGGCTTCGATCATGTAGTTATCGGAAGAGCATCGGCGCTTGGCGCGCGGGCTGAACCGGAACGGGAAAATTAAACCACGGATGGACCCGGACGAACACCGATGGGAACGGGGCGACGGCGAGCTTTGGAGTGCGGTGACTTGTCACCGCTTTCCCGAGGCGACTTGTCGCCGCCAAACTGCGAGACGCACAGAAATGGAATGGCGCGTTCACGGCTCGCGCCAGCGCCGACGCGCCAGCGCGCCCGAAGCCGCGCAGAAGTTCGACGGCGACCATTCGCCTGCGGAAAAGCGGTGACCCGTCACCGCACTCCAAAGCCGCGCTGTCACGAAAACTTCGGGTGATCAGACCCAAGTTTTCCAGAGCTCCCGCACAACACGGTCGAGCCGCATCTACAACGGAGTGCGACCGGTCCCCGGTCGCAGCGGTGACATCGCAGCCGAAGGGCTTGGATTTGCTGGAGCCTTCGCCAGTGCGCGGCCGCTGCGGGCGGGGACCGCCCGCGCGCCAGCAAGGTCCTCCCCGTCCCCATCCATGCTTAACCGTGTGCATCCGTTGTTAAATCAATTCCGCCCTCGGCCTTCGGTGCGGCCGTGCTGTTCCCGGACAGTTTCGACAAATCCCGCGGCGCGCCGGCTGATCGCACCCCAGTCCAACGCAGTGCGAACGCGCGCACTGGCGGCGAGACCGAGCGCACGGCGGCGCTCCAGCGGCTCGGCGAGCCAGCCGAGAATTTCGCGCGCGAAACTGTCACCCGTGAAATCAGAGAACCGCAGCGCCGGCTCGTCGGCGAAGTAGCGCCGGAGATTCTTCAGCGGCGTCGAGACCGCCGGCAAACCCACGCCGAGATATTCCACCGCCTTGGCCACGAAGGCGCAGTGCGTCCCGGTGGATTCTTCGTACGGCACGATGCCCAGCGTGGCGGTGCGGAGATGCTGCGCGACCTCGGCGTAAGGAACGAACCCGGTGGCCTGCAGATTGCGTTCGGGAATCGTTTCCCGCAGGCGCGCGAGACAGCGGACCAGCCCGGCGGTTTGCTTCCCAACAAAACGCAAGATCACCTCCGGCCGCTGCCGCTGCACCTCGGTGAGCGCGCGCACGGCGATCGGCCCGAGATGGTGATGATCGAACGAGCCGTGCATCACGACGACGGGGGCGTTGTCATTGGCCTTCGCGCTGGCCGTCGCGGCGGGCGGAGCTGCGTCCGCAGGCCGGAACAACCCCGCGTCGTAACCATAGTAGATCGGCAGAATGCGCTCGCGCGGACAGCCGGCGACGACGAACAGATCGGCGAGCGGATCGGAAACGGTGAGGACGCCGTCAGCATGAAAGCGTTTCGGCAGGGAGAGTTCGTAGCGTTTCAGCCCCTCGACCAGCGGCCGCGGTGCGACCCACGCGGGCCACGTCTCCATGAAGCCGGTGAGGTAATCGAGGAAGTTCATCACCACCGGCACGCCGAGTTGCGCGCGCAGCCGCCCCGCGGCCACGGCGGAAATCGTGTGTTGCGAAAGCAGCAAATCGAACGGCGTTTCCCGCGCCGCACGCCGGACCATGCGTTCGAGCGCGGCGGGAAAGAGGAGATATTTGAAATTGCGAAACGAAGCGTAGCGGCCCATCTGCCACGTCGTGAACAAATGGAGACGCACGCCGAATTTTTCCGCCACGGATTCCGCGTCAGGAAATCCCGGCGAGAAGACATGCACCTCGTGACCGCGCCGGACGAATTCCTGCGCCAGATAGACCGCCTCGGCCGAACCGCCGCCGCTGGGCGGATAGAACGGTTCGTGGGTGAGAAAGGCGAGGCGCATGGCCGGCGGGCACGAGGCTAATACCTGCGGCTCACGGCAGCGCTTGAAGAAAGCGCGACAGAATCTGCGTGCCGCGCTCGAGGGAATCAGTGGCGATCCATTCGTCGGCCGTGTGCGCCTGGGCGATGTCGCCCGGCCCGAAGACGATGCTCGGCGTGCCGGCGTGCGACAGCACCGAGGCGTCGCAGAAGTAATCCACGCCAATGGTTTCCCGCTGACCAGCGCTTTGAATGAAACGACTGACCAGCGGCAGCGCGGGATTGGTCTCGAGCGGCAGACAGGCGGCGGCGCGGGTGTCGGCCATGGTGGCCTTGAGCTTGTGCCGGCGCAGGAGGGCCATGATTTCCTGGCGCACGCTGGCTTCGGTTTCACCGGGTATCGTGCGGCGGTCCACGGTGATCGAGCAGTGGGCGGGGACGATGTTCGGCTGCACGCCGCCGCTGATGGAGCCGACGTTGATGGTGGGCGAGCCGAGCAATGGATGGCGGCGGGTGCGAAGCGACGCGGCGTATTCGGTCTCGAGCAGGTCCACAATTTTCGCCATGGCGTGGACGGCGTTGCGGCCCAGATGCGGCTTGGAGCCGTGCGCGGCCTTGCCTTCGGTTTCGAGCTTGAGCCAGAGATCGCCCTTGTGCGCGGTGACGACTTTGAGGCGGGTCGGTTCGCCGACGATGGCGAGGTCGGCGTGATACGCGCCCTTGGCGAGGGCCCGCGAGCCGGCCTGGTTGTTCTCCTCGTCGATCAACGCCGCCAGCACGATCTCGGTGTGCTGCGGACGGCGTTTGCGCTGCGCCAGATCGGCCACGGCGACGAACATGGCCGCGATGCAGCCCTTGGTGTCGCACGCGCCGCGCCCGTGAATGCGGCCGCCCGCGAGCTTGGGCGCGAGCATCGCCTCATCACTGACGCCCACGGTGTCCATGTGCGGGGCGAGGAGGATGCGGTGCTTGACGGGACCCGGCGGCGACAGGCGCATAAGCACGTTTGCGCGTTCGGGAAAAACCTGCTCGAACACAACCTCCATGCCGACACGCGAGGCCCGGGCGCCAAGATATTCGGCCACCCGCTTCTCGCCGGCCAGCCCATGACCGGCCGGGAGAAAGGCGGGATTGATGCTCGGCAGGGCGATGAGATCTAAGAGCAGTCGTTCAACAGTGGTCATGCGGGCTAAAATCAATTCGCGGGAGGCTAGCGACCGGCCCGGCGGCTGTCGAGGTCAGGTTTCCGGGGCGGGCGCCTACGGGTGCCAATGAGGTGGCATTGGGGAGGAGCAACTGAATTGCGCCCCAAGCGCAGGCGGACCCAAGTTAGCCTAAGTTGCAGCCAGCGACTGCACCGATAGACCGATAGACCGGATGCCATCCCAGCTTCCCACCTGCTGCGGCTGGTGCCACGCACACAGCCGCGCTCCAAACCGCCCTGCGCCCTACGGCAGCCGCAGCCGGAACAGCCGGGCCCCCGCCGGCAGATCGATCGGAATAGAAACCTCTCCGCCCGGTCCAATATTGGGATTGGGAACTGGCAGCCACACATGGCCAGGCCCGAAGCCATCCGTGTATTCCAGCACAAACGGTGCGCCGGACGGCGGGATGTTCAAGGACAGTTGCCCGCTGGTAACCCGTACACCCAGCGGCGGTCCGGTGACAGTCAGCGTGGCCGGGTCACTGTCCACCGATCCGTAAGTATTGCTGACATGCACGGAATACCTACCCGCGCTCGCCGCCCCGACGGCGGGAATGATCAGACTCGAGTTAGTCTCACCCGGCAAATCCACGGTATTCCGACGCCACTGATAACTAAACGGCGGCAACCCCAGCAGGCCCACGGTGAACCGCGCGGGATCACCCAGCAAAATCGAGCGCCCGACCGGCTGCCCGGTAATCAACGGCAACGGATCCACCGTCACCGTGGCATCGGAACTGACCGCCAGCCCCGCCGCGTTGCCCACGACCACGGTATAAGTCCCGGCGTTGGTCAACTGCACATTCGTGATCACCAGCGTGGCCGTAGTCGCGTCCGGAACAAACTGACCGTTGAAAATCCAGACATAGTTCAGCGAGGAACCCGCCGCCGCCACCCTCAGAGTCAGCGTGCCTCCCACCGACACAGTCTGACTAAGCAGCGGCGTGGTGATCTCCGGCACGCCAACCACCCGGACCACCGCCCCGGCGCTCCGGGCTGTCCCCAGGGAATTGGTCACCAACACCGAGTAGGTCGCGCCGTCACTCGCACCGAGCGGCGGGGTGGTATAAGCCGCATTGGTCGCATTAGGAATGAGCACCCCATCCCGCAGCCATTGGTACCGCAGCGGGGCCAACCCGACGACCGTAACCGCCAGCCGGGCACTGTCGCCGACTGAGACTGTCTGCGGTTGGGGATTGGTGAGAATCACGGGCGAACTTGCCGGCAACACCGTCAGTGTTACCTCGTCACTCAGCGCGGTCGCCTGACTGTCCGTGACACTGACCCGGTAGCCGCCCGACTGGTCAATCCGCAAGCTCGTCAGGGTGAGCGTGTCATTCGTCGCCCCTGCGATATTGGTGCCGTTATAGAGCCATTGGAACTGCAACGTGCCCGCCCCGGTGGCTGCACTGGTGAAAGTCACCGCATCGCCGATGGTGACAATCCTACCGACAGGTTGCGTGGTAAACCGCGGAGGAATCACCACCGTCAAAGTAGCCGCCAGACTGTTCGTGCTGCCCGCCCCGTTGCTGACCAAGACACTGTAACTACCCGCATCCCCGGGTTGCACCGCCGGCAATACCAACCGCGGCAGTATTTCGTTCAGAATGTCCACCCCATCCTTCCGCCACTGATAGCGCAGCGGCGGAGTACCTACCGTAGCCACACTGAAAGCGGCGCTCGCACCCACGCCGGCCGTCACCGAGACCGGCTGCGCGGTGATCGTGGGCGCGACATTCACCGTCAGCACCGCACCCGCACTCGTCACGGTTCCCGAGGCATTCGAGACCACCACATCGTAAGTTCCCGCCTGCGCCAGTGTGACGTTGAGCAGGGTCAGACTTCCGCCGGTCTCACCCGGCAGAATGCTCCCGTTAAACCGCCACTGATACGCCAGCGGTGCCGTGCCCGTGGCTCCGACCAGGAAGGCCACCGTCGCTCCGGCCGGCACTGTCTGAGCAACGGGCTGGGTGGCGATCGCGATATTCGGAGGCGGAGGCGGCGGGGGATTAGTGACACCCGGCACCGTGTTGTCGAAATTCACCCGGAACGTCAGCGTCACCGCCCGGGTGGGGCTGGGGTTGTCAAAGGCGAGATAGTAGGTGCTGCCGGACAACAGGTCGTAACTCGTGTTTCCACCCAGCACCAAGGCGCCGTTGGTCGAATTGGCAATCGCCACCGCGCTACCGCTGGACGGCGGGGACCCCTGACCGAAGCGGACATTGACCGGACCGGTCGCGGAGAACGCATTGGTCGCGATGGCAGCCCCCGCGGGAGTATTGACCTGGATAACCTGCGTCTGGCCGCCAAAGAGCGTCCGGGTCACCGACTGACCGGGCAAGACTCCGGTGACAATGGTGCTATTGGTGGGGCCATAGGTGAAATTGATGTCCCAACAGAGCAACGACGCCGGCTGCAACACCCCGCCGGCGGTGTACGGTCCCTGCCGGTTGTCCCAGACTTCGAGGGTCCACACGCCGTTGGCCGGCTCGCCCTGCAACTGCGTGAGCGGCTCCTCGGGTTGGTAGTAGTTCTTAACCTTGTAGCGAACAATATAGGTATCCTTGTCACCCAGCAGCGTGCGCGTCTGCCCCGTGACATAAAGGTCACTGGCATCCGTCGTCACCCCGGTCGCAGCGGTGATGGTGTTGAATACATTCGAGGTGATGCTGGCAATTGTCAGCGTGCTCGGGTCGATCTCGAGCACCACGCCGTGCGAGGTAGAGGACGGTGTGTTGGTCCCGACCCCGACCGCGTAGATGCGGCTGCCGCAGCCGGAACCAAGGCCAGTCGCGGCATAGAGAATGTTCCCCTTGCTGGCGGTATAGGCGGCGTTGGTGAGCACCGCCCGCTGGATCAAATTGCCGGTGAGGTCCCACTTTTCGATCAGCCAGTTGCCGGTATTGGTGATCGCGTCCGTGGTGCCCACCGCGAAGATGTTGCTGCCGAGATAGGTGACCCCGTAATAGCGGCCCGGATTAAAACCCGCCGCGGGCGGTGGCAGCGGATTCCACACCGCCGGATTGGATGGCGGCACCTGGTTGGTGTTCGCAACAGTAGCCGTGTAGCCGACACCAAGGTACTGCACATTCGCGCCGATCGCATACGGTGTCAGCGCACTCCACAAAGGATAGGGCAACGCGAACGCGGCCGAGGAATAATTGGCAAAGGTTATGGTGCCATTGGTCTTGCAGCCGACCAGGTAGGGACTCCCATTCGATCCCGCGTAGTTCGTATAGCCCGCCGCGATGATGTCATTGCCGTTGTTGGCCAGGGTGATGGCCATGCCGCGGCTCGGACCGCTGTTGGTGGTGAACGGCGGCGCGGCGATCCAGACCCCGGCGGCGTTCGTCCGTACCTTGGCCACCACGAAACCTTCCAAGCCCGGCGCCACTTCCGCCGAGCCGGTGACATACAGATAGTTGGTTGGCGAACCGAAACTACCCTCGGCATTCACCGCGACGGCCTGCAACCGGTCATTCCCATTATATCCAAACACATTGTTGGTGAAGGCACGACTTAACCAGATGGCGCCATTAGCGGGATCTGCACCGACCGAAGGGGGGGCCGCAGGCCCGCTTGGATTATATTTTACAACGATGCCTTTGGTCTGCGCCACAGCACCGTTACACACACTATTACTGATCGTGTAGTCCCATCGAGTGCCGGGTGACGAATTGGTAAATTCGTTCATTATGACACGAATAAAAAAGTTTGTTCCCGAATATGGCAAAAAAAGATTCGAGTATTGAGCAGGTGTGTAGGGAGGCGAATTAGTAACATATCCTGTGTTGGTCAATAGCGTTCCTTGGTAATACACGGTCATCTGGTCCGGCACAAAGTACATCATGTAGCTGATGTGGACAGTCCCACTGGTGCAACCCGTGTCAAAGTCGTAGATGTCCGGCGCAAACCCACCCGCCGACGGCGGCACCGCCGGGAAATAGTCGAGAGTATGCCCCGCAAAATAGACGCCTTCGGGAGACGCCGATACACCATGGAAATAGGTCGGGCCAGTCCGTCCGCCCGGGAGTGCTCCAGGCCAGTTGGTTCGCCAGACCGCCGCAGCCGCGCTCAGCAACGGCAGCTGGTAAAAGCCGCCATATCCGTCCCAGCTCGTCTGACTTACCGCATTGGTTCCGGTTCCCGAGAAATAGAGCGCCTGATTGAGCACCGAAACCTTCGGCAAAGTCTCGTCCGTCGCCGCCCGGGTCTGCATATTGGTCGCCATCGGCAGCGGCGGGGAGATGACATCGACAAACGGCGCCGGGGCGAACTTGATGGGCAGATTCAGGGTGTTGGTCTTCTCCGTGAAATTTGCGACCAGGTTGTTGGAGAACCCGCCCCGGTTTTCGAACAGCAGGATGCGGGTGCCTCGCGGACTGACAAGACGGACCGACAAGTCGGATACCCGTGGGTGAAGGATGTTCACCCCGACATCAAGGTCATAGACGAAGGCGGACTGAACATTGGTGATGTAGAAATTCGTAATGGCATCGTCCGGCAACGGAAATCCAATGCCGCCGCTGCCAGACGAGATATCATTGCCACCACTGAGCAGTGACGTGAAGGAACTCACCTGCAAAATGAAGCTCAACTGTGCCGAGCCAATCGTCGTCGTCCCCTTGTTGCGTACGCCGACATAATAGCGTCCTGGCAAGAGCGGTGGCACCGAAGTGGCCCGGATGTTGGTCGTGAAGATGGCCGTTGGCGGGTTGGTCGCCGAGAAAATGTAGTCGTAGATGTTCGTCGTCGGCGGCGCGGCGTACCGCACCAGGATGTCCACCTCCCCGATGCCACCCAGGAAGTCCAGATTGATGATCAAGTTCGTGGCATTGTTCGGAACATCCACGAAGGTGTTGTAGGTCTGGTTGGGCAGCAGGTTGGTGATCGCGTTGGTCGCGCTGTTGGTCAACGGATAGATGGCGACATAGAAATTGGAGACGTATCCAACGTGACCGAGCGCGCTATCCTGCACAGTGAGCTGCCACAGGCCGATGCCATCCTGCCCGAGGAAATTCACCATGCTGCCCGGGCCGCTAGGTTCATTGACAAAGTCATCGTAGATCGCCTGCATGGCCTGGTCGTGGTTGTGCAGGATGACAGTCGTGTTGTCATGGGTGAGCGCCGTCAGCAAGTCACCCGGCAGTTCATGCGTGATCGAGTTGGTCACCACCATCCGGGAGATGGTTTTCGAGATCGGACAGATACCGAACAGAGTGAGACCGCCCGGGTCATCGGGCGTGCCGTCGGGTATGTCCATCGGCAAGGGGAAGAAATTAACCGTCACCGGGGCGTTGCTCGACGCTTGATTAAAGAACGGTGTGTCTGAGGAGAAACTAACAAAGCCATACTGCCCACCCTGCTGGTCCTCGGATTTTACCCCGATGTAATAGACTTGTCCGGCAACGGCGTTGGTAAAATAGAACGCCTCACTGCCGCCACGCGAGACGGATTTATAGGTCGTGGCCGCACTAACCACGGCCGGGACCAGATTGGTCAGAAACGGATTCAGACTCACATAGAGATCCAAATCCGCCTGCCCCTGGTTGCGCGCCAGCGACAGATTCGGCGGGCGGAAGATGATGAAGGCGACATCGGTGCCGGCCTTGTTGGTAGTCACCGTGGCCCCATTGCTCCCCCCACTGTTC
>BJHT01000155.1 GCA_014193395.1 Verrucomicrobiota bacterium
GATGTTTTTCGGCGTGAACAGCTTCTCCGCTTGGCGCGTGCCGCTCTTGGGGATGTCGAGGGCCGGATACAACCGCCGGTCGGCCAGCTTGCGTTCAAGCACCAACTCCATGTTGCCCGTACCTTTGAACTCCTGGAAAATCAGTTCATCCATCCGCGAACCCGTGTCCACCAGCGCCGTGGCGATGATGGTCATCGAGCCGCCGAATTCGATCTTGCGCGCTGACGCGAACATCTTGCGCGGAATCTCCAGCGCGCGGGCATCGACGCCACCGGACATCGTTCGGCCGCTGCCGCCATGCACGCTGTTGTAGGCGCGTGCGACGCGGGTGATGGAATCCAGCAGCACCAGCACGTCCTTGCCCGCCTCGACCATCCGGCGGCAGCGCTCGATCATGAAGCGCGAGAGGCGGACATGCGTTTCCAAATCCTGGTCGTTCGAGGACGCCACGACCTCGGCCTTCACCGAGCGCTGGAAGTCGGTGACTTCCTCGGGGCGCTCGTCGATGAGCAGCACCAGCACGTAAACCTCGGGGTGGTTGGCCGTCACCGCGTTGGCGATCTGTTTCAATATCGTCGTCTTGCCTGTGCGCGGCGGTGCCACGATCAGGCCGCGCGTGCCTTTGCCGATGGGAGTGACCAGGTCGATGATCCGCGTTTCCATCGCCTCGGGCGTGGTCTCGAGGCGGAACTTCTCGATGGGGTCGATGGACGTGAGGTTCTCGAAGCGCACCTGCTTGGTGTATTCACCGAAGGCCACTTCGTTGACCTTGTCCACATCCTTCAATTGCGGGCTGCTGCCGCGATGGGGCGGTTGCAGATGGCCGGCGACCAGCGCGCCTTCGCGGAGGAAATGCCGTTTGATGGTGTCGGGCGTGACGAAAATGTCGGCCGGCCGGGGATGGAAACCATGCTCCTTGGACCGAAGGAAGCCGAAGCCCTTTTCCGCAATTTCCAAATGGCCGGAACCATAATCCGGCGTGGTACTGTCTTTGCTCATAAAGCGTTGTTGAACGGGAACCGAATAGAAGTGAACCCAAAGGAGAGCACCCGCGCTGCCGAATTCGTTTGGGGGAACCGCCTGACACGCGAACGTATTGAAAGAGGCGGTTTAACCTGAGACGCCGACTGTATAGGCGCGAAAACGCCCGGATGCAAAGGTTATTTTCAAATCCGCGAAATTCTGGGCTGCCGCCGCGCACGGACCCGGGACCGCGGGCGTCGCGCCGCGCGGATTAATTTTCGGAGCGCGGCGGTCCCGCCACCCGGCGGGAAAGCTGCGACGAAGGGTGAACTGTGGATCGCGCCCGCCGCTGAATTCCATTTGAACCCATCAGCGATGGCCTGAGTTCCGTGGAGGAGCGATCAATGATTGGGCTTGGGGAAGCCCGACTTGACCGAAGTGACCATCGTCAGGTTGGACATCTCAAACCCGTCGTCCGGCTCCCACAGCAGAAACATTCGCCCGCCCGGTTCCACCGCGATGTGTTCGCCGTGCGGGACATGAATGGCCCGCCCGTCGGCAAGGTGGATGTCGAAGGGTTGCGAGTGGTAGGCGTATTTTCGGAAGGCTTTGGCGGTGATCATAAGCTTGCTCCTGCGGGATAATGTCGGCGACTCGCAGACGCCGCCGGCGGGACAGGACGCCAGTCTCGCCCGCGAATCGTTCAACCCCGGTTAGCTCCGATGACTGCGCCCGATGCTAGCCTTCATTGTTAAGCCGCACGGTCTCAATCGTCGAACCCGGTGTGTCTCGGCTCTCCCGCCACAAACTCAACGCGCCAAGCTCGTTCGCCGTTGCGCGAATCGATAAACTCGAACGTGAAATCGTCTGGCCGTTGTTCGTCGATAATGTCGAGAGCGTAGAGTTCGAGCGTCCCGTCCAGCACCTCAGCCTCTCTGGTCCGGAGAAACTCGATGGCACGCTGCTCCACCTCGGCAAACCTTCCGAGGATTTCCTGCCCCTGCGCGAGCAGCTTCTCACTCGGCGCACTCTCTGTGCCGCCAACGACAATCCGAATGTCTCTACCATCACGCCGAACCTCGCACATCCAAAGGTCGTCGTCGGAAGTAAACAGTCCAAGCTCCGGGTGCCGGAACTGACGCTCCGGCTTGCGCTCGCGGAGATAGTAGTGAGCGATTCCATAAACAATCCTGCCCACGCCGAACACCAACAAGCCGACGGCTAGAAATAGGGCAACCGAGAGTCCGACAATGAGCGGGTTAGCATGCACCGATGCCTACTGTGGCCTAATTTCCAAATCACCCGCTCCCGACTACCTCACCTCAGCCGCCCACCTCCGCGCGCGCCTCCGCCGCCAGCGCGGTGCTGAGGTAGCGCTCACCGGTCGAGCACGCGACCGTGACGATGATCTTGCCCTTGTTCTCCGGGCGTTTGGCGACCTCGATGGCCGCCCACACATTGGCCCCGGTCGAGATGCCGACCAGGATGCCTTCTTCCTTTGCGAGGCGGCGCGCCATCGCGAATGAGTCGTCGTTGCTGACCTGCACGCACTCAACGATCTGCGCTTTCCCCTGGCTGTCTTTCAAATGCAGGTTCTTCGGGACGAAGCCAGCGCCAGTGCCTTGAATTTTGTGCGGCCCCGGCTTTACCGGCTGTCCGGCCAGGGTCTGCGAAATCACCGGCGAATCCTTCGGCTCGACCGCGATGGCCTGGAAGCTCGCCTTGCGCGGTTTGATCACTTCGCAGCAGCCCGTGATCGTTCCGCCCGTACCCACGGCGGCGACGAAGATGTCCACCTTGCCCGCCGTGTCGTCCCAGATTTCTTCCGCCGTGGTTTGGCGATGGATTTCGGGATTGGCGGGGTTTTCAAACTGCTGGGGAATCCACGAGTTCGGCGTTTCCTTCGCCAGCGCTTCGGCACGCGCGATGGCACCCTTCATGCCCTCGGTGCCCGGCGTGAGGACGAGCTTGGCCCCGAGCATCGCCAACAAGGTGCGGCGTTCGAGCGACATCGTCTCGGGCATGGTGAGGATGAGCTTGTAGCCCTTGGCCGCCGCGACGAACGCGAGCGCGATGCCCGTGTTGCCGCTGGTCGGCTCGATGATGATCGTGTCCTTGGTCAAGATGCCCCGGCGCTCGGCGTCGGCGATCATCGCCATGCCGATACGATCTTTCACGCTGCCGAGCGGGTTAAAAAATTCGCACTTGAGCAGGATTGTGGCCTCCAGGCCCGCCGTCACCCGGTTCAACCGCACCAGCGGCGTGCGTCCGACAGTCTCGACAATGTTGTTGTAAATGCGGCCCATAATTTTTCGGTGGTGAGTAAGTTTTTTGATCCCAAAAACGACTGGTTGGGTGGCGGCGGATAGTGGGCAAACCCCGTGGAGCGGCAAGCGTTTTTCTCCGTTTTGCAACCCGTGGAACTGAAACCTTCCGCGGGAATTCGTAAGCGCAGTCTTGGACCCGAAGCTCCAAGCTCAAAGTTCAAAGCTCAAGGGAAGCAGCAAGCGCCAAGGACCAATCCCCGCGTCGCAGGCGCGGTGAAGTCGTAGCCAGCCCGCTTGACGCTTCGGCCTGGGCGCAGCGGCGCTGTTTCACCATCACGGTGTCCGCGTTGCGCCTTGGGTGGAGCTTGTTCTTTGGAACTTCCCTTGAGCTTTGAGCTTTATGCTTGGAGCTTTCGCCCCGCCCTTCACCGCGCCCACAGCACCTTGAACAACAGCCCCAGATACGACCCTTTGATCCGCCGATGGTAGCCGGGTTGGTTTTCCTCCAGCACACCGGCCAACTCGCGCAGGTTGTAATACGGCACCGTCAGTTGCGCGTGGTGGGCTTGGTGATAGCTGAAGCCAAAGGGCGCAAACAGGAAGCGCTCCAGCGCGTTGGTGTCCACGTCGATGGTGTCCTGCGGGGCCTCGGCCAGATTTGGAATCGGCGGGCCGGGGAAGAAATAATTGTAGCTGTGTTCGAGAAAGGTCCGCGCCCGGTCCATGCCCAGCGCGATCAGGAAAATCGGGATGAACCAGAATATGAAGTACGCCCACCACACCCAGAACCACGCGAACGCCACCAGCACCGCCGTCTGCACCACGGCGATGGGCGCGAGCTGCACGAACACCGATTGCAGATGCGCCACCACGCCGCCACCGGCGCCATCGGCGGCCGCGGCGCCCGCTGGCTTCGCCGTGTTATCGCCGAACAGCTTCCGGTGGAACTTCACATAGATGTCCACGAACAAGCCGGCGAACAGCTTCCAGGTGCGCGGCCAGCCCGCCTTCGTTGTGAGCAACGGGCGGTAGATATAGCCATCGACATCGTCCGCGATCGACTGCGGCGATTTGTGATGATCCATGTGCGCCTTGCGGTAGTTGAAGAGCGAGATGCCCACGAGGGACGCCGTCAGCAGACCGATCGTTTCATTCAGCCAGACCGGATGAAACAGCGTCTTGTGCGTCGCTTCGTGCGAGGCCATGACGAGCCGGTATTGCATCAGCCCGATCAGCAGAAACCCCGGTACCGCCACGATCTCCAACGGCTGCGTCCGCAGCAACCACAGGGCCGCGGCGATCAGCCCAAACGTCGCCGCCAAGTGCAGCACGGAATGCACGTTGGTGCGCCGCTGCCGCAATTCGCCGATCTGATTTCGCAGTTCCAGTTGAGTCATAAATCCGCATCCCGAAGCGCCGCACCCGCGCCGCCAGTTTCGTCAGGCGCAAGAGAAAACCCCGCCTGCGGCTTGTCAATGCTTTGTCCCAGAGCGGGGCTTAGGCCGAAAATAGTAATTAGTAATTAGTGATTAGTAATTAGTCAGGGGCGGTGCCTGGCCACTAATCACTAATTACTAATTACTCAGCCGCCGCCGCGCACTCCCTTCCCGCTCAACGCGAAGTCTCCACCCGGAACACCTGCAGGTCGCCTTTGCCCTTCACGGGGAAGGTGCCGGCGGAGACGCCGGTGCAGTCGGCGGCCAGTTCGCGCCAGGTGTGTTCGGAGACGCAGAGTTCGCCGCGGCCCGCCAGGCCGCACATGCGCGAGGCGGTGTTCACGGTGTCGCCCCAGACATCGAAGAGGTATTTGCGCTGGCCGACGACGCCGGAGATCACGGGGCCGGAGTGGACGCCGATGTGGATTTCCCAGCCGCTACGCAGGCTGCGGGCGGCCTGCACCATCTCCAGGCCGGCGCGCACGGCGTGCAACGCGGGGTTGGCGACCGGCTCGATCAAGCCCGCGGTGGCCATGAAGGCGTCGCCGATGGTCTTGATTTTTTCGAGGCCGTGGCGCGCGGCGATTTCCTCGAAGGCGCGGACCAGCGCCTGCAAATGCACGAGCACCTCGGTGGCCGGGTGCTGTTCGCAATATGCTGTGAAGCCGACGACATCGCTGAAGAGCACGGCGACGTGCGGATGGTGGCGGGGCTGGACGACGTTGGTCGCCTTGAGTTCGACGGCGATGGAATGCGGGAGGATGACGTGGAGCAATTCGTCGGCGCGGCGGCGCTGCTCGTCGATCACGGCGAGATGCTCGCGCTCGCGGTCGCGGAGGCGTTTTTTGTCGAGGCAGGCGCCGATGCGCGCGCGCAGGAGCACGGGGTCGAAGGGCTTCGTGAGATAATCTTCCGCGCCGCCTTCGATGCAGCGGACCAGCGTGTCCAGGTCGTCGAGGCCGGAGATCATGATGACCGGGATGTGCCGCAACGCGGGGTCGGCCTTCATCGCGGTGAGGACCTGATGGCCGTCGATTTCGGGCATCATGATGTCCAGTAGCACGAGGTCGAACGCGTGGCGGCGTAGGAGGTCGAGCGCGCGCCGGCCATGTTCGGCGACGGCGACGGTGAAGCCCTCACGGCTGAGCCGCCGCGTAAGCAGGGCGCGGTTGGACTCGGTGTCATCGACCACGAGGATGGTGCCGGTGGCCGGGGGACGGACTTCGGCGCGCGTGATAAAGGCGGTGTTCTCGCCGTCGGCCGTAGTGGCGGCGGGGCCGGCGGGTTTGCGGAAAAAGGTGGTCTCGCCGCTGTCGCCCGGCGGAACGGAGACGGTCTCGAGCTCGGCCAGGGTGGGCACAACCGGCGCGAACATTTCAGCCAGCAGTTCGGGCGCGCGGTTGCTCAAGCGGCGGGCGGAGGCGCTGATGCGCTGGAGATCGTCGAGGAACGGCCGGGAGGGAAGTTGCGCGCAGCGGGCGTGCAGGGCGGTCACGGTGTCGTCGGTGGTCTGCGAGAAACGCTGGAGAGTGCGGCCGAGTTCGTCGCTCGCGTCGGGGTGGTTGGCGAGGTTTTCGAGGGTGAGGGTCTGGCCGAGGCGCTTGAGGATTTCCTCCGTGGCGTGCTGGAGGACCGGCAGCTCGGCGACGAGCTGCGCCTGCCCGAGATCGGCCGCCTCCTCGGCGATCAGCTCCGCGAAGCCGAGGATCTCGCCCAGCGCATTGCGCAGGTCGTGCCGGGCGACACTGACGCGCTCGGGCAGGAGGCGGAGTGGAGGCGTAGTGGGCATTGCGATGGGCCGTGGGCCGGGTGCCGGTCAACCAGCGGGCGCGGGGGGAGCGGGGGCCGTGCCGCCGCCGGTCAGCGCGTCGATTTTCGCGAAGAGGGCCACGAAGTCGATGGGCTTGGTTTCGTAGTCGTTGCAGCCGGCCTCGAGGGCTTTATCGCGGTCGCCGGCCATCGCGTGGGCGGTGAGGGCGATGATGGGAATGTGCGCGGTGACGGCGTCGGCCTTGAGCGCGCTGGCGGCGGCCCAGCCGTCCATGCCGGGCAGGCCGATGTCCATGAGGATGACCGCCGGCTGAAGCTCCCGCGCGGCGCTGATGCCGGCCTCGGCGTCCTCGCGCAGATGCACGTCGTGGCCTTTGGCCTTGAGGCGGCGGCCAATGATGATGCGGTTGTTCTCGGTGTCTTCGATGACGAGGATTTTGGGCATGGCGGGGAAGGGTTCAGGCGCCAGGGCGCGCGGGTTCGGGGGCTTTGATGTGTTGGCGGATGTTGGTCATCACGTCGTCGCGGACGCTGGCACCCTTTTGGAGGACGTTGTTGGTGTGGGCCGCGAGGAAGTCGCGCTCCGCCGGGGAGAGCGTCTTGGCGGTGAGGACTACGACGGGGATGTGCGCCCATTCCTTGCGCTGGCGCAGTTCGCCGAGGAATTGGAAGCCGTCCATCACGGGCATCATGATGTCCAGCAGGATGAGTTTCGGAATATTTTGCTTCACCAGTTCGAGGGCGCGCCGGCCATTCTCGGCGGCGGTGACGGGGAATTTTTCGTTCTCGATGAGGCGCGTCATCATCTCGCGCAAGACCGGATCGTCCTCGACGAGCAGCACGTAACCGTCCGGCGGATAATGCAGATGGCGATGCAACGCGCGGCTCAACAGGGCGGAGTTCACCGGCTTGGCGAGGAACTCGGCCGCGCCGAGCGTGAAGCCCGCGTCGGCCTGGCCATCTTTGAGCGTGAGCAGGATCACGGGGATGGCCGCCAGCTCGGGGTCGGACTTGAGCTGGCCCATCGCCGACCAGCCGTCCGCGCCGGGCGCGGCGGCGTCGAGCGTGATGAGCACGGGCCGGAGTTCGCGCGCGAGCGTCAGGCCCGCGGCGTCGTTGAGCGCGACGCGCAACTGGCAGCCGCTGCCGACCAGCGCGTCGCCCACGAGTTGGTGGACATTTTTGTCGGCGCTCAGGACCAGCACGGTGCGCGCGTCGGCTCCGCCGGGGGGAGCTTTGCCCGCCGGCGGGACGGGTTTGGCCTCTGGTTTCCGCACCTCGGCGGGCAGCTCCATGGTGAAGGTCGAGCCTTTTCCCGGCTCGCTGGCGACGCTGATGTTGCCGCCCATGAGTTCGCAGAATTTCTTGGTGATGACCAGGCCGAGGCCGGTGCCGCCGTACTTGCGTGACGTGGCGCTGTCGGCCTGCTGAAAGGCTTGGAAGAGCCGGCCCAACTGCTCGGGCGTCATGCCGATGCCGGTGTCGCTCACGGCGAAACGGAGGAAGCCCACGCCCTCGCGGACGAAGCGCTCGACGTGCAACCGGATGACGCCGTCCTCGGTGAACTTGCTGGCATTGCTGAGGAGGTTGAGCAGGCACTGTTTGAGCTTGGTCAGGTCCGCCTGGATCGAGCCGAGGTCCGGCCCACTCGTGATGAGGAGCTGGTTGCCGCGCTTCTTGACGAGCGGCGTGAGGGTGTTGCCGACCTCGCGGAGGAGGTTGGCCACCTCGAACCGCTCAAGGTGCAATTCCATTTTCTGCGCCTCGATCTTGGAGAGATCGAGAATCTCATTGATGAGGCCGAGCAGGTGCTTGGCCGAATCCATGATGCGCTGCAAATCGTCCGCCGCTTCGGCGCGCCCCTCGGCCTGCGCGTCGGCCAGCAGCAGTTCGGCGAAGCCAATGATGGCCGCCAGCGGGGTGCGCAGCTCGTGGCTCATGCTGGCGAGGAAGGCGCTCTTGGTCCGGTTGGCGGCCTCGGCCGCCTGGCGCGCGTCCTCGGCCAGTTCGGTCATGTGCGCCAGTTCGCGGGTGCGCTCGGAGACTTTCAATTCGAGCGTGCGGTTGGATTCCTCGAGCTGCGCGTAGGTGCGCTGGAGGTTGTCGGCCATCTTGGTGAAGGCCTCGGCCAGCACGCCGACCTCGTCCTGCGAGCGGACGTCGAGCGTTGCGGCGGCGCTGAAATCCCCCGTGGCCAGTTGCCGCGCGGACTCGGTCACGCGCTGGAGCGGGCGCGTGATCAAGGCCGAGAGCCACGCGACCACCCCCATGCTGAGGAACACGGCCGCCCCGGCGGTCGTGACGCTGCGGGTGATGACGGCGGCGACCTGGGCGTGCATCTCGCGGCGCGTGCGCTGGGTTTCCCGGCGCAAATCCGCCAGCGAATAGCCGAGCCGGAGCACGCCCCAGCGCTCGTTGCCCACGATGATCGGCGCGATGATCTCGAGCACCTCCGTCTGCTGCACCACGACGTTGGTGGCCAGCAGGCTGGTCTGGCCGGCGGCCAGGCGATCCGCCGCGCCCGTGTACTGTTTCAGTTCGCCATCGAAGTGGATCAACGAGCCGCGTTCGCCGGCGTGGGCCAGCGCCTGGGCCTTGGTGTTGAGCACGAGGGCGTAGCTTAACTGCGGGTTCAGCCGCGTGGCGTTGGTCACGATTTCCGACACGGTCGAGAAGGCGAAACCCGCGATCTGGTTGCCAATCTCCTTGGCCAGTTGCGTCGCCGCGCCCTCGCCGCGCGCCACGAGCACGTCGCGCATCAACTGGACCCGCCGCTCCATCTCGCGCTGGATGAGCTGCTGGGACGCGTCGATTTCCAGCCACGAGAGCACCGCGAGCAGGCCGACGATGAGGCCGAGCATCGTGACCAGCAGTTTCCAGCGGATGCCGCGGCGGAATTGGGGAGAAGCGTCCATGGGTTAGCGCGACGCGGGAGGAAAGCTCCAAGCACAAAGCTCAAAGCTCAAGGGAAGGAGCAAGGACCAAGCGCCAAGTGCGGCGTTGATGCCGCGGAAGTTTTCGTAGGGAACGGCAGTATTAAAAAAATTCTGCGCCGCGGCAAATCGCGCCGCTCCCATTGGTCCTTGGCCCTTGGCCCTTCCCTTGAGCTTTGAGCTTTGAGCTTTGAGCTTTGAGCTTCACCCCGCGAACCGTGGGTTTCGCGCCGACGCCGTTCATTTAGCGGAGGAGATTGTTCACGGAGTCAAGGGCGTCACGGTTGAACTGGAGGCCGTAGTGCTGCACGCGCTTGAGGTTCAAGGTCACCTCGGAACCAGCCGGGGTGGTCACCGCGGGCGCGCCGGCGAAGTCCTGCGCGATGCTGGCGGCCTGGCGGCCCGTGGTCGGCACGTCCGGCGCGAGCACCAAGGTCGCGCCCAGCTTCGCAGTCGCGTCCACCTCGACGTAGCTCGCGGAGTAGGCGAAGACCGGCTTGCGCGCCGCGTCCGCGCGGGAGAAGTAGAGCTTCACCGTCACCTCGTTCTCGAGCACCACGGGATCCGGGGTTAGCCAGAGCGCGTCCACCTTCGGCGTGAGTTCGGCCAGCGCGGAGCCGACCTGCGAACTGCGGGTGACAATGCGGCCAATGACCTCCACGCCGACCTCTTTGCCAGCCGCGACCGCCTGTTCGAACCACTGTTTGTTGATGGCGGGATTGTATACCACGCCGACGCGTTGCAGTTGCGGGAAGAAATGGCGGAAGAGCGTGAGCTGCGCGACCGCCGGCAGTTCGTTGGCGATCACGCGCGTGGTGCGCGGATCGGGTTTGAAACGCTCCCAGTTGATCGCGGTGCTCAGGATGATGGACCGGCCGCGCGCCAGCTTCGCGGCGCTCTGGTAGGCGTTGCCGCCGATGCAATAGAGGATGCCTGGATTGTCGGCCGCCAGCGCCCGCCGCAACCCGGCCTCGCCGACCTTGCTCAGGTCCACTTCCCTCAACGCGTCGGCACCGAGCGTTTCCTTGAAGGCGTTCCGTACTTCCGCATATCGGGCAACCGACGCATCCGAGTTGACCACCAGCACTTTTCCCGTCGGCGGCGCGGCGGCGAGCGCCAGCAGCGCCGTGGCGGCGAACAGCAGCAGCGCGAGCCAGACGAACGAAGCGTTCAGGCCGCGCCGGGCACGCGGGCGCGGAGAGTTGGGAGGCGGGTGCGCTTTCATTTGCGAAGTGCGTGACGGTGGGCTTCGCCAATCGGGGCGAACGCATCCAGGCCCAGCAGCCGGAGCCGTTGCTGTCCTTCGGCATCCTGGCCCATGCGGGCGAGCACCTGGAGGAGGGCCTGGCTCGCAGCATCCGGTTGGGCTTGGGCAACGACGACGGGCAGCAGCCGTTCGGGGCCGCGGGCGAGCTGGGCGAGAGCGTCGTGCTGTTTGGCGTTGGTCTTGGCCAGCTTCTCAAGGCCGCTCTCGGTGGCGATGGCCGCCTGTGCGAGGCCGAAGCCGATGGCCATGAGCGCATCGATGTCCTTCGGAACCGCGAGGACGTTTTGCTCGGTGACGAGCGCGTGGTGGGCCGGGCCGAGCAGGTCGGCGAGCAGATTCAATGTGAAGGCCTTGTTGCCGGGCGAAGCCACCTTCGCGCCCTTGAGTGCGGCCACGTTGGCCACGGTCCGCCGCGCGCAGAGCACATGCCGCTGGGTGAATTTGTCTCTGAGCTGGCCGATGAGCACCGGCTGCCAGCCGGCCTTGGCGGGCAGTTGCGGGTAATGCCAGCTCGACAAGAGGAAGACCCCGGTGTTGCCCGCCAGCGCCTTCTCGAACGCCGCGCGGTCGCCGTAGGGTTGGAATTTGTGCCCGCCCGCGGTGGTGAAAAACGTGTCGAACTCGCTCTTGAGCGTGCCGAAATTGTTGATGTTCGTCTCCGGGCTGTAGAAGTGAATCGTCGCGCCGCCTGCGGACTGGGCGCGCGCCAACCGGAGCAGCGGCGCGCCCAAACCAACCAGCGCCAGCGCACGGAGTGCGTGACGGCGGCTGAGTTGGAAAGGCGGCAACATACGGTGCTTGGCTGGGCGGACCCTGCCTAGGGCGCGGCGAGTGCGCAAGCCATACGTGCGGAGTGCGAGCTTCTGCGGGGCATTCCGCAAGTGCTGGCAGCAGCAGCCCGGCTGCCCGCCGGGCCGCCGGGCTGCCGCGCGTTGCGGAAACGTTCCCGGAACGCGCCACGCCCCGGGCCCAGCGAGGTGCAAGGTTGGGAGCGGCTGGCGCCTTCCACATCCCCGGTCCGCTCCGCATTTCGCAGTTTGATTAATGCCGTTGCCTTCCCCGTCTCCGCCCGCCACGATGCCGCGGTGTTCCCCGTAATTCGTAACGCCAAGTGCCAATCTGAGTCGCGCGCAGCAGCGTCGATCGAGCTCGGGGAAAAAGCCCGCGTCCTCCAACTCCTGCGTCTGCGAACCCTTCATCTGCCATGACCACCCTGACTGTCGCCACGAATTTTTCCGCCACCACCAGACGCCTCTGCGCCGCCGTAATGCTGGCCGGCGCGCTCGCCGCGTCCGGTCAACAGTCGCCGGCACCCGCCGCCGCTCCGGCCAACACCAACGCCGCGCCCGCCGCCGCGACGCCAGCCGTCGCGACTCCCGCCACTCCCGCCGCCCCGGACGGCAAGAAGTTCGATCTCGCGGATGAACTGCGCTGGCTCAAGGCCGAGCGCATGATCATCACGTCGGTCTCGAAACGCCCCGAGGTTTTGTTCGAGGCCCCGGCGGCGGTGGCGGTCATCACGAATGATGACATCCGCCGCAGCGGCGCGCGGTCCTTCCCCGAGGCGCTGCGGCTGGTGCCGGGCATGTCCGTGGCGCAGGCCGACGCCAACAGTTGGGCGGTCTCGGCGCGCGGCAACAACAATATCTTCGCCGACAAGATGCTCGTGCTCGTGGACGGGCGGACGATTTTTCAACCGGTGTTCAACGGGGTGTTCTGGAACGTGCAGGATTACGTGCTCGAGGACATCGAACGCATCGAAGTCATCCGCGGCCCCGGCGGGACGCTGTGGGGTGCCAACGCGGTCAACGGCGTCATCAACATCATCACCAAGGAGGCCAAGGAGACGCCCGGCGTGTTTGTGAATGCGGGCGGCGGCACGATGGAGCGCGGGTTTTTCTCGGCGCGGTACGGGGCGAAGGTCGGCGAGGATGCCTTCGCGCGCGGCTACTTCAATTTCCGCGAGCGTGCCCCGCGCGAGGGCGGGCACGACAGTTCGACGATGGTTCAGGGCGGGTTTCGCACCGACTGGAAAGTCACCGACGTCGCGCGTCTGACCTTGCAGGGGGACGCCTATGCGGAACGGCACGACAACCGCCTGGCGATTCCGAATTTCGTCGGCCCCAATTTTTTCCCGCTCACGGACCAGACCTACCGGAATTACGGCGGCAACATTCTGAGCCGCTACACGCGCGAATTCGGACCGGAATCGGAGCTGCAAATCCAGGCCTACTATGACCGCAACGACCGCCACGAACTGGGCATTGTCGCGCGACAGGACATCCTGGACTTCGACATACAGCACCGCTTCCCGCTGGGCGAACGGCAGACCGTCGTGGCCGGCGCGGGCTATCGGTACTTCCCGGACGTGCAGCCCGACAACGCGGTGTTCATTTACGACCGCCGCGAACTTAATTCGCAGCTCTTCAGCGCGTTCCTGCAGGATGAAATCGGGTTCTTCGACGATCACGTGAAGCTCACCCTCGGCAGCAAGGTGGAGCACAACGACCGCACCGGTTTCGAGGTGCAGCCCAACGCCCGGCTCGTCTGGCAGCCCACCAAGAAGCAGACCATCTGGGGCGCCGTCTCGCGCGCCATCCAGATGCCCGGGCGCAGCATCACGGACATCCGGGAACGCGTCGCGCTCGGGCTGCAACCAATGCCGGTGGGCGATCTCAACGGCGACGGCTCGGTGGATTACCTTTTCTTCCGCGGCGGCCCGGCGGCCAATCCCAAGTCGGAGACACTGCTAGCGTATGAGTTGGGCTATCGCCTTGAAGTGACCGACCGCCTGTCCTTCGACACGGCGGCGTTCTACAACGAATACCGGAACGTTGTCGCCGGCAGAGTGGGCGCGCCATTTCCCGAATTTAACCAGAACTTCCACCTCGTCCTCCCGATCAACGCCGTCAACATCGGCAGCCGGCAGACCTACGGCTTCGAGGTCAGTGCGAAATGGCAGGCCGCGGACTGGTGGCGGCTCTCGGCCGGCTATTCCCAGCTCCAAGTCGAGGTCGATGCCTACCTGCAGGCCGGGCGCGACCCCGTCAACCAGGTGGCGTTGCGCTCGTCCATGGACCTGCCGGGCAATCTGGAGCTCGATATAATGTCCCGTTACGTGGATGTCCTGCCGCCCGCAGCGCCGGGCGGGCCGCGCGTGAATCCCTATTTCTCCATGGATGCGCGGCTCGGCTGGAAGGCCAGCAAGAACGTCGAGTTCGCCCTCGTCGGCCAGAATCTCCTCTCGGCGCGCCACACCGAATTCAGCCCCGAGATCGCCGTGATCAGCCAGACCACGCAGGTGCCGCGCTCGGTGTACGCGACGATCAGCCTGCGCTTCTAACCCGTCGCCGGCAGGCATCCCAACGCGTCGCGCGTCCGAAAAACCACGCCATGGAACCGGTCCACTTTTCGCCGCTGGCGCAGCAGGTGATTCCGTTCCTCGGCCTGCTGTGCTGGAGCGCTGTCTATGGGCTGATGGTGTGGCGCGGAATCAAGGACCGCAGCTTCGGCATGCCGCTCACGGCGCTGTGCGTGAACGTTGTGTGGGAAACGGTGTTCACCTTCAGCGACGGCACGCCGCCCGTGTTTCGCGGGGCCAACGGCGTGTGGCTGGCGCTCGACCTCGCGGTGTTCGGCACGCTGCTCAAGTTCGGCCGCGAGGATTACGCCGAACCGCTGCTGCGCGAAATCTTCTACCCGCTGATCGCGTTCGTGCTGCTGCTGGCGGCAGTGGCGGTGGTGGCGTTCCGCGCGGCGTTTCAGGACATCTTCGGTGGCATCAGCGCCACGCTCACCACGCTGCTCCTGAGCGCACAACTGCCCGCGATGCTCGTGCGCCGCAACAGCGTGCGTGGCCAGTCGCTCTACATCGGGATCTTCGTGCTCCTCGGCGACCTCGCGGGCTGGGCGATGAACCACATCGCCAAAGTCGCGTCGCAACCGAACATCCCCATCCTCTGGGTCAACGCCGCCAACGTCTGTATCATCGCCGCCAACGTGCTCTACCTCGCGCTCTACTGGCGCATCTGCCGTCGCGACGGCGTGAACCCGTGGCGGCGGCTCTGATGGGGCAGGAACAAACACCGGAATGTTAACCGCGGGGATGCTTGACGCGGTCGAGCCGCAATCGACGGCGCGGAGAGTTTGGAGTGCGGTGACTTGTCACCGCTTTTTCGAGGCGACTGGTCGCCGTCGGCTGTCCGCGTGCGCCGGTGGGTGAAGGGGCATTCTCCGCTCGCGCCAGCGGTGGCGTGCTCGCGTGAGCGGAAGCGCGCGGGAATTCGACGGCGACCAGCCGCCTGCGCGAAAGCGGTGACCAGTCACCGCACTCCAAATTCAGCACGCCGCCGTTTGTGGCGGCAGGCACGCTGGGTTTT
>BJHT01000156.1 GCA_014193395.1 Verrucomicrobiota bacterium
CATCGACGAAGCCAATTCCCTCCGCCGCCGCTCCGAACCGCTGGTCGCGGCCTAAAAGCATCTCGACGATTTCCGCGTCATGCTCGAACTCGGCGCGGACGAGCCGCCCGCCGCGCAGGCCACGCTCGAAACCGAGTTGCTCCGCGATCTCGGGAAGTTCACCAAGAATCTCGACGCGCTCGAACTCCGCGTCCTCCTCAACGGCCCGCTCGACAAGAATAACTGCATTCTCTCGATCAATGCCGGTGCCGGCGGCACCGAGTCGTGCGACTGGGCGAGCATGTTGCTCCGCATGTATCAGCGCTGGTGCGAATCGCGCGGCTGGAAGGTGGAGATCACCGACGCGCTCGAGGGCGAGTCCGCCGGTCTCAAGAGCGTCACGATGCTTGTCACCGGCGAGAACACCTACGGCTTCTGCAAGGCCGAACGCGGCGTTCACCGGCTCGTGCGCATTTCACCGTTCGACTCGAACAAGCGCCGCCACACCAGCTTCGCCAGCGTCGATGTCATCGCCGAAATCGCCGAGCAGTCCGCCGAGATCACCATTCCTCCGGTCGAGCTGCAGGTGGACACCTATCGCGCCGGCGGCAAGGGCGGCCAGAACGTGAACAAAGTTGAAACCGCGGTACGCATCACGCACTTGCCCACGGGTCTCGTGGCCGCGTCGCAAGGCCAGCGTTCGCAGCACCAGAACCGCGCCGCCGCGATGACCCTCCTGATCTCGAAACTTTTCGCGCTCCGCCAAGACGAGCAAAAGGCCGAGATGGAACGCTTCTACGGCGAGAAAGGCAGCGTCTCGTGGGGCAATCAGATTCGCAGCTACGTCTTCCAGCCGTATCGCCTCGTGAAAGATCTCCGCACCGGCTGCCAAACCAGCGACGTGCAGGCCGTGATGGACGGCGACCTCGACGCGTTCGTCCACGCCTGGCTGCGCGCCGGCGGGCCGCTGAAGCGGATGCAGGGGGTGAAGGATGAAGAGGAGTAGGAGTGGGAAGTAATTAGTGATTTGTGATTAGTCATTAGTGGGCGGCCCGCTGCTTGACCAGCGCGGCCATCGGAGCGACAAACAGGCCGTGAACACGGACACGATCAGGAAGCAAATCACCGGACCAGGGCCATTCGTCATTCGCACCTCGGATGGGATGAAGTATTCCGCACCGCACGGGGATTTTGTCGGATTCACGCGTCACTACCTGATGGTTGAGGATGACAAAGGAGTTCTCGACATTTTGGACCCACTGGATGTGGTTTCGATCCGCCCAGCAGGCCAGCGCCGGTCGCGTGCCAGGGCCTAGTCGAAAGCCGCACCGATGCGGATCGCGGCTGGCAGTGACGAAACCAAAACAATGAAATCAACCCACCGCCAGCCCATGCCAACCAACGCACACGCCTCGGACCTCCCTCGCCCCTCAACGGGGAGAGGGAATGAGGGTGAGGGGTGGATACTCGCCGATCTGCTCCAATTTTCGCCGGTCCCTCTCTACGCTCTTCCGATAACACGGTGTACTGTTCCAGTTCCCTCCTCGCCAGCCGATCGCAATACGCCGCCTGCACAGAACACCGCAGAGATTGGAAGGACGCAGAGAATCCCGAGTCACCCAGCACGCAAAAGCTCGCCTTCCAGCAGGGCCAAATAATTTCCCCGTGAACATCCTCGACACCATCGTCGCCCAGAAACAACTCGAGGTCGCCCAACTCCCTGCGCGCCTCCTTGCCGCGGGCGACCTGCGCGACGCCCTGCTCGAACGCGACGAACCGCGCGACTTCCTCGCCGCCCTACGTCGCGGCGCGCCCGTCGCGCTCATCGCCGAGGTCAAGAAAGCGTCGCCCTCCGCCGGGATCATCCGCGCTGATTTCGATCCCGTGCGCATTGCCCGTGACTACGAGCGCGCCGGGGCCAGTTGTCTGTCCGTGCTCACCGACGAGAAGTTTTTCCAAGGCTCGCTAGATTACCTCCGCCAGATTCGCGCCGCCGTGAAACTCCCGCTGCTGCGCAAAGATTTTATCATCGACGAGCGCCAGATCCTCGAAGCCATCGAATGGGGAGCCGACGCCATCCTGCTCATCGTCGCCATCCTCACCGACGAGCAGCTCCGCCATTTCCACACGCTCGCCCGCGCCGCCGGACTGACCGCGCTCGTCGAGGTTCACGACGAGGCCGAGCTCGACCGCGCCCTCGCCGCCGGTGCCGAACTCATCGGCGTCAACAACCGCAATCTCAAAGCCTTCACCGTCGATCTCGGCACCACCGAGCGCCTTGCCGCCCGCCTCGCCGAGCCGCTCCGCACCGGTGCCAAACTCCTCGTCGCCGAAAGCGGTATCCATACCGCCTCGGATGTCCGGCGCCTCGCCCGCTGCGGCGCGCGCGCGATTCTCGTGGGCGAATCCCTGATGCGCCACGCTGACATTCCCGCCAAGGTCCGCGAACTCCTCGGTCCCGCCCCGTAAACCAACCAACCCCGCCCGCCTTATGCCCAGGCCCCTCCGTTTGCTGCTGGTCGAGGACTCCGAGATTGAAGCGCTCCTCATGACCACCTGGCTGGAGCGCGGCGGCTTCCAGCTCCAGACCCGGCGCGTGCTCCAGGCCGATGAATTCGAGCGCGCCCTCGCCACGGAAACCTGGGACGTCATCATCTCCGACTACAACCTCCCGACCTTCGACGCGCTGGCCGCGCTCCGGCTCTATCAGGGCAAAAATCTCGATCTCCCCTTCATCATTGTCTCCGGCGGCATTGGCGAGGAAACCGCCGTCGCGGCCATGCGCGCCGGCGCGCACGATTACGTGATGAAGGACAACCTCCACCGCCTCGCCCCCGCCGTGGAACGCGAACTCCGCGAAGCCGAAGTCCGCGCCGCCCGCCGCCGCGCCGAACTCGCCCTGCGCGAAAGCGAGGAACGCTACCGCGCCCTCTGGGAGACCGCGACCGACGCCGTCCTGCTGCTCGACGAAACCGGCATCATCCGTTTCGCCAACCCCGCCGTCGTGCAGGTCTTCGGCCACACTCCCGAACAAGCCATCGGCCTGCCTTTCGCGACCCTTTTCCCGCCGCGCCTCGCCACCGAAATCCTGCAGACCACGACCATGACCGCGACGGCGGCCAATGTTTCCGGCCCACAACGGCCCATTCTCGAAAGCGTCTGCGTGCGCCGCGACGGCCGCGAATTCCCGGTCGAACTGACGGTCAACCGCCTGCCCCTGCCCGGCCGCAACTGGCTCGTCGCCTTCATCCGCGACGTGATGGAACTCAAGCGCGCCAAGGCGCAACTGCACGAAAACGAGGAGCAATTCCGCGTCGCGCGCGAGATTCAGCAGCGCCTCTTTCCCAAGTCCGCCCCGCAGCTCGCGGGCATCGAGATCGCCGGCTTCTCCGTGCCCGCCGATGCGATTGGCGGCGACTACTTTGACTACATTCCGCTGCTCCGCGGCCGCTGGGGTTTCGTCGTGGGCGATGTCACCGGCCACGGTCTCGGCCCCTCGCTGCTCATGGCCGAAACACGCGCATGCCTCCGCGTCCTCGCCCAAACCCACGAGGCCGCAGGCGACATCCTCAGCCAGGCCAACCGCATGCTCTCCGGCGACGTCGGCGACGAACGCTTCGTCACCCTGCTCCTCGCCAGCATCGACCCCGTCGCGCGCACGCTGAATTTCGCCAATGCCGGCCATCCCGCCGCGCTGCTGTTCGACCGCGACGGCATCGTCAAGGCCACGCTCAAGCGCTCCGGCCCGCCCCTCGGCGTCCGCTCCCATTCCGTGTACGCGACCTCATCCGAGCTGCCCCTCCTCCCCGGCGACCTGCTCCTGCTCATGACCGACGGCATCGAAGAAGCCATGTCGCCGACCGAGGAATTCTTCGGGACCGAACGCGCCAGCGCGGTCGTGCGCGGGCATCGCAACGAGCCAGCCGCCGCCATTGTCGCCGCCCTCGCCGCCGCCGTCGGAGATTTCTCCCGCACCACCGTCCAGCTCGACGATCTCACCGCCATCGTCGTGAAAGTGCTCTGATTCCCCGGCGCGCGCGCGGCCCGCCCGCGAGTTCCCGTAGCCGCCGACGTGAGGAGGCGGACGGCCCCTGCGTCCCAAGCGCAGTCAAACCACCCACACTCCGCTCCCGCCGTCCCCACCTTCCCTCCCCATCCGTGTCCATCCGTGTCCAGCGGTGGTTGATAAAAAAAATTCTGGCTACCTCCCCTGCTCTGCTCTTCACCACCACCGCCCCCGCTCTACAGGAGGCGACAAGCTGTCGCCTCCCCACCCCTGCCCCGCTCGTCGCCACCACCGCTCTCGCTCAAATAATTTCCGCAATCGGCGCGCCCTCATCCAGCAGCGGCACGGGCCGGCCCGTGTGATCGTTGAAGGTCTGATGCGGATCAATGCCCAAGAAGTGATACACCGTCGCGAGCAGATCAGCCGGTGTGAGCGGGCGCTCGACCGGATGTTCGCCCCTCGAATTCGTCGCGCCGATCACCTGCCCGGTGCGCAGCCCGCCGCCCGCCAACAGCACGGACATCGCATCGCCCCAGTGATCGCGGCCCGGAATCGGAATGCCCGGCTGCCCCTGATTGATCCGCGGCGTGCGGCTGAATTCACCCATGACAATCACCAGCACATCGTTCAACAGCGCGCGGTCGGCGAGGTCCTGCACCAACGCCGACACCGCCGCGTCGAGCACCGGCAGCTTGTAGCCGTGCCCCTTCTCGATGCCCGAGTGATCGTCCCAGTGCGGCATGTCCACGGTCACAAAACCCACGCCCGCCTCGACGAGCCGCCGCGCCATTAACGTGTAATGCCCCCACGGCCCGCGCCCATAACGGTCGCGCGTCTTCGCGGTTTCCTTGTCCATGTTGAACGCCTCGCGCGCCGCGTTGCCAAGCACCATGTCCACGGCCTTTTGCTGATATTGATCCATCGCCGCCATCGTCCCCGAGCCGTCAAGGTCACGGCGAAAATGGTCGAGCTGCGAGAGCAAACTCACGCGCTCGCCGGTGCGGCGCACATCGCCGGTGAAATTCTCCAGACACTGCGGCGGCTGGACCGCCGACGTGTCCGCCGCCGAGAGATACTTCTGCGCCGTGTTCACATCAAACGGCTGATATGCCGGTCCGAGATAAGCCGCGCCCTGGTAGCCGGGAAACAGATAAACGCTCTGCGCCGCCGGCAACCCCACGTAGGCGGGCACGCCCGGCGCATTCGCCCCACGCGTGCGCGCCACCACCGAGCCGACCGACGGATATTTCTGCACCTGACTCGTCGAGGTGGAACCGAAGCGGCCCGTCAGCATCCAGTGCGCGGCGGCGAAGTGATCGCCGTTCTTGTGGTGCATCGAGCGGAGGAAAACCATTTTGTCCGCGAGCTTCGCGTGCAACGGAAGCTGCTTGGAAATGCGGATGCCCGACACGTTCGTCTCGATCGCGCCCCACGGCCCGCGGTATTCGGAAGGTGCCTCGGGCTTCGGATCGTACGTCTCCAGATGACTCGGTCCGCCATCGAGCCACAGCAGGATGACCGACTTCTTGCTGCGCCGCGCGGCCCCCGCCGCCTGCAACCGCAGCCAGTCCGCCGTCGTCAACCCGAGCACGCCGAGGAAGCCCGCCTTGAGCGCCGAGCGACGGGACGCGCCGCGGCAGTTGAGAGAAGGTGAACCGTTTTGAATCTGGAGCATAAGGTCGCGGGCCTAGACTCGCCGCCGCCGGGGAAGCATTCACGCGGACGCCGCCCAAGCGTCCGCGAGTCCCTTGTAGGAGACGACGTGAGGAGACTCTAACCTCCTTTTCCCCGACCCACTGCTCCCACAGACAAGGTGAGAGACTGCCAACCTATCCCCCTCCATTTTTCGGCAACAATCCTCCCCATGCTGCACCGTTTCGACGCTCGGGTGCTCCGCAAGTCCGCGGCTCGAGCGGTTCGGCGAACGCGCCGTGACCCACCTGAATCTGAACCCCAATCCCCGAAACGGATTTGGCAAAGGAATGGAGGCAAAGGAATGAAGACAAAAAATCTCCCCGTCCCCATTCCTTTGCCTCCATTCCTTTGCATAAAACTCCGCTGCCCACCCAGTGCGCCCATCGAGACCGCGCCGCCCTCAGCCAACGTCCTCCCCTCCGCCTGCCGAGTAGGATGGCCCCATGCTGCGCCGTTTCGGTGCTCGGGTTCTCCTTACGTCGGCGGCTACACGCCGGGAGATGACGAGCGCAACCTGCGGCGTTCATTCTTTACACCCCTACAGCGGCACGGATAGCTGTTACCCACGAAAGCGACCCTCGAGATTCCCGATGACCTTTATCGCCGCGTCAAAGCGCGCAGCGCTTCGGAAGGCCGGCCACTGCGGTCTGTGGCCGTGCAGCTTTTTCAAAACTGGCTGGACGCTCCCCATTCACCCGCGGTGCCTCCCACGCCAGCCAAACTCACCGCCGCCGAACGCGCCGCGGCACCGTGGCTCGCCATCACCCGCCGTTACGTACGCCCCGGCATGAGCCACGATATGGATGACATTCGCGCGGCCATTGCCGCTCGTTCAAGCGTCGAGACGGCGGCAAAACTCGCCGCCAGCGCCTCATGATCACAGGCCCCACCAGTTTGGACACTTCCGTGGTGCTGCGTTTGCTGGTCGGGGATCCGGTGCCCCTCTACCAACGCGCCAGCCAGTTTCTGCACGAGTAGTTGGCCGACCATGCCATCATACATGTGAGCGACTACGTTCTCGCCGAGGCCTATTTCGCGCTCCAGTCCTATAACGAAATGCCGAAAGCCGAGGCGTTGACTGTGCTCGCCAGCTTCGTTCAGCACAGCGGCGTCACCGTGACCTCGGTTGCCCGACAGGTACTCGCCTTGCCCGGCCTCGCAACCACCAAGCCGGGCTTTGTGGACCGCCTCATCCACGGAGCCACCCACTCCGCTGGCCACACCCTCGTCACTTTCGAAAAGGCCGCCAAAAAACTCCCCGGCACCTTCCTCCTTCCCGCCTCGTAATCCTTCCTTTCCCGCGCCGCGCCGCAGGCGCGTCCGGCGCGCGGCGTTCACGCCACTTCACCGTCCGCACGCCGCATCGCGTTGCGCCTCCACCCGGGCACGTCGCTCGCGCCGCACCCCTCCGTCCCCGCCCTCATCGCTGCGTTCTCTGCGTTCTTTCGCGGCTATTTCCCTTGCGCCCGCTCACGCTCTTTCGCGGCCATTTCCGCCCCCTCGTTTCGCGTTTCAAAAACCGTTGCCTTCACCCCGCACATCCGCACACTCCCGCGCACCATGAGCAAGAAAAACACGCCCACTGTCTCCAAAAAATTCGCCGCCTACCCGCGCCTCAACCCCTTTGGCGTCGGCAAGGACATCTCCGCCGCCGACCTCATCGACCAGTCGATGCTCGCCTACAACGGCGGCCGCCTCCGCGAGGCCGCGCAGCTTCTCGCGAAAAAAATGCTCCCCCGCGACGGCTTCGTCGGCATGTCCCTCACCGGCGCGCTCACCCCCGCCGGCCTCGGCAAGAGCTGCCTCATCCCCCTGATGAAAGCCGGCTTCGTGGACTGGATCATCTCCACCGGCGCGAATCTCTACCACGACCTCCACTTCGGCCTCGACATGCAGCTCCACAGCGGCACGCCCTTCCTCGACGACGTCGCGCTCCATGCCGACGGCGTCATCCGCATCTACGACGTCCTCTTCGATTACAACGTCCTCCTCGACACCGACGCCTTCGTCCGCGAAGTGATCCAAGGCCCCGAGTTCCAGCGCCCGATGGGCACCGACGAATTCCATTACCTCCTCGGCAAATACGTCCACGCCCGCCAGCAGAAACTCGGCATCGCCGACAGCTCCGTCCTCGCCACCGCCTACGAATGCGGCATCCCCATCTTCACCAGCAGCCCCGGCGACTCCAGCATCGGCATGAACGTCGCCGCCATGGCCCTGCGCGGCTCGCGGCTCCTCCCCGACGTCAACCGCGACGTGAACCAGACCGCCGCCATCGTCTATCACGCCAAGAGCACCGGCCACACCAGCAGCGTCTTCATCCTCGGCGGCGGCAGCCCGAAAAACTTCATGCTCCAGACCGAGCCGCAGATTCAGGAAGTCCTGGGCATCCAGGAAAAAGGCCACGACTACTTCCTCCAATGCACCGACGCCCGCCCCGACACCGGCGGCCTCAGCGGCGCGACCCCCGCCGAAGCCGTGAGCTGGGGCAAAGTCGATCCCGACAAACTCCCCGACAGCGTCGTCTGCTACACCGACACCACCATCGCCCTGCCGCTCCTCACCGCCTACATGCTCGCCCGCGTGACGCCCCGCAAACCCAAGCGCCTCTACGACCGCCGCGACGCCATCCTCGAAGTCGTGCGCGCCAAATACCTCGCCACCGGCACCGTCACCAAAATCACCACCAGCCGCAAAATCGCCAAACGCGCGAGCAGCGTCGGGATGAAAAAGTAGCCGCCGAGGTGACGAGGCGGATTCAACCACAACCTGCCAGCCATGAAATATCGCCAGCTCCTCCGGGCCATTGAATTCGCTTCGCAAGACTTGACCGGACGCGTCGCCAGCGTCGCCAACCAAGCACTCGTAATCCGCAACTGGCTGGTCGGAGCCTACCTCGTCGAATTCGAGCAACGCGGCGAGGACCGCGCGAAGTATGGGGAGCAACTGTTCGAGCGGCTCGCGATGGACCTCGAGGCCCGCAACCTCAAAGGCTTCTCCCTCTCGAACCTCAAGAGTTTCCGGCAGCTCTACCGCGCCTATCCGCAAATTAGCCAGACAGTGTCTGGCTTTTTGCCCGCGGGTTCTGCCACACCAATTCGCCAGTCAGCGACCACCGGATTGCCTGCTCCTGTGGCGAAATCACCCGCGACCTCAATTGGCCAGACAGTGTCTGGCCAATTCGCCGCTCCGGTATTCCGGATTCGTCAGGCAGCGTCTGACGAATTGGCCGCAGCCTTTCCCGCAATTAGCCAGACACTGTCTGGCCAATTCAACCCGTCCCTGCCGACCGGCATCAAACCCCTCTCTCCGCACCTCCTGCTCGATCTCACCTGGTCCCACCTCCTCGAACTCCTCCGCCTCGACGACCCGCTCAAGCGCATCTTCTACGAAAACGAATGTCTCAAAGGCCGCTGGTCCGTGCGCCAGCTTCAGCGTCAGATCGGCTCGCTCCTCTTCGAGCGGACCGGCCTCTCCAAGGACAAGGCCGCCGTCCTGCGCCGCGCCCAGCAACAAAACCGTCCGCCCGACATCGCCGACCTGCTCCGCGATCCCTACGTGCTCGAATTTACCGGCCTGACCGAACGCGCCGCCTACTCCGAGAACGACCTCGAGACCGCCCTCCTCAACCATCTCCAGGCCTTCCTGCTCGAACTCGGCGTGGGCTTCTGCTTCGAGGCCCGGCAGAAACGCATCACCGTCGGCAACCGGCACGACCACGTGGACCTCGTCTTCTACCACCGCCTCCTCCGCTGCCACGTCCTGCTCGACCTGAAAATCCGCGCCTTCGAGCACGGCGACGCCGGCCAGATGAACTTCTACCTCAACTGGTGGAAAGCCCACGCCGTCGCGCCCGGCGACAACCCGCCCGTCGGGATCATCCTCTGCTCCGACCAGGACCACGCCACCGTGGAATACGCCGCCGGCGGCATCGACCAGAAGCTCTTCATCTCCCGCTACCTCGTCTCCCTGCCGTCGGTAAAACAGCTCACCCGTTTCCTCGAACAAGACCGCGACCGCCTCGAAGCGCTGCGGTCGCAAACGCCCGCGAAACCAACCCCATCGAATGCGATGCAAGAAAGCTTCTACCGCCGGAAAACCGCCAAACGCGCCAGCAGCGTGGGGATGAAGAAATGAACGGTTCCCCTCCAAGCTTGGGACTGCGGCTTTCGCCCCTTTTTGGTGGCGGCTTCTTCCGTCCTCTGAGCCGGGCCTCGGCGGCGATCTATGTGGACTGTGCCGACCGTCTGGCGGAGGCAGCGGACGAAGGCGGGCAATTGCCTCACGACGACGCGCGACTGCTAATTCGCGAGGCGCTCGCGCGGCATCCGGACATCCAACTCGACGAGGACGAGGGGGGCCAGTTCCGCGATCTTAATCAACGGGCTGGCCAGTTCTTCAATAAACTCATCGAAGTCCATTGGTTGGAGCCACGACGGGTGAGTTTGGATGAGCATTTCGTTCTCATTGCTCCGGCGCTGCGCCGCTTATTGCGGATGCTCCGGGAACTGGCGGAAGATCGTCCGGCGGAACTCAAAGACTTTGCCGCCACGCTTCGGTCCCTGTGTCGCGATTTGCAGGCTGAGGGTGCGTTGGATCCAAGCCGCATCGGTCCAGAGGAAATGCGTCAGACCGTGAAGGACTTGCTTGATCGTGGCGAGCGCGCAGGAGAGCAGATGCACGCCGTTGAATCTTTGATTCTTCAGCACGAGAATGCCCAGCGAGAGAGCGGTTCGGCGCGTGAAACTCTGGAGCGTTTTTTGGTCGGCTTCCACTCTGGACAGCACATGGTTTGTTATGATGCGTTGCAGGAAGCCGGGCTGCTGTCGGGTCTCGCTCGCGCCCGCAATGCTGCTTATGAGGCGCTTCACGACCCATTCACGAAGCAGCGCCTTGCCGAAGGGCTGGCGAACCATATGAGCCTCGATCCGGTGGACGCCTACGCCGAAGCCGAGCGGTGGCTGGCGAAGCTGGAACGTCAGCTTGCGGGGATCCCGGTAAAACAACGGCTCATTGATGGGCGCATGGCGGACTTCAGTCGTTTGTCCGATGCTCGCTACCGTTACCAGACCGAGATGCGTGGACGGCGGCCCGAGCAGGTAAAGACGTATCTCGATGCTGCCTCGACAGCGCATGCCGGAAAGTCCTTTTCCGACCTCGCCAACGCGCCAGGGATGCCGCTCTTGTCGGCCGCGGTGGAAGTTATTTTTGGGCGCGACTCATTGTCTCGTCCACGTACACTGAGGCTGCCCGTGGATTTGTCGGTTTCAGAGGCGGCCGACAACTCTGATCCCGAGGCGGCCACGGACGAAATCCGGCTGCGAAATCTAAACGTCCTCACACCCCAGCGAGCCGCGAAGTTTGTCGAACGCCACCTGCCAGCGAAAGGGCTGTCCGTTTCTACCGAGAACCTTCGCGCCTCCAACGAGGATGACCTCCTCGACCTGCTGGCGGTGCTGGCCTTTGATCGGGGTTCTTCCTCCGTCGGATCGCGGCGGACGATTCGCTGGCGAATTCGTTCGGTGCGTGCGGACTTTGGAACCGAACCGGACCGCATTCCGCGAGATCGCGAGGCGGGTCGTCTGGTTGAACGTTTCACTTTGGAAAGGATCATTTAAATGGCTCTGCCCTGGCCCACATTTGAGACTTGGAATCGTATTAGGGAGCAAGACCGTGGCGCGATCTCCGACGTGCTTACCCAATTGCTGGCGGACGGGGCATTGATCGGGGAAACCGGAAGCGACCGCCAGTTGTTCCTCCTAGCTCGCGAGCATCAATCGGAGCTGGCGGAATACCTCGCACCGCTGCACTTGGAACTCGTCGCCGACCCCGACAAACCCATCTTTTATCTGCGTCCCGTGCCCGGTGACTGCGGGCTGACGGCTCGGTTTAACAAGGCGGAAACGCTGCTCGTTCTCACGCTCTGGCGGCTTTTTCACGACGCGCGGATGGAGGCAATTACTGAGACGGTCGTTGTTACTGCCAATAACGTCTGGGAGCGGCTCAGGCTGTATTTCAAAGCCATCGCCCCGCCGACGGAGGCGCAGTTGCGCGAGATGCTTGGGCGATTGCGTAGCCGCCGTCTCGTTCGACTGCAATGGCACGAGGATCCAGCGCAATTTGGCGAATCGCAGATTGAAATCTTGCCCACGCTCGTGCGAGTGATCCCGTTTGAAAACGCGGCGGCGTGGGAACAACAAGTCTCGTCGTATGGTCAGCCAGGAGGGGACGTCACGAGGGAGGTGGAGCCGTGAGCCAGCGCATTTCACTTACGCGCATAATTGCGATCAACTGGTACGGCTACCGCCAGATTTTTGATATTGAGGACAATGTCCTTATTTCCGGCGCGTATGGCACTGGTAAATCGGCCCTGCTGGATTTGATACAATACGTGCTGCTCGGTGCGGACAGACAGTTCAACCGGGCCGCGGCTGGTAATGCCCGTGGCCGCGATCTCGTAGGTTACTGTCTGGGCGACACGAATCAGGCCGGGCGAGAAGGAGGCCGGCACTTCCTCAGACATAGCGGCGTCACCTTGGTAGCACTCGAATTCACTCGGCTCGTTGAGCTCCGGAAGAAGGAAGCGAAGCCCGAGACTTGGGGCATCCGAGTAGAGTTCTCGAGCCCGGATGCCAGACCAAAGCAAACTTACTTCTTCATTCCACAGCGTTTGGAGTACGCGGATATCGCGCAGAATGGACAGATGTTGAGCGAGGAGGATTTCAGGGCATGGGTACGGCGGGAAGGATTTGGAGAGTTCCTGTTGACCGAGCGGCAGGGGGACTACCTCGAAGAGATGGCAGCGCCGCGCCATTTGAACTTCGATTCCTTGGCTTTTCGCCGGACATTCCCCAAAGCGATCGCTTTCGAGAAGGAGGAGAAATTCGGCAAGTTCATCCGCGACTTCATTCTCGAGGAGAGCCCGCTCGACGTGAGCCAAGTGCGGACCGCGTTGCGCGCCTACGACGACACCCGGAAACGGCTGGAGTCGCAGGAGGATGAAGCCGCGTTCCTTCGTCGTATCGGTGAGCAGCACGCCCTCTGCGAATCGTCGCGTCGGGAGGAAGCGGTGCTCCGACACACCGGGCACGCCCTCAAACTTCTCCAGGCCGAAGAGCGTCGCGACGATCACGCCGCGAAACTTCAAAGGATGCTGGACGACCACGCCGACGATCTGAAGGCCATTGCCAAGGCGACTGCTGAAGCTGAGGAAATCGGCAAACTTCTCCGAGACGTTCAATTCGAGGTTCAGAACGATCCAGACGGCGGCAAGATCGCCAAACTTGCCGAGCGAAAGCTGGAACTGGAGGGAAAAGTTTCCGTGCTGCGCGACGCCCAGCAGGCGGTGACGAAACGTCTTGATGACCTTCATTATCGCTGGATGAACTGGCTCAAACACGGTGCCGGATTGGCACTCGATGGTTTGAAGGATGCGCTGACGGTCGATGACGCTTTGCTCGCTGATCTTCGTTCAGGCAGCGATGTGGAGCGGTTGGAGGCCATGCGTAGGCTGGCGGGTCGATTCAACGAACTCTGGATTGCGATAGAACAGCTGGTGCAGCCGTTAAAGGACAGTATTTCATCAGCGGAAAAGCGCCTTCAGCAGATGGCTGCCGATTTGGAAAACCTCGCCAAAGGACAGACACCGGGAGCATTTCCACTTTTTCAAAGCATTCGACAGAAGCTTGGCGGGCGTGTCGAACAGCTTGGACGACTCATTGAAGTTAAGCCGGAAGCGGAACGTTGGTGGCCGGCACTGGAGCTGTTCCTCGGACGTCAGCGCTGGGTGATCGTTGTCGAAACTGCCGCCGACTACCGCGAGGCTCTGGAGATCCTCCGCCGCACTCCGCCGGGACGCGAACCCGAGTCCTTGTTAAACCCCGCCGAGGCGCGAGCGATGCGTGTCGGTGCCCGGGAGGAATCCCTCTTCGGAAAAGTTGAGGTGATCCACCCGGTCGCCCGCCAATACGTCGAGCATCTGCTGGGTGACGTGCGGTGCGTCGAGACAGTGGAAGCGATGGAGACTAGTCCCGCCGGACGTGCAATAACGCCGGAAGGCATTTTCAAACAGGCTCCGCTGCGTCGCCGCCTCAAGCCCGCCGATTCAGTGCCACTCACGCTTGGCCTTGAAGGCCTGAAACGGATGAAGGATTCCAAGCTCAAGGACCAGGCAGAGACACGTCTTCAGTTAGAGTCCTTGGGCCGGCATCTCGGCGACGTGCGGACGTGGCTCGATACAGGCCGCAAAGGTGGTCTCGCCGACACGACATTGCCGGAGCACGCCGGGGAATTGGGGGCATTGCCGGAATTGGTGAAGGATCTCTCGCGCACTCGTGAAACGATCAAGCTGCTGATGACGCCGGAGCGCGAAGCCCGACAGAAACGGATGACTGAATTGCAGAATGCTGAACGAGACATCCGCGACCGTGTTGCTGTCCTTAACGACCGAAAGAGAAACTTTGAACTGACCACCCGTCCAGAGCGTGAAGGACTGGTCCGCGCCGAAGCGGACGTGAAATCCGGCCGACTCGAAGTCGAAGCCAGCCGGGTGGAGTTGAGCCAACAGTTTAGCGGCCTGCTGGCTGCGGAACTCGACCAAATGCGGGATCGATTTCACGCGGAATTCCCTAGATGGGCTGACTGTTTTGAAGCCGTTCAGCAGGAAACCTCCAACTTAGGACAAAAAGCGCTTGCCGCGCGTCTCCAGCGTAACGCCGAGCGGGAACGCCTCGCCAACGCCCGTGACGGCCAAGGCAACCTTCGGCATCCAGAGTATCAGCACGAGTTCCGATCCGACGACGAAGGCAACGAGGTCTGGTCCGCCCGCCTGCAAATGCTCGAGACCGTGGAGTTGGAAAAATCCCGTCAACTCGCTAGCGACCGCAAACGGGATTGGGAACGTCGTCTGGAGGAAAACGTGCTTAACGAACTGAACAGCCGTCTTGCTACCGCTCAACAAACGATTCGCTTGCTAAATCGGTACTTAAGCCAACCTATCGGTAAGTTCGTTTACCGCATCACCCAACTGCGCGACGCGGCCGGTTTCGCGGCGATTTGGCGGCTGCTGGATTCTGGACTCGAACCGACCGACCCACTTACCGCCGCGATCGCTGGAGGTGAAGTTCAGCGGGCCAAGGAAGAATTGATGCGCGCTGTGGATGCGCCGGATCAGGGCGATGACGGTGCCCGGCGGCCTTTGGATTATCGCAATTACCATCGTTACGATCTGGAGTATGTCCCCGCCGACAAGTTGGATGCGCCTCCGATTTCGCTCGAACGCAGCGGAACCAATCTCTCGGGCGGCGAGGGCCAAGCCCCGTT
>BJHT01000157.1:0-7082 GCA_014193395.1 Verrucomicrobiota bacterium
CGGCGGTGCCCATCGCCCCGCCGCCGCCGCTTGACTCGATCCCGCCCCTGTCCCCCGCGCCTGCGATCTCGACCGCACCCGCCGCAGCCCGGCAACCGCTCGCGCCCCCACCGCCGGAGCCGGTCGCGCCGCTGCCCGCGACCTTCGCGCCGTTGCCCGCGCTCACGCCGCCACCCGCGCCAGACGAACCCATCCTTCCGGAAAAAGTCGTCCCCGTGCCGCAGGCGGCCGTGCCCGCGAACCTCCGGTCCGCTCCGGCTCTGCCAAAACCCTCGGCTCCCTCCGCCCCGCTCACCCTCGCCGCGCGCGCCACGCCCGCGCCCGCGCCTGCGCCAACGCCTGCACCTGCCGCACGTCCGTCGGCCCCGCCTGCTGCCTCGCCCGTCCCGCCTGTGGCCGCAACCCCGCGCGGCAGTCCCGCACCGGCTCCCGGCGACCACACCAACCCCGCCGCCCCGCCCGTCCCACCGGCTCCGAAAAATCCCGCTCCCGCCGCGGCCTCCGTGCCCGTCAAAGCCGCGCCCGCCTCAGTTGATCACGGCATCGCTCCCGCAGCTTCTCCCCTCGTCGCTGCCGCCGACACCCACGGCAAACCCGCTGCCCCCGCCGCCCCCTCCGTCGCCCCCTCCGCGTCCGCCGCACCGCCCGCCGCCGCCCCCGACAATCCCTTCGCCCAGTCCCCCGGGCATCCCACGACCACCGTTCCCGACGACTACGATTTCAAAATCAAATCCGCGATCGACAGCAACAACGTCCCCTTCCACCTCGAAGCGCTCGTCAAATCCTCGACCAACCTCGTCTCGCACGCCAACGCGCTGCGGCAATCGCTCAAGCAACGACAGCTCGCCGAATTCCAAACGCAGCTCGAACTCGCCCGCCAGTGCCGCCGCGAAAAGAATTTTCCCCGCGCCATCACTCTCCTCATCGAACTCGTCGAAGGCGACGCGCCGCCCGGCTTCAAGCGTCCCGCCCTCTATGAAATGGCCCTCGCTCATCACGAAGACCGCCAACTCGTCCGGGCCCAGCAGATTTTCGCCCAGTATCTCAAGCTCTACGACAACGATCCGATGACGCCGGAAGTCTTCCTGCGGCAGGGCATGATCTTTCGCGAGATGGGCGTGGCGAATCTGGCCATCGGCAAGTTTTACGCGGTGATGAGCAGCGCGCTGAACCTCCAGCAGGACAAGATCGACTACTACAAAACGCTCGTCCTCCACGCGCAGACCGAGATCGCCGACACCTATTTCCAGTTGGCCAATTTCACCCAGGCCGCCGATTTTTATCAGCGCCTGCTCAAGCTCACCGGCACCGAACTCAACCGCCCGCAGATTCATTTCAAACTCATCCGCAGCCTCGCCCAGCTCGACCGCCACCTTGAAGCCATCGGCCAGGGCAAGGCCCTCGTCAGCCGCCATCCCGATGCGCCCGAAGTGCCCGAGACGCGCTACCAGATTGCGATGTCGCTCAAGGCCCTCAACCGCAACAACGAGGCCCTCCAGGAAGTGCTCGCGCTGCTGCAAACCCAGCAGTCCGTCGCCGCCAAAGACCCCGCCAACTGGGCCTACTGGCAGCAGCGCACCGGCAACGAAATCGCCAACCATTTCTACAAGGAAAACGACAACCTCAACGCGCTCGTCATCTACCAGAACCTCGCGCAAATCTCCCCCGCCGCCGCGTGGCAGCTCCCCGCGTGGTACCAGACCGCCCTCGTGTACGAACGCCTCCGCCAGCCGGAGAAAGCGCTCGAGACGTACGCCCGCATTCTCGCGCGCACCGCCGAGGCCGATCCCAAGGCCAACCCCGGCCTCGCCGCCGTCGTGGACATGGCCCGCTGGCGCAAAGAGTACCTCACCTGGCACGGCGTGGCCGACACCCGCAGCGCCGCGTTGCGCGCCCCGGCGCTCGTCGTCCGCCCCCTGCCGACCGACCCGATCTCCGTCGCGACGCTCGCGCCCGCCGACGCGCTGGTCGCGCCGGCCGCCCCCACGTTCACTCCCATCGGTTCCCCGGGCATTGCGCCGGCCCCCGCGCCCAGCCCCGCCCCCGTTCCCCAAAACAACCCGCCCGCCGTCCCCCAAAAATGAACCCGCCCCCCACCGACATCACCACCCTCCTCCGCCAGCACCTCGACCTTTGTCAGGAAGTCCTCCTCGTCATCGAGCAGGAAGGCCAGGCGCTGCGCCAGGACCCCGTCCCACCGCTCGCCGCGTTGCAGAAAACCAAAAAAGACTTGCTTCCCCGGTTGAACGAATCCCTAGATGCCATCCGCCGACAACGTGTGCAATGGCAGGCCGCCAGCCCCGCCGAACGCGCCCGTCACACGGACGCCCCCGCGCTGCTGCAACGGACCCAGGATCTGGTCATGAAGATCATTGTTTTGGATCGTGGTAACGAACAGGCCCTGCTCCGCCGCGGAATGATTCCGATGCGCGAGCTGCCCGCCGCCAACCGCCAGCGTCCGCACTACGTCGCCGGGTTGTACCAGCGCTCCGGGGTTTGACCCCGCGCTCCGGAAACCGAGCCCCCCGGCTCACAGGCCCGACAACAGATGCCGATTGAAAAAATCATCGTCCTCGAGGACGACCCGATCGTACGTAAAAACCTCGAACAACAGTTGCGCGCGCGTCGCTACGACGTCGCGGCGGTTTCCACCATCGCCGCCGCCCAGGATTACCTCGACCGCGACACCTTCGACCTGATGTTCGTCGATGTCCGCCTGCCGGACGGCGAGGGCACCGAACTGCTGCGCCAGCTCCAGCAGCGTCCGCTGCGGCCCATCGTCGTCATGATGACCGGCTTCGGCACCTTCGAGTCCGCCGTCGAGTGCATCCGCAACGGCGCCTTCGACTACATGATCAAGCCGTTCGCCGCGGACCAGCTCGAGGTCACGCTCAAGAAGGCGGAAAGTTTCAACCAGCTCGTCAAGGTCAACCAATACCTGAACCGCGACAGCGGGGACGACGGCCAGTCGCTCCTCGGCAACAGCCCCCCGATGAAGGCGCTGCGCGAGCTCATCCGCAAGGTCGCGCCCACCGAGGCCACCGTCCTGATCCAGGGCGAAAGCGGCACCGGCAAGGAACTCGTCGCCCGCGAGATTTTCAGCAACAGCCCCCGTAAGAACACCCCGTTCATCAAGGTCAACTGCGCCGCCGTGCCCGAGGAACTGATCGAGAGCGAATTCTTCGGCCACGAAAAAGGCTCCTTCACCGGCGCGGGGGCCAAACGCGAAGGCCGCTTCGAACTGGCCCACGGCGGCACCATTCTCCTGGACGAAATCAGCGAGATCTCCCCCAAGGTCCAGTCCAAGCTCCTGCGCGTCCTGCAGGAGCGCGAACTCGAACGCGTCGGCGGCAGCCGCACCATCAAGGTCGATGTCCGCGTCATCGCCACCACCAACCGCCACCTCGAGCTTTCCGTCGAGCGCAAGGAATTCCGCCAGGACCTCTTCTTCCGCCTGAACGTGGTCCCCATCATCGTCGCCCCGTTGCGTGAGCGGCAGTCCGACATCCTGCTGCTGGCCGATAAATTTCAGCAGCGCTTCTCGCGCAAACACGGCCTCCGCACCCTCGGCCTCGCGCCCGAGTGCCGCGACATCCTCCTGGCCCACACCTGGCCCGGCAACGTCCGCGAACTCCAGAACGTCATCGAGCGCGCCGTCATCTTTTGCGGCGACGACGATTTGCTCCGCCCCGAGCACCTCGGCCTCCCCACCGCCGCCAAAGCCGTGCCGGTGAATATTCCCGCGCTGACCAGCGCCTCCGCCGCGTCCCCTGCCCCATCGCCCGCGGCCCCCGCCGAGCCTTGTCGCACGCTCACTCTGGCTGAAATGGAGAAGCAGCAGATCCTCCACGTTCTCGCCAAAAACCAGGGCAACCGCACGCTCACCGCCAAGCTCCTCGACATCAGCGTCCGCACCCTTCGCAACAAACTCCACGAATACGGCGTGGCCGGTCGCGACACCGATACCGACGAGGGCGAAAACCTCAAGCAACTCGACTTCGCCCCCGCCGCGTCAGCCGTGTAGGGGACGATCTCGCCGACGGACGGGCGGCTGCTGGCGGCGCCCGCAAACCGCCTCCTCACGTAGGCGGCTGCCGGAAAAAAAGAGCGCGGAGGCCAGCCTCCGCGCTCTCGCAGCAAATCATCCGGATTCCCCCGGCCGCCACACCCGCGCCTATGCGTCGATGAACTTCAAGACGCGGGATTTCTCCGAGCGCTTGCGGGCGTTGGCATCAAGGACTTTCTTGCGCAGGCGCAAATGATGCGGCGTGACCTCGACGTACTCGTCCACGTCGATGTACTCGAGCGAACGTTCCAGGCTGAGCTTCAGCGGGGAATTGAGCTGGATGCCCTTGCCGTCGCCCTGCGAGCGCATGTTGGTCAGGCGTTTTTCCTTCACCGGATTCACGGGGATGTCCTGCTCGCGCGTGTTTTCGCCGACAATCATGCCGATGTACACTGCGTCGCCCGGCTCGATCATCAGGCGGCCGCGTTCCTGCACCATGTTCAGGGCGTAGGGAGTGGCCTCGCCGTTGTCCATGCTCACGAGCGAGCCGTTTTTGCGGGCGGGAATCTCGCCGCAGTCCGGCCCGTATTCGTGGAAGAGATGGCTCATCACGCCCATGCCCTTGGTCGAGTTGACCAGGTCAGTCTCGAAGCCGATGAGGCCGCGCATGGGCACCAGCGCCTCGATGGAGACCACGGTGCCGACGTGATTCATGTTCGTGATCTGCGCTTTGCGGCCGGAGAGGTTCTCCATGATCGCGCCGAGGTTTTCGCTCGGCACCTCGACGAAGAGCTTTTCGATCGGCTCCAGCGCATTGCCGTTCGGGTCTTTCTTCCACAGCACCTCGGGCCGCGAAACCAGCACCTCGTGGCCTTCGCGCCGCATCTGCTCGACGAGAATCGCGATCTGCATCTCGCCGCGTCCGCTCACCGCGAACACCTTCGGATCGCTGGTCTGCGCGACGCGCAGCGCCACGTTGGTGCGGATTTCCTTCACCAGCCGGTCCCAGATGTGCCGGGCGGTCACGAGCTTGCCGTCCATCCCGGCCAGCGGGCCGTCGTTCACGGCGAACTCCATCTGAATGGTCGGCGGATCAATCGGAATGTACGGCAGGCCCGCCCGCAGCTCGGAATCGCAGATGGTTTCGCCGATGAAGACATCCTCAAAGCCCGTGAGGCCGATGATGTCGCCCGCGTGGGCTTCATCGACCTCGATGCGTTTCATGCCCTCGAAGTGATAGATCATCGTGATCTTGCCCTTGGTGATCCGGCCGTCGCCGTGCCGGCAGATGGCGGCGTCGCCGACCTTCACCTTGCCCTCGACGATTTTGCCGAACGCGATGCGCCCGAGGTATTCCGAGTAATCCAGATTGGCCACCAGCACCTGGAAGCCGTCGCCGGCCTTGGCGCGCGGGGGCGGGATGTGTTTCACGATGGCATCGAAGAGCGGCTCCATCGTGCCCGTGACGTGGTCAAGTTCCACCTTCGCATAGCCAGCCTTGGCCGAGCAGTAGATGAACGGGAAGTCCAGTTGCTCGTCCGTCGCGTTGAGCGACATGAACAGCTCGAACACCGCGTCCAGCACCTTTTTCGGCGTGGCGTTGGCGCGGTCGATCTTGTTGATGACCACGATGGGCTTGGCCCCGGCCTCGAGCGCCTTGCGCAGCACGAAACGCGTCTGCGCCTGCGGACCATCGGTGGCATCCACCACCAGCAGCACGCCGTCGATCATGTTCATGATGCGCTCGACTTCGCCGCCGAAGTCCGCGTGGCCCGGGGTGTCCACGATGTTGATGTGGTAATTCTTGTATTTGAACGCGGCGTTCTTGGCCCGGATGGTGATGCCCTTCTCCTTCTCCAAATCCATGGAGTCCATGAGGCGTTCCTCCTTCTGCTCGTGCTGGTTGGCGCGGAAGGTGCCGGACTGTTTCAGGAGGCAGTCAACGAGGGTCGTCTTGCCGTGGTCGACGTGCGCGATGATGGCGATGTTTCGGATGTGCAGCATAAGTACTCTTCAATCGAGCCGCGCAAGATGGGCGAACGACACGAAAGGTCAAGCTTGCCGCCGAAAAACTTCAGATTCGCCGCAGTGCCGGCTGCCGCGGGCGAAACTCCTGGCCCAAAGCTCAAAGAAAATCCCAAGCCCCATGCCCCCGCTTGCCCGTCGAAATCCAGACTCATATTCCCCGCCAGCACCGTCGCCACGCCAACGCGGCGGGTGCAGTTCAGTTTCTTGCACCCGGGTTCGGAAAGCGGCGGTCGTTCTCCCTCACGCCAGCGTTCTAAACTGCGACGGACCGCTGTTGCCTTTCCCTCCGGGCGCACCCGTCGCGCGATCAGCACGGTGACATTCTCAATCCTGATTCGGATTCAGGCTGCAACCGACGGTCAACACCGGCAGCGGAACTGACCACCACCGAAACCGTTTTTCTCCGCATCGACCTGCGCCTGTTTTTTTGACATTGCCGGCCCGCCCTGATTCCGCGGGCCAGGCAGTTTCACCCTGTTGAACCGCGGTTCTGGCGCGACGACCGCATCCGCATGTGAGCCGTGTGCGCACCCCTAGCGGTCTTGAAAATCGGGTTTGGTAGAGAAGTTCAATCTGAGAGATCACGGAGTCCGGAATTCTCCCCCCAACGCGGTCCGGTAAATCTCCGCCACCTCGTCCAACGCGATGGCGAAAATTCCCGCGATCGGTTCCTCGATCACCAAGTGCGCGCCGCGCACACCGAGCGAGCGGGCGAACAGGCGGGAGCCGTCACGGAGGCGGACGGTGAATTCGGCGGGCGGTGGCGGTGCGGCAGATTTTCCGAGCGTCACTGCGAGGGCTTCGCCGGGGAAGACGTAGTCGCGGCGGCCGAACAGGACGGAGTTCACGGACACGCGGCCGGCGGCGAGGGAGCGCACTTCGCCATCCACAAAATCTCCGGTCGTCAGGAGCACGCCGGGACGGCCGGGACGCAGGCGCGCCGCGAGGTCGGGCCGGAGCCAGTCGAAAGCGACGCTGCTCACATTCACCAGCGAGAAGGAGCGCGCCGCGCCGCCGAATCGCAGCGTCAGGCGCGTGCCATCCAGTG
>BJHT01000157.1:7092-14899 GCA_014193395.1 Verrucomicrobiota bacterium
GGGTGAGTTGCGGATAAACGCCTTCCCCAGCGGTGCACTGGGCGAGCCGGAGGAGATGGAAGCGCGCGGCGTATTCCGGGCTGCTCTTGGTGATCGTGGTCAGCAGGCCGGCCAGCAGGTTCTTTGGCAGCTCAACTGTTGCCGTCTCAACAATCTCCCACACGCGCCCGTCCGCCGAGCGCGACGCCACGAATTCATCGCCGCGCCGTTCGAGCTTGAGCCAGGCCGGCGGCACGAGGGTCTTCACCGTGTGGCGCGTGCGCGCCGTTTTGCCGGCTTTGCTCGCGATGCTCAGGCCGCCGCCTTTGCGCTGCGACATTATCAGCCGCACATGGCGTGAGCGGTCGGCCACGGACTCAAAAAAACCAATGCCAGAGCGGGAATAATCCACCTTGTCGGAATAACGGAGCAGATGCACCACCAGCTCGCCATCGCCCACCAGCGGATGATGCAGGAAATGAAAATCCTCGTAGCCATGCCGCGAATCGCCCGGGGCCGTCCCCAGCGTCCACACGCCCTGCGTCTCGCCCAGCATCGCCGACGTGACCGACGAGCCGACGTTGGCCAGTTGCCACGGTGCGATCCCCTGCCCTGCCCGCAGCTCGACGCTCGGTGCGGGACGCGGGGCAGCCGCACCGAAGACCATGCGGTCAAGTTGCGCAAAAGGAATGGTCGTCGCGACCGCACCCGCCGTGCGCAATTCGAGCGCGCCGGTCGGCAGCAAGCGGACTTCCCCCTCGCGCACCGCGCCGTCGCGCAACGATACCTTCGCCACTGCGCCCTGCCCCGTCGCGCCCGCGCCCGCGAGCGCCAACCACAGCACCAACCACAGTTGCGCGGCGGAGAAGCCGGCACGCAGTCGGTCCGCGCACAGAGCGCGGCGTTCACGCCGCAGAAAGCAACGACTGGAACTGCAGGCTTCAAACTCCCTCGACCAGGGGACGCTTCTGCGGCCTGAAGGCCGGGCTCCCTGTCGAGCCGCGAACTCTGCGTGCGGCTTCACTCGCCCTTGGACTCGGCATTGGCGACTCGGCGGCGCGCTTCGCCGAGTTGCTCCTCGGTCATCACCTCGGCCAGCTTGCCGCGCAGGTCGGCCGCGGGCTTGACGCCGCGCCGCGCGGCGAGAGCGAGCCACACATACGCATCCACGTATTTCGTCGCGGCCTTGGGATCGCTCAACAGCGCCACGCCGAGCTGATAGCGCGCGGCGGGCACGCCGCGCTCGGCCTGCTCGCGCCGCTCCGCCAGCGCCTTTTCCTGCGCGGCGGCGGCGGCGGTGTCTGCGTCCACACGGGCCTGCGCGGCGTCCGCGGCGGCCTGGTCCTTCTTCATTTTTTCGTCGGCCTGCTTGAACGCGAGCTCGGCCTGGTCCAACGCGGCGCGCCGGTTTCTCGCCAGCGCCTCGGCGTTGGCGCGCTCGGTCGCGTGGGTCATCGCGCGCGTCGCCGCCATCGCAGCCTCGCGGTCGGCGACGGTCTTTTGCTGCGTGAAGGCAAGGTCCGCCGCCGCGCGCTCGCGGGCCGCGCGGGCGATGGTCTGGGTCAAGGTCGTGGCCAGCAGTCGCGACGCGACGCGCAATTCCGCGATGCGCCGGTTGACATCCGCGACCTCGGTGCCGGCCTTGCCCGCAACGGCGGCCGCGGCGGCGTGCTCCTTCTCCGCTTCCAGCCGGGCTTTCTCGAGCGCCGTCATCGTCTGTTCCGCCGTGGTCTTCGCCAGCGTCAGCACCTTTTCTTTTTCGGTCTGAGCCGCCGCCGCAGCGTCGGCCGATGTCTTTGCCGCGACCTTGTCGGCGGTGGCGCGGACCAAATCCGCGGCGGCTTTGTCGGCGACAAGCTTGGCGTCCTTCGCAGCTTTGTCGGCGGCGGCCATCGCCACGTTGGCTTTCGCCGCCACGTCGGCGGCGGTGGTCGCAGACGTTTCCGCGGTGGTCGAATCCCGGCGGGCTTTCTGCGCGGCCAGCGTGCTCACGGCAACGGCCTGGGTCGCAGTGTCGAGGGCGGCGGCGGCCTGCTTTATTTTCGCGGTCGAATCTGCGGCGACCCCGTCGGCAGAACTGCGGGCGGCCTTCTGCGCCGCGTCAGCCGCGGTCTTCGCCGTTGTCGCGGTCGCGAGCGCCGTCTCGGCGGGCTTCACGGCATCTTGCGCCGGCTTGGCGGTCGTGCGGGCGGCGGCGAGGAGACGGGTTTTCTCCGTCACGTCGGCCGCGGCTTTTTCCACCGCCATCGTCGCAGCGGCGTGCGATTTCTCGGCGTCGGCCCGTGCTTTCTCCGCGGTGGCGACGGTTTGCGTCGAAGTCGTTTTGACCGCGGCCAGCGCCTGCTCTTTGGCGGTCAGGGCTGCGGTCGCGGCATCGGCCATCTGCTTCGCCATTGCTTTCTCCACCACGCAGCGGGCGCTGTCCGCCGCCGCCTTGTCTGCGAGAATCTTGGCGTCCTTGGCGGTCTTCTCGGCCGCAGCCACTGCCAAGGCGGTCTGCGGTGCCTGGGCCGTACCGGCCGCTTTCGCGGCCGTGGCTTTGGCGTCGGCCATTGATTTGTCCGCAGCAGCCAATGCGGCGGCGGTTTTCATCGCGCCGTCGGCGGCGGTGGTGGCGGCGGTTTCCGCCGATGCAAAATCCTTCCGCGCTTTCATCGCGACCGCGGTGGCCGCGGCCACGGCCTGCGTCGCGGCATCAACAGCGGTCTTGGCCTGGAGGATTTTCGCGGCCGCGTCAGCCCCGACCGCGTCGGCGGAAGTGCGCGCGGCCTTCTGCGCCGCGTCCGCCGCGGTCTTGGCTGTCGTCGCGGTGGCGAGCGCCTGCTCGGCCAGCTTGATCGCATCGTCGGCCACCTTGGCGGCGGCGCGCGCGACCGTGAGCAGACGGGTCTTCTCTGTCACGTCGGCTACGGCGGTTTTTTCGGCGGCCAAAGCCGCGGCGGCATGCGCCTTCTCAGCGGTGTCGCGAGCTTTTTCGGCGGCCGCAGTGGTTTGAGCGGAGGACAATTTGGTGGCGGCCAGCGCCTGTTCCTTGGCGATGAGTGCGGCGGTGGCGGTGTCTGCGAGTTGCTTCGCGGCGGCCTTCTCGTTGGTGGTGCGCGTGACATCAGCGGCCGCCTTGGTGGCGGCGGCTTTGGCTTCGCTCAAGCCTTTGTCGGCGGCGGTGAGAGTGGCGGTGGCCTTCGTCGCGCGATCCGTGGCGGCAGCGAGTGCGGTCTCGGCGGCGGCGAGCGCAGTGCGGCCTTTCTGCGCGGCGGCGATGGCGGCGGTGAAGGCAAGTTCGCCCACGTCACGCGCCGTCTTGGCCGCGAGAATCTTGGTGGTGGCATCCGCGCTGGCGCGGTCGGCTTTGAGGCGGGCGGCCTTCGCAGCGGCGTCGGCGGCAGTCTTGGCGGCGTTGGCCTTGGTCAGTTGCTGCTCGGCCACCGCGATTTCTTCGTTGTTTTTTTTCACCTGAGCATTGATCTCCGCAACGCTTTTGTCGGCCGCGGCCTTGGCGGCGTCCGCGGTTGTTCGTGCGGCGGCGGTTTTTTCCACCGCCTCGCGGGCGAGCTTTTCGGCGCGGGCTTTTAGTTCCTCGTGCAGCTTGACCTCGGCGGCCAGGGCGTTGGTGGAGCGTTCATGAATCATCTGCGCGTCGCCAAGCAGGCGGGTGCGCAGGCGCTGTTGCGCGGTGGACTGTTCCAGCACCAAACGCGCGTCCTTGAGCGCGGCAACGTTGGCGCGCACGCGCGCGTCGGCCTCGAGATAAGTGCGCGCGAAACCCTCGATCTCCGCGCGCGCCAATCGCGCCGATTCGGCGTGAGCCTTGGCGAGGCGCTCAGCCTCGGCGCGCTCAGCCGTCTCGACGGCCTGCCGCACGTCCTTGCTGCGGGAAGCGTTGGCCATCTCGAACCGCGCGACGGCCTCGTCGGCGAAACGCGCGCGGTCGCGCTGAAACTGCGCGAAGGAGGCGGACGGAGCCAGCAGACGGCGCGCATCAAAACCCGCGCCCGCCTTGGGCCGGCGGATTTCGCTGAGATTCTCGGCGGACAATTTCAGCCGCTGCCACGCGAGTTCGCGGAACTGCACCTGACCGCCGGCAAAGTCGAGCGACCGGGCGAGCACCACCGAGCCGTCCTGCAGACGCACCTCGAACTCGGTGGTGATGGACGCGACCGGACGCACCACGACCGCGGCGACATCCAGCGTGGCGTTGAGGGAACGCAGGCCGAACAAAACCGAGCTGACCTTCAGCGTGCCGTCGGCGAGCGAGTGAAATTCGCCGTCCACGAAATCGCCGTTGCGCAACAGCACGCCGCGCCGGCCCTTCGCCAGCACGGCGAGGCGCTTCGGCGGGACATGCTGGAAAACGACGACACCCACGCGCAGGCGCGAGAGCGAAAAAGCCCCGCCGCGAAAGGCGAACGCGCTTTCATCACCGGTCGTCACGGTGCCCGCGACAAACGAGCCGTCGGTGGTGAGCACGCCGGGCGGCAGGCCGACCACATACTCGGGCGACACCTCGCCCAGCACGCTCGCATCAAGACCGGGGAGATCGAAAACCTTGGGGCGGCCGAAGGACACCCGCTTCCAGCCCTTGGCCGGGATGGCGACATTTTTTCCGTCGGTGGACTTGAGCGCGAGCGCGCCATCGGCCAGCCAAGCGATCTCGCCGCGGACAGAGGTGCCGTCGGACATTTCCACCGTGGCGGCGGCGAGCAGGGCCGGGAGCAGGACGAGCAGGGAGAAGAGGAAGCGGAGGGAGGAAGGGCAGGCGCTGAAGCCGGGCGAAGCCCAGCGCAGCGGGGAGCGCACGCCGCTGGCGTGCTGTTTTCGGCGGCCCGCCGAAAACCTCGTCCCACTAACTTTTTCCCGCCGCAGAGAAGGCAGACTGGGGAACGACGGTTTGGTCGAGCCGCCCAAACCGGCACGCGGGCCGCGTGCGCTCCCCGTCCGATAGCGGAGTTCGGGTTGAAGCGGGGGCACCATGGGAAAACGGTTGCGGTGGGAGGCAACGCGCCGACGGCGGCGCGGCTACCGCTGGTAGAGCGGGATGTAATGATAGGGCATCGCCAGCATCATCACATAAACGGCGGTCGAGTAATTGGGGCCGACCCCGCCGCGTCCGCGCGCCTCCCAGTAGGCGAAATCACCCTGCCGTTTCACGTTGGCGAGGAGGGTTTTCTTGCACATCTCGTACCACTTCTTCCAGGTGTCGCCGCCGATCATGTACTGCGCCGGGGCGGCGTAGTAGTTGCCGTAGGTGTACCACTCATGGTCTTCCTTGTAGTTCTCGAACAGATACTGCGAACCCTTTTTCACCATCGGATCATCGTACACGCCGCAGACCTGGAGCGAGTAAACCGCCGCAGCAGCGCGGGCAAATCCGGGGCTGCGATTTTTCGGCTGGTAGGTGAAGCCGCCGCTCGACTCGTCGAAGCACGACTTCACGTACTCGACGGCCTTGTCGATCGTCTGCTGCGGGACTTCGATGCCGGAGTTTTTCGCCGCGCGCAACGCGACGACCTGCAGCACCGTGACGGAGATGTCCGCGTCCTTGACGATGGGCCGATAACGCCAGCCGCCCTCGGGGTTCTGGCTGCTGATGATGAGCTTGATGGCGCGGTCGAGCTTGGCGCGCATGACCGGCGAGCGGGTCTGGCCGTAAATCTCGGCGAGCGCCACCGTCGCGATGCCGTGGGCATACATGTATTGGCCGTCGTGGCGCGAACCCATCACGCCGTCGGGTCCCATTGAATCAAGGAGGAACTGCATCCCGGCGGCCACGGGCTTGCCGAACTCGCCTTCGCCCGGCAGATGGCCGCCGGAGAGGAACGCCATCAGGACGTAACCGGTCATCGCGACCTGCCGCTGTTTCTCCTCGCCGGTCGCGCCCCACGCGCCCGAGGCGGTCTGCTTGGAGGCGAGGTATTTGAGCGCGCCCTTGATGATGACTTCGGTGGGTTCATCAACCGTGACGGTGTCCTGGCGAACGGGTTGCGCCGCAGCCGGGCGAACGGAGATGGTGAACCCGACCGCGAGGGTCAGAGCGAACCGCAGAATCGACGAGCGCATTACTTGTTCTTTCCGCCGGTGGCCTGATCCGAAAGGTTCTTCAGGTACTGTTCGACCAGCGAACCGAACTCCTCGGGATATTTCTCGGTCTGCGACTGGATGATGGCATTGCGGTCGCGCTTGGGCAGGCCGATGAAATTGCTGAAGCCCTTGGCATCTTTGCGCGGGCCGTCGGCACCACCTGCACCCTGCCAGTTGCCCACCTCGCCCTTGCCCTTGCCGTCGGCCTGACCGGGCGCCTTGGGTTGGCCCTTGCCTTCACCCACCCCCTGGGCCTGACCTTCGCCCTTCGCCTGGCTTTCGCCTTTGGCCTGACCTTGGCCGGGAGTTTTCCCCTGGCCCTGACCGGGCTTGCCGGCTTCGCCGGGTTGCTGTCCGGCGGGATCACCTTTCGCGGCGTCGTTACCAACGCCGGCCTCGGCGAGGGCGAGGGCGGCGGCGGCCTGGGCGAGGGCTTGCTGCGCGGCCTCGGCGTTGGCCTGAGCGGGCGCGCCTTCGTTGGCGTTGGCCTGCGCGGCGGCGTTCTGCAAGGCCTGCTGCGCGTTTTCGAGCGCGGCTTGGGCGTTGGCGGGAAGCTGTCCGGCTTCACCGGCGGTGAGCGGGCTGACGAGGTTGGCGGCGTTCTCCAACGGCTGCGCGGCGGGCTGTGCCGGCGTGGCGGCAAGCTGCTGGGCGAGCTGCTTCACGTCGGCCTGCTGCTTGGCGAGCTGCTCAAGGGAGGGCTGCGGCGCGGCCCCGGCTGGCGGGGTGGCGGAGGGTTGCCCGGGCTGGGGAGGAGTGGGTTGACCGGGTTGACCCGGTTGACCGGGTTGCGGCGGCGAGGGCTGGCCGGGCTGCGGCGGGGAGGGTTGGCCGGGCTGCGGTTGGCCCGGTTGGGCTTGGCCGGGATCAGGCTGGCCGGTGGGCGGCGTGCCGCTGGGTTTTTCACCGGCGGCGGGAGCGGCTTCGGGCGCAGCGGCGGCAGCGTCAGCGGCGGCTTGCTGCAGGGCGTTCTGCGCTTTCTGCATCTCACCGACGGCGGCGGGGACATTGTTGTTGGCCAGTTCCTCGGCGGCTTTTGCGGCGGCTTTGCTCGCTTCCTTCACGGGGGCGGAATTGGGAGCCTGCTGGCTTTTCTGTTCCACCGCGGCGGCGATGTCCTGCTGCTGCTGTTTGATTTTGTCGAGCAGGCCGTTCTGCGGCTGAAGCTGGGCGAGGGCCTTGTCCACGTTCTGCTGCGCCTGCTGCACGGCGGCGGCGGCTTCGGCGAGGGCGGCGGCCTGGTTGGGCTGCTCACCGAGTTCGGCGGCGAGGTCGCCGATTTTTTTGTCGATGGCTTTCTTCGCCTGCAAGAGGTCGGCAACGGCTTCGGCCTGCGGCGGGCGGGCGGCCTGGGCGTCGGGCTTCTGCAACTGGCCCTTGGCGTCGGCCATGTTTTTCTTGGCGTCGCCGAGTTTCGCGGCGGCGTCGGGAACGGAATCGGCGGCGGCGGCCTCGGCTTGGGCCTCGGCGGTCGCCTTCGCTACGTCGTCCTGTTTCTTGGCTAGTTCGGCGGGAGTGGCTTCGGGTTTGCCCGCCTCAGGCTTTCCAGCTTCGGGCTTGCCTGCTTCAGGTTTACCAGCCTCAGGCTTACCGGCTTCGGGTTTACCAGCCTCGGGCTTACCATCTTCGGGTTTACCGGCTTCCGGCTTACCCGCTTCGGGTTTACCAGCTTCGGGTTTGCCCGCCTCTGGTTTGCCGGCTTCAGGCTTCCCAGCTTCGGGTTTACCAGCTTCCGGCTTGCCTGCTTCAG
>BJHT01000158.1 GCA_014193395.1 Verrucomicrobiota bacterium
CCGCGAGCTTGAACCAAACCGCCCCCACAAACACAGGGAATAATTCCACCCCGGCAGTGACGCATATTCCTCCCACGGTAGGGACGCGTTGCGCGCGCCCGAAACCTCGGCATCAGAAGCGCGGGTGGCCCGCCCGGCCCGGAGTGCGCCCGTCCCCGGGCGCAGCAAGGTGGAGCGCAGTGAGGCCCCAGCCTATCCCATCGCCCCCGTGCGTGCGGACGCCGCTGCGGCCGAGGACGGCCGCACTCCGCCGCGCCCCTCCCCACCCGCCGCGTTCCCTCACTCCCCTCCCGCCGCCCTCGCCCACCACCCGCGCCGACAAAATCCGCCCGCGCTCCAGACAGGGAAAGGTCACGGCCGAGCAGCAACTCGGCCCTACCACCCACGGTAGGAACGCGCTGCCGCGCGTCCGTGACCTCCCCCGCAGCTTCCACCCGACAGAAGACGGCCACCGACAAACTTCCCCATCTGTGGTCGCCCTGAATCTGCGGGAAATATCAGCAGTTCCCGCCCCCACCCTCCGTTTGGAGTTCCGGCTTCAGCCGGTCAGGCGCGACGAACAACGCGCCGGATAAAATGTCGCGCCCCGGTTATTCAGCGCGCCCGCCACCTAAAGGCGGAACTCCAAACCTCCGCCCCGAGAGCGCCGACCGCCGCCGTCGTCCACCACCCCAGCCAACGGAAGTTTCCCGCCCCCAAGTCGAGGAAAAGTCACGGCCACTCAGCAACTCGTCCCTGGCAAAACCCGCGGAGTCATTCGCGCTGTCCCCCGTACCGCGAACTTCCCAGTCCGCTGTATCGCGGGTTTTCCAACCCGCTGACCATCCGCCGTCCCGCAACGCCCGGGCTGTTCGCCCGCGCCCGAAACCCCGCGACCGCTGCCGATTTGGAAATCGGCGACACAGCAGGTTGGGAAACCTGCGCTACCGGGCAGCGCCCGGGTTCTCCGCACGCCAACGGTGACTGCGGCCCGACGTCCGCGCGTGGCCAGGCTGTATCTGAACCCCAATCCCCGAAACGGATTTGGCAAAGGAATGGCGGCAAAGGAATGAAGACAAAAAGTCTCCGCGTCCCCATTCCTTTGCCGCCATTCCTTAGCCATTAACTCCGCTGCCTCGCTCCCGTGCGCCCAGCGGCGCCGCGCCGCTCGCTTCCAACGTAAGGTTTCGCTGCGCACGCAGGTCCCGCAGGCGTCTCGCCCCGAGTCGGTCCGGGCGGCGAGACGCCGCACGAACTCCCAGGCGCGGACGCCCGCGCTACCCCGACCCCGGCAGGCCCACCCGCCGCCACGAGCTACCGAATTTTCTGATCCGGCAGCTCTTTCTTGATGCCTTCATCCAGCGGCATCTTGTCCGTCTCCGCCGTGAGACCGGTCGCGCGCAGTTGTCGCTCCAGCTCGCGCTTCAGGTCTTTCACCACGTCCGCGTATTTCGGGTTGGCGATGAGGTTGTGCCGTTCGTCGGGGTCGAATTCGAGGTTGTACAACTCGGCGAGATGGCGGTCGGGTTTCCCGTCGCCGTGCGGGTAGTGGATGTATTTCCAGTCGTCGGTGCGGACGGCGCGGACGTTGGGCGTGTAGGGAAATTGCTTCTCGTAGTTGTAGTGATAGAGCCACGCCTTGCGCCACGACGAGTCGCCGCGCTGCACGAGTTTCACAAAGGATTTGCCGTGGATTTTCTTCAGCTCCGGCGCGCCGCACAGGTCGAGCAGTGACGGCGCGAGGTCCACGGTGAGCACCTGTTTCTCAATGCTGGCGGGCTTGGTCACGGGCGTGAGGCCGGGGTAGCGCACGATGAGCGGGATGCGCAGGCTGGCCTCGTGCGCGGTGCGTTTATCGACCATGCCGTGCTCGCCGTTGAGCAGGCCGTTGTCGCCCATGAAGACGATGATCGTGTTGTCGAGTTCGCCGCGGCGGCGCAGTTCGCCGACCAGTTTACCCACGCTGTCATCGACCGAGAGGATCGTGCCCCAGTAGGCGCGGGTCATGGCGGCGAAATCCTTCACGGCCTCGGGGCGGTCGTCGGGGAACTGTTTGCGCCACTCGAAGAGCGGGCCGTAGATGCCGTGCCAGGTGTAGAGGCGGTCCTTGATCCACGCGGGTTTGTCGCCGAGACGGAACGCGCTCTCAGGATAGGGAATCCAGACATTGTCGAAGCTGTTCGAGTACTTCGGCTCGGGGAAATAAAAGCTGTGCGGGGCCTTGTGACCGATCATCAGGAGCCACGGCTTGGCGGAATCGCGCGGCCGGTTGAGCCACTCCGCGGCCAGGTCCGTGACGATGTGCGTGTAGTAGCCGGGGATCACCTTGCCGCCCGCGCCGTTCACATTCCACTCGGTGTCGAAGTACTTCCCCTGCCCTTTGTGCGTGACGAACCAGTTGAAGCCCGGCCGCGGCTGGTCGTTGTTTTCGCCCATGTGCCATTTGCCGAGATAGGCGGTGTCGTAACCCGTCGCTTGCAGCCGCATCGGGAAGCTCACGAGATTGGTCGGATACTCGGTGAAGTTGTTTTGCACGCCGTGCGCGTGCGCGTAGAGACCGCTGAGAATGCTGGCACGGCTCGGCGAGCACAGCGACGTGGTGCAAAAGGTGTTGCGGAAATTCACGCCCTCGCGCGCGAGCTGGTCGATGTGCGGGGTCTTCACGTAGGGATTGCCCGTGCAACCGAGCGCGTCCCAGCGGATGTCATCGCAGAGAATGAAGAGGACGTTGGGGCGCTTGGGCGCGGCCGCGGGCGCGGCGGAGACGGCCGCCGCCAACAGGGCGAGCACGAGCATGATTTTCGGGATGGAGGAATTTCGCATGGGCCGAGTGTTCGCGGAAAGGCGCGGGCAATTCAAGCAGGGGAAAAACGGCCGGCAGTTTTGAACTCGAACGGTTATGGAAACGGAACCGCCGCGGCCCCGTCAATTCGCGCCCCGCGTGGCCCCGGGCGGCCGCAGCGTGAGCAGATACGCGGCCAGCTCCCACCGCTGCGCTTCGCTCAAGGCCTCGCCAAAAGTCGGCATCGGCGTGCCGTTGATGCCGAGGGTGAGCACACGGAAAATGTCCCCGGCGGAGCGCCCGTTGCGGTAGGCGGGGAGGCGCAGGTCGATCGGTGGACAGGGATCGTCCCACGCGTCGCGCAATTCCGCCGAGGCCGGGCCTTTGCCGTCGGCGTTCTCGCCGTGGCACGCGACGCAGAAGGCAGCATAGGCGGCCTGGCCTTTCGCGATGCGCGGCCCGGCGGCCGCCGGGTCCGCGAGCCAGTCCGGCGCGGGCGGCAGCGGCACGGGCGGCGCGTGGTTCGCCGGTTTGCGCCATTTTGAGGAGAACGATTTCACATACTCGACCACGGCGCGGATTTCGCGCTCGGAGAGATGGGAGAAAAAGGGCATCGCGGTGTTGGACCGGCCGCCGCGCACGGTGCGCATGAGGTCATCAGTGGTCGGGAGAAAGCCGGGCGGCGTCGAGCGATATTTGAAAATCCCCGTGGTGAACTTGCGCGGTTTGGGCACCACAGTCCGCCCCATCTCGCCATCGCCGTCGCCCCAGCGCCCATGGCACATGACGCAATTACGTTCGTAAACAAAACGGCCCGCCGCAAACAGCGACTCATCCGGCGGCGCGAAACCCGCCGGCGGCTCCCCCGCACGCGCGGGTTCGTCCGCCCTCGCAGTCGCGCCCGTACCGACCAGCGCGTACGCGAACCACCAAGCCGTGATCCATTTGAAAACCACACGCTGCACGACCGCAGCCAACCATGCGCTCCGGCGCGTGGGTAGCGCGTTCTTGGCGGAGATTGGGCGAAAGTTGGCGGGGAGTGCGAGAAGTGCGGCCGTCCCCGGCCGCAGCAACATCCGCACGCACGGGGCGGCGAGATCGACGCGGGCCACACCGCGCCCCACCCTGCTGCGCCCGAGGACGGGCGCACTCCGCCAGCGCGCCCGGAGTGCGGCCGTCCCCGGCCGCAGCAACATCCGCACGCACGAGGCGGCGAGATCGACGCGGGCCTCACTGCGCCCCACCCTGCTGCGCCCGAGGACGGGCGCACTCCGCCAGCGCGCCCGGAGTGCGGCCGTCCCCGGCCGCAGCAACATCCGCACGCACGAGGCGGCGAGATCGACGCGGGCCACACCGCGCCCCACCCTGCTGCGCCCGAGGACGGGCGCACTCCGCCACACGGCGTCGAGGCCGGAAGCGGATGTGATTCTGCCAACAATCTCCCTCCGCCGCCGCAGACCCTCGCCACCCGCTGAAAACTCTGGTCGCAACCACGCCTTTCCCTGACAGTCCGCCCGTTTCGCAACCGAATGCCGATGACTCCGACCAACCCGACAGCCCCGACCACCGCGGCCCCGACTGATCCGTTCCGGCACACCTGGCGCACTTCGCGCTACGGGTTTGCCGCGCTCGTTTTCCTCACGCTGATCGCCGTTCACTCCGCGCTGCGGCTCGTGTTGTTCGTCAGCTTCCACCCGGAAAACCCAACGCTGCTGCGCGACACCGTCCAGTCGTTCTTCGTGGGCCTGCACCGCGATGTCTTCGTGGCGCTGCTGGGAGTACTGCCGCTGCTGTTCTGGTTTGTGCTCATGCCAAACCGCTGGTTTGGCAAATGGTGGCATCGCTTCCTGTTCACCGGCACGACGCTGTTCTACTGGCTGCTGCAGGTGTACCTGCTCTTCGCCGAGTATTTTTTCTTCGAGGAGTTTCGCTCACGCTTCAACACGGTGGCGGTGGACTACCTGCTCTATCCACACGAGGTCTTCATCAGCATTTGGGACTCCTATCCGGTGGTGAAGGTGCTGCTCTCCTGCGTCACGTTCAGCCTCGTGTGGACGCTCGCCGCGCGGCGCGCGTGCCGCGGCCTGTGGCAAATCCCCGTGCCGAAACGCCAGCGCCTTTTCGTGTTCGGCGCCGCGCTGCTCGGCGTCGTCGCGCTCTCGCCGACCATCAGCCTCAAGGGCGCGCGCTTCAGCGATGAACGGCTGCTGAACGAACTCTCCAACAACGGCACGCTCGCCTTCCTCGGCGCGGCGTGGACGCGGCATCTGGACTTCACCGCCTTCTACAAAACGTTGCCGCTCGACGAAGCCTACCGCCGCACGCGCGCGCTGCTGAAAGAGCCGCACACCGAATTCGTGGGCGACGCCCGATCGATCAAGCGCCGCGTCAGCGGCGACCCGACCAAGCCGAAACTGAATGTCGTGCTCATCCTCGAGGAGAGCCTCGGCTCGGAATTCTGGGGTTCGCTCGGCCGCACCAACGGCACCTGCACGCCCGAGATGGACAAACTCGCGCTCACCGAGGGCATGCTCTTCACGAACATCTTCGCCACCGGCAACCGCACCGTGCGCGGCTTCGAGGGCGTGCTGGCTTCGTTCCCGCCTCTGCCCGGCGACTCGATTGTGAAACGGGATTTGTCGGACAATATCGAAACCATCGCGCGCGTGCTCAAGCGCGACGGCTACGCGACGGCATTTCTGTACGGCGGACGCGGTGTGTTCGACGGCATGAGATCGTTCTCGGTCAACAACGGCTACGACCGTTTCATCGAGCAGCAGCACATCGAGAACCCCTCCTTCACCACGATCTGGGGCGTCGCCGACGAGGACCTGTTCAAGCGCGCCATCACCGAGTTCCGCACCATGGCGGCGGCCGGCAAACCGTTCCTCGGCACCGTCCTCTCCGTCTCGAATCACAAGCCCTACACTTATCCCAAAGGCCGCATCGCCGCCGACCCCGACGCCCGCAAACGCGAACACGCCGTGCTCTACAGCGACTGGTGTCTCGGGGAATTTTTCCGCGCGGCAAAAAAAGAAGCGTACTGGACCAACACCATCTTCGTCGTCGTCGCCGATCACGGCGCGCGCGTTTACGGCAGCCAGACCATTCCGATTCATTCCTACGAAATCCCGCTCGTCATCCTCGGCCCCGCCATGGTGAAAAAGCCGGTCCTGCTGCCGCAGCTCGGCTGCTCGCTCGACGTGGTGCCCACGATTCTCGGCATGATCGGCCGACCGTACGAAACCATGTTCTTCGGCCGCGACCTCCTGCGAGGCCCGCCGGAGGCCAACCTCGCCTTGTTCAACCACAACCGCGACATCGGCATTTATCAAAACGAGCGCCTGATCGTGTACGGCATGAGGAAAGGCATCGAGTACTACGAAGGCAACCCGCGCATCGTGGACCTCAAGCGCCTCCCCAAACCCGGCGCCGCCGAATTCGAACTGGAGCACAACGGCATCTCCCTCTTCCAAGTCGCCGACGATCTCTACATCAACCAGCGCTACCGGATCGACCCGTGACACATCCGGCACATCGTGCCGCGCTCGAAATTGTGCGCCGGCGGCAGCAACGGTTTTGGCGCAGAGGTTTTTCTGCCGCCGCGAGAAGGCGGCGGGCGGTTTGGGGGCGGTTACGGACGCGCACAGCGCGCCCCTACCGTATCGTGGTAGGGCCGGGCTGCCGCCCGGCCGTGACCTTTCCGTCTGCGGGCGTGGGGATATTTCGGGAACGTCTGTGGCGGGCGGGGGCGTCGGCATCGGGAGGGTGACGGACGCGAGGCATCGTGTCCCTGCCGGAGTGGTGGAGACGTACACCCCGGAACTTTTCCTTCCTGCCCCACAGCCTTTGCGGCATAAGCACCGGCACTCGCATGAAGATTATTTCTCTCGTCCGGCTGGCGCTTTTCCTCGCACTCCACCTCGCGTTTTTTTCCACCGGTATGCGGGCGGCGGATCCGTTTGCGGAGGGGGTGCGGAGCACGGAGCCGCTGACGCCGGAGCAGGAGCAGAAGAGTTTTCATCTGCCGCCGGGGTTCACGATTCAGTTGGTGGCGACGGAGCCGGATTTGCGCAAGCCGATGAACATGGCGTTCGACGGCGCGGGGCGGCTGTGGATCACGGAGTCGCGCGAGTATCCGTTTCCGGCGAAATCGGATGCGGAGGCGCGGGATACGATCCGGATTTTCAGCGAGTTCGGTGCGGACGGGCGGGCGGGGAAGGTGACGACGTTTGCGACGAATCTGAACATTCCCATCGGGATTTATCCGTTCCGCAGCGCGAGCGCGCCGGGCGCAGCGCCGACGTGGAAGTGCATCGCGTGGAGCATTCCGAACATCTGGCTGTTCGAGGACACGGATGGCGACGGGGTGGCGGACAAGAAGGAGATGCTCTACGGGCCGTTTGATTTTTCGCGCGACACGCACGGCAATCAGGCGTCGTTCCGGCGCGGGGATGACGGGTGGATTTACGCGACGCACGGATTCAACAACCAGTCGCGGGTGAAGGGGCGGGACGGGCACGAGATTTTTCTGCCGTCGGGGAACATCTATCGCTTCCGGCTGGATGGCTCGCGCCTCGAGCACTGGACACATGGGCAGGTGAATCCGTTTGGGTTGTGCTTTGATCCGCTGGGGAATTTGTATTCGGCGGATTGTCACAGCTCGCCGATTTACCAACTACTGCGGGGCGGGAGTTATCCGAGCTTCGGGCGGCCGCACAACGGTCTGGGCTACGCGCCGGTGACGATTCAGCACAGTCACGGAAGCACGGCGATTGCGGGGATTGTCCACATCAGCGACCGGTCGTGGCCGGCGGAATTTCAGGACAATATTTTCATCGGGAACGTGATGACGAGCCGGATCAATCGCGACCGCCTCGAATGGCGCGGAGCGACGAGCGTGGGCAAGGAACTGCCGGATTTTCTGCGCACGGACGATCCGTGGTTTCGCCCGGTGGACCTGCAGTTCGGGCCGGATGGCGCGCTGTGGGTGGCGGATTTTTACAATCGCATCATCGGGCACTACGAGGTGCCGCTGACGCATCCGCGGCGTGATCGCGAGCGCGGGCGGCTGTGGCGCATCGTGCCGCCGGGCGGGGCGGACATCGGCAAGCTGACGGTCGTGACGGAGGCGAAGGCGAACTTGGTGCTGAATGAATTGATCTCGGGAAATCCCACGCGGCGCTCGCTGGCGTTGAACGAACTGGCGGCGCGTCCGGTGGCGGGCGACGAGCAGGCGTTGGTGAAGCAGGCGGCGCAGGGGCAGTGGCATTTCCGGCAGGGCGATGAGCGCCCGGGCTTGATGAGCGGCGCGGCGTGGCTGCTCGAACGGCGCGGGGCGCTGGACGAGGCGACGCTGCTCGGGGCGCTCGCGGATCGGGACGTGGGCGTGCAGGTGCAGGCGCTGCGGGTGTTGACGGACCGCGGGCTGCGGGTGGCGGCGACGGTGGAAACCGGTGGCACGGATGCCGGTGTGAGCGCGGCCTTGCGCGCGGGGGCGCTGGCGGCGCTGAAGAGTCCCGCGGCGATGGTGCAGCGCGCGGCGGCGGATGCGCTCGGGGCCAATCCGGCGCTCGATAATCTGGTGCCGCTGCTGCAATTGCAGGCGAAGGTGCCGGCGGAGGACACGCATCTGGCGTATGTCGTGCGGCTGGCATTGCGCGAGCAACTGCGGCTGCCGGGCGCGTTCGCGCGCGTCGGGGATTCGTTGGGCGCGGAGGAATCGCGGGCGTTTGCGAATATCGCGGTGGGCGTGACGAATGCCGATGCGGCGGCGTTTTTGCTGCGGCATGTGCAGGCGCACGCGGAGCCGCGCGAGACGCTGGTGCGGTATGCGCAGCACGTCGCGCGTTACACAGGCGCGGGCGCGGGAGTGGACGGGTCGGTCGCGCTGGTGACGCTGGCGCGGGGGAAGTTCGGCGGCGATCTCGACACGCAGGCAGCATTGTTCAAGGCGTTGCAGGAAGGCGCGGCGCAGCGGGGCGAGGCGTTGGGTGAGACGGTAAAACAGTGGGGCGGCGAACTCGCGCGCGGCTTGCTGGAGGGGACGGCAGAGGTTTCGCCGTGGACGAATTTCCCGGTCGAGGGCGCGAAGGACGCGCGCAATCCGTGGGCGTTTCAGGAGCGCGCGTGCGCGGACGGGAAGAAGGTGCAACTGATGTCGAGCCTGCCCCTGGGCGAGACGCTGACGGGCGCGTTGCGGTCACAGGCGTTTCCATTGCCGAAGACGCTGAGTTTTTATTTGTGCGGTCACGATGCGATGCCCGGCGAGCGCGCGGCGGGACGCAATGCGGTGCGGCTGATTGATGCCGCGACGAAGCAGGTGTTGCGCACGGCCGCGACGCCGCGCAATGACACGGCGCAAAAGATTACCTGGGAGCTGGCGGAGTTCGCGGGGAAGTCCGCGTATGTCGAGGCCGTGGATGGGAACGAGGGGAAGTCGTATGCGTGGCTGGCGTTCGGGCGGTTCGAGCCGGCGCTGCCGCAACTGGCGCTCGTCGATCCGCAACAGGCCGGGATGCGGCCGGCCCTCGGAGCCGAGTTGGCGCGTTCGCTCAAGCTCGGGGCGCTGCACCGGGAGGTGGCGAAACTTTTCAACACGGCGACGGATGTCACGACGCGCGCGGCGGCGGGGCGGGCGTGGATTTCCTTCAATGCCATCGCGGCGGTGCCGGCGGTCGAGGGGATCGTGCGGGACGCGGCGCAGCCGGAGTTGTTGCGTGCGGAACTGGCAGCACAGCTCGGGGAATCCACGGAGTCGCGGCAGCTACAGGTGGTGGTGGCGGCGCTGACGAATGCGCCGTCGCGGTTGCAGGCGAAATTCGCCAGCGCGTTGGCGGCAACGGCGGCGGGGACCGAGCAGTTGCTGGCGGCCACCGAGGCGGGGCGCGTGCCGGCGCGCCTCTTGCAAAACAAGGCGCTGGCCGACCGGCTCGGCGCGAGCGGCGCGCGCGAGGCGAAGGAGCGCTTGGCGGCGTTGACCAAGAACCTGCCGCCGGCGGACGCAGCGGTGCAGAAGCTGATCGACGCGACGCGCGTGGCGTTCAATCCGGCGAAAGCGCGGGCTGAGAAGGGCGCGGCGGTGTTCGTGAAGAACTGCGCGGTGTGCCATCAGCTCGGCGGCCAGGGCGCGCTCATCGGGCCGCAGCTCGACGGTATCGGCGGGCGCGGGCTGGAGCGGATCGTCGAGGACGTGCTCGATCCGAACCGCAATGTGGACAAGGCGTTTCGCTCGACGCTGTTCATCATGAAAGATGGCGAGGTCAACAGCGGCCTGTTCCGCCGCGAGGAGGGCGAGACGGTGGTGGTCGCCGACAGCACCGGCAAAGAGATGCGATTCCCGAAGAATCAGGTGAAAGAGCGGCGCGAATCCGAGACCTCGCTCATGCCGGGAAACCTCGCGGAAATCGTGTCCGCAGCTGAGTTGCAGGATTTGCTCGCGTATCTGCTGGGGCAGACGGCGGGGAAATGAGGGGATTTCGCGGGAGGATGATTGGCCTGTGCTCCGGGGCCGGGTTCCCGGATTGATGGCAAGGGAATGGAGGCAAAGGAATAGAGACCAGAAAATGCGACCAGGTTTTCGCTTTCCATTCCTTTGCCTCCATTCCCTTGCCCTCATTTCCTTGCCACGAATTCCCCTGCCAAACTCCCCTGCCCCATTCCCCTGCCGCAATATTTGCGGGATTTCGCGCTTGCGTTTTCGACGGCCAAACCAAGGATGCGCGGCCCTATATGGAACCCGAAAAAACTGAGTCCAATTTCCTGATCGATCTGCTGGCGTGGATCGAAGTGAACAAACGTCGGCTCATCATGGGCGGGGTCGCCATCGTGGCGGGGTGGGTGGTGATCTACACCGTCACCTATTTCAAAGGCCAGCAGGAGGTCGCGGCGGAGGAGGCGATGTCGGCGGTGTTCAAGGCGCCCCTGGGCAACCCGGTGCGCAGCCTGCCGGAGCCGGCGGGATTGCTGGCCGTGGCGGAGCGTCACGCGTCGGCGCCGGCCGGGCAGCGGGCGCTGCTGCTCGCCGCGGGCGCGCTGTTTCAGCAGGGGAAATTTGCCGAAGCGAAGGAGAAGTTTCAGAAGTTCTCGAGTCAGTACGCGGACAGCAAGCTGCTGCCGATCGCCGCGTATGGCGTGGCTGCATGTGAGGACGCCGCAAACAATCTTGATGCCGCGCTGACCGCCTATCAGGCCGTCGAGCAGAAGTATCCGAAAGACCCCGTCGCCACGCAGGCGAAGCTGGCCATCGGCGTCATCCAAGAGGCGAAGAACAAGCCGGAAGAGGCGCTGAAAATGTATGACCAACTCGCGAAAATGGAGTCGCGGAGTCTCTGGAGTTCCGAGGCCTTCTCGCGCCGTGATCTGTTGCTGGCGAAGTTCCCGCACCTCATTCCGCCGCCGCCGGTCACGGCCGCGGGCACGAACTCGCCGGTAATGGTGGGCACCAATGCCGCGTTGATGAACATGATTTCCAACGCCATGGCGAAGGCGAAAGCGGAGGCCGCGGTCTCCAATGCGGTGGCGCAATCCGGGGTCGTGGCGGCGGTCTCCAACGCGGCGGTGCCGGTCCTCACCACCGCCCGGACCAATGCGGCCGCGGTCATTCAAGCGGTCAAGACCAACGCCCCGGCGGTCCCGAGCGTGCAGGTGCCGCCCGCGCCCGCGCCGACGGTGCCAACGCCGAAGAAACCTTAAGTCCATCCGGCGCCCCGACGGACGGTTAAGCCGACCGGCGCGGCGCGCGAAAAACGCTTCCACAGCCGGGCCGCTTCTTTTTCCAAGCCGCTTTTTGTTCCGAGGCAGCAACCCCCATGAAACTCACCATCATCGGCACCGGCTACGTCGGCCTCACCACGGGCACCTGCTTCGCGGAGGTCGGGCACCACGTCACGTGCGTGGACAATGATCCGAAGAAAGTCGCACTGCTCCAGAGCGGCGGCATCCCGATTTACGAGCCGGGCCTCGAGGAGTTGATACGCAAGAATGTCGCCGCCGGACGGCTGTCGTTCACCACCAGCACCGTCGAGGGCGTCGCCAAGTCGGACGTGATTTTCATCGCCGTGCCGACCCCGCCGCTGGACGACGGCGGCGTGGACATGAGCTTCATCGAGAAGGTCGCGCGGGAAATCGCCGGCGCGGTGACGAGCTACAAGATCATCGTGGACAAGAGCACGGTGCCGGTGAAGACGGGCGAGAAGGTCGCCGAGACCATCCGCCGCTACTGCCGCGCGGGCGTGGAGTTCGACGTGGTGAGCAATCCCGAGTTCCTGCGCGAAGGGTTCGCCGTCGAGGATTTGATGAAGCCCGACCGCGTCGTGGTGGGCGTGACGTCGCAGCGGCCCGTGGCGGCGATGCGCGAGTTGTACGCGCCGTTTCAAGCGCCAATCATGATCACGGACATCAACTCAGCCGAGTTGATCAAGCACGCTTCCAATTCCTTCCTCGCGCTCAAGATTTCCTACATCAACGCGGTGTCCGTCATCTGCGAGGCGTCGGGCGCGGATGTGCAGGAAGTGGCCAACGGCATGGGCATGGACGTGCGCATCGGCCGGCGGTTCCTGGATGCGTCGCTGGGTTTCGGCGGCAGTTGTTTTCCGAAAGACCTGAGCGCGTTCATCCAGATCGCGCAGCAACTGGGCTACGATTTCGCGCTGCTCAAGGACGTGCAGCGCATCAACGAGCAGCAGATGGAGCGGTTCGTGAAAAAGATTTCCGACACGCTCTGGGTACTGAAGGGCAAGCAAATCGGCGTGCTCGGTCTGGCCTTCAAGCAGAACACCGACGACGTGCGCATGTCGCCCGCGATCGAACTCTGCCAGCGGCTCCAACGCGAGGGCGCGGTGCTGCGCGTGTACGATCCGCAGGCCATGGAGAAGGCGCGGGCGGTGCTGAAGGATGTGACCTACGTCGAGGACATGAACGAGGTCGCCACCGGCTGCGACGCGCTCGTCATTGCGACGGAATGGCCGCAGTTCAAGAAGCTCGACCTCGAACGCGCCCGCAAAGGCATGACCCATCCAATCATGTTCGACGGCCGGAATCTCTTCGATCCCCGCGAGATGGAGCGGCTCGGTTTCATCTACAAGAGCATCGGCCGCCGGTAATTCTTCTCGCCGCCGACCTCGCTCCTCGCGCATGTCGGAACAGCACAATCTCGCGGGCACGCCGCAGCCAATCGAAGTCGCAGCCGTCTTGGTTTTTCGCCACGGCCAACTCCTCATAAGCCGTCGTCGTGCGCAGGATCATCTCGGCGGACTGTGGGAATTTCCCGGCGGCAAACGCGAGCACGCCGAGACTTTCGAGCAATGTCTCCGCCGCGAACTCCACGAGGAACTCGGCGTTTGTGTCGAGGTCGGCGCGCTCATCGAATCCATCACCCACGACTATCCTGGCAAGCGCGTGCATCTCCGTTTTTTCCGCTGCCGTCTCGCCGCGGGTGAACCCGAACCGCGCCCGCTCGGCTGCGCCGCGGTGGCGTGGGTGAGCCTGGCCGAGTTGGCGCGCTACGATTTTCCGGCGGCGGATGCACGCCTGCTGGAGCGCGTGAAGAGCGATCACGGGCTGTGGGCGGATTGAGCGAGGACTACCGTTGGGAGAAGCTTGGCCGCACGCCACCAGTGCGGCAGATCAGCCAGCAGGCCGATTCGGTGGCGGCCTCCGGGTTCGGCTGACGTTACGATACTGCGCTTGTCCCCCGCCCGCCTAATCCCGTAAAACAGCGGCACTGCATCACCCATGACTTACGGCATCGCCATCACGAGCGGGAGGAATCACATCATGACAGCGCGAATTCTACGGTTGGTTTTCATTTCACTTTCCCTGTGCCTGTCGGGGCTGGGCGTGCCCGGCGCGGTGGCGCAGACGACCGCGGTCGTCACCGTGACCCCGGCCACCAACAATGTGCCGATCACGGGCACGCGGCAGTTGGCGGTCACCGTGACCGGCGTGGCCAACACCGCCGTCACCTGGTCCGTGAATGGCATCGCGGGCGGCAACTCGACCATCGGCACGGTCAGCGCGACGGGGCTGTACACCGCGCCGACGGCGATCTTGTCCACGGGCCTGCCGGTGTCCGTCACGGCGACGAGCGTGGCGGCCCCGACCGCCAGTGGCACTTGTCTGATGACCGTGCGGAATCTGATTCCCAAGCCCGCCGCCGTGTCGCCGAATCCCGTGCCGCCGGACGCGTTCACTCTCACGATGACGGGCAATAATTTCATCACCGGTGCGCGCGTTTACCTCGCCACCGCCGTGAAGCCCGGCAGCGGCACGGGCGATACCTCGGGGCAAATCCCGGCCAACGCCAGGGCGCTGACCACGGTCGTCAACTCGATGCTCCAGATGACCGTGAGCGGCTCGGCCACGATCGCGGAGCTGACCGGCGCGTCGCTCATCGTTTCCAACCCCGGCCCGCTGGCGGTCTCGGCACCGTTCTCCATCGCGCCCAAATCCGGCGTGGCGATCAGCGTCGCGCCCGTCGCGGTGACCGTGGCGCTCGGCGGAACTCAGCAGTTTCAGGCCGCGGTAACCGGCACGACGAACCTTGCGGTGACGTGGAAAATCAACGGCCTCGTCGGCGGCAGCGCCGATGTCGGCACCATTTCGGCGGCGGGAATTTTCACCGCGCCCAACGCCGTCCCCACCGCTGGCAACGTCACCATTCAGGCCGTGGCTGCGGCCGATCCTGCTGCGGTGGCGACCGCGACCGTCACGCTGCTTGATCCGCAGGCGGTGAAATTCGGGCGCTTCCTCGAGCAGACGAGCACCGGCCCGACGGCGCAATCGCTGGCGGAAGTCCGGCAGTTGGGCATCCCGGCGTATCTGGCGAAACAGTTCACGCTGCCCGCGTCGCCGTGGCCCGATGGCAACACGGCCTCCCCGCAGCAGACGGCCTCGACGTTCCTCTACAACCTGGCCGCCGGGCCGGACCAACTCCGGCAGCGGATGATCTACGCGCTGAGCCAGATCTTCGTGATCTCGTTCAACAAAAACACCTACGCCAACGTGATGATCCCGTGGCTGGAAATTTTGAGCCGGAATGCGTTCGGCAATTTCCGCACCCTGCTGCGCGACCTCACCGTCAGCCAGTCGATGGGCCTCTACCT
>BJHT01000159.1 GCA_014193395.1 Verrucomicrobiota bacterium
CGCGATGAACGCCGCGCAGGTGAGGATCTTGACCGCCAGCAGGTCCGTGAGCGTGCCGAAGTTGGTGACCAGCTTCCTTTCCCGAGCGATCTTTCCGTCAAAATAATCCGTCACGCTCGCCACGATGAACAACACCAGCGCCGCCGTGTCATTGATCGGCGACCGCCAGAACACCGCCAGCAGGAACAGCGCGGTGAGCGCAAACCGCGACAGGGTCAATTTATTGGGCAGATTCATCAGGCAAGCCGCGCGGATTTGTCCCGATGCCCGTCCGCATGTCAACCGCCGCCTCCGGGAATCGCGGCGCGCGTGCCCGTCTCCCAGGGGCGGGGACAGCTTGTCCCCGCAACGCAGTGGGGACGAGCCTCCCCCACCCCGACAAATCCCCGCCGCCCCGCTTGCACGAACGCCCGCCGCTCACTAAAAACCCCCGATGCAACTCTGCCGCCACCACACCCGCCGCGCCCACGCGCTCGCCCTCCTCACCCTTTCACTCTTCACCCTTCAACCCGTCACCGCCTCCGCCGCCCCTCCCCTGCCCTTCCCCAAAATCTTCGACACCCAAGCCACCAACGCCCAGCCCCTCACGCCCCCGCTCGACGCGCTGAAATTGCTGAAGCTCCCGCCCGGTTTCCAAGCCACGCTCTTCGCCGCCGAACCCGACGTGCAAAATCCCATCGCCATGGCCTGGGATTCCCGCGGTCGTCTCTGGATCGCCGAGAACTACACCTACGCCGAATCCAAGGTCGGCTTCGACCGCTCGCTGCGCGACCGCATCCTCATCTTCGAGGACACCGACAGCGACGGCCGCTTCGACAAACGCACGGTCTTCTGGGATGGCGCGCAGCTTCTCACCAGCATCGAACTTGGCTTCGGCGGCGTCTTCGCGCTCTGCCCGCCGAACCTCCTCTTCATCCCCGACCGCAACGGCGACGACGTTCCCGACAGCGAGCCCATCGTCCTCCTCGACGGCTTCGAGACCGACCGCATCCGCCACAACATTGCCAACGGCCTCAAGTGGGGCCCCGACGGCTGGCTCTACGCGCGCCACGGCATCACCAGCACCTCCAGCATCGGCAAACCCGGCGCTCCTGAATCCGAACGCATCAAAATGAATTGCGGCATCTGGCGCTATCATCCCGTGCGCAAAATCTTCGAGCCGGTTGCCCATGGCACGACCAACCCGTGGGGCATGGACTGGAACGAGCACGGCGAAGCCTTCTTCATCAACACCGTCATCGGCCACCTCTGGCACGTCATCCCCGGCGCGCATTACCGCCGCATGTTCGGCGAAGCGCTCGACCCGCACGCCTACGGTTTCCTCGAACAGCACGCTGACCATTTCCACTGGGACACCCGCGAAAAATGGAGCGACATCCGCGCCAAGGGCGTCACCGACACCACCTCGCTCGCCGGCGGCGGCCACGCCCACAGCGGCCTGATGATCTATCAAGGCGACAACTGGCCCGATGAATATCGCGGCGCGGTTTTCACGGTGAACCTCCACGGCCATCGCGTGAACACGGACCTCCTCGAACGCGCCGGCTCCGGCTACGTCGGCAAACACGCCGCCGATTTTCTCACCACCACCGACCCGTGGTTCCGCGGCCTCGACCTCACCTACGGCCCCGACGGCGGCGTCTTCCTCATCGACTGGGCCGACATCGGAGAATGCCACGACAACGACGGCATCCACCGCACCAGCGGCCGCATTTACAAAATCACCTACGGCCAGCCCACCAAGCCCGAGGTGCATAATGTGGCCAAACTCGACGACGCCAGTCTGGTCGCGCTCCTCACGCACAAGAACGAATGGTTCGCGCGGCAGGCCCGCCAGCAGCTCCAGCAACGCGCCGCCGCCGGCCGCCCCGGGACGCTCCTTGCAGCGGCGCTGAAACGACAGTTCGCCGCGAGCACAAATTCCACGCATCGCGTCCGCAGTTTGTGGACCCTCCACAGCATCGGCGAGGCGGACGACGCCTGGCTCCGCGCCCGCTTGAGCGACCGAGACGAACCGATCCGCGTCGCCGCCATCCGCGCCCTGACCGACTCTCTGCCGTTGAACAATCCAGCGATCGATGGCCCAAAATCCCGCGCCCCGCTGGGTTTCGCCGCCGTGGCCCGGCTCGAACGCTCAGCGCTCGTCCGGCTCGCCTTCGCCTCCGCGTTACCCCGGCTCCCGCTCGCCGACCGGCCCGCCATCGCCAAAGCGCTGCTGGCCCGCGCCGAGGACGCCCAGGATCACAACCTTCCTTTGGTGCTGTGGAACGGCATCAAAAGCCTCGCCGAAGCCAATCCCGCCGCGCTCGCCACGCTCGCCACGGATTCCAAAATCCCGCTGATCCAGCGTAACACCGCCCGCCGTTTCGCCGAGCAAATCGAAACCTTCGGCCCGCACCTCGACTCGCTGCTCGCCGCGACGCTGAAGAACGACTCCCCCGAATCCACCGCGGAAATTCTCACCGGCACCGCCGAAGGTCTGCGCGGTCGCCGCAAGGCCCCCAAGCCCGCGAACTGGGACGCCATCGCCCAACAATTCGCCACCAGCACCAACCCCACGCTCACTGACCGCCTCCGCGAATTGAACATCCTCTTCGGCGACGGCCGCGCGCTCGACGACATCCGCCGCCTCGCGCTCGACGGCTCCGTCGAACTCGCCGGCCGCCGCGCCGCGCTGCAAACCCTCGTGGATCAGCGCGCCCCCGACCTCCGCAAAGTCTGCGAGCAACTCCTCGGCGTCCGCGAACTCGCCGGCATCGCCGCCCGCGGCCTCGGCCTCACCGACGACCCCGCCATCGGCGAACTCCTCGCCCGGCGCTACTCCGGCCTCTATTCGTCGACCCGCCCCGACGTCATCGCCACGCTCGTCTCGCGCCCGAGCTTCGCGAAAGCCCTGCTCGCCCACGTTGGTCCCGACGCCAAACAGATTCCGCGCGCCGATATTTCCGCCTTTCACGCCCGCCAGATTCGCAGCTTCAACGACCCGGCGCTCACCGCGAAACTCACCGAAGTCTGGGGTGTCTTGCGCGATTCCGCCGCCGACAAACAGCAGCTCGTCGCGAAATGGAAAACGCGCCTTACCCCCGCCGTCATCGCCAGCGGCAACGCCAGCCAGGGCCGCGCCGTCTTCAACGTCGCCTGCGCCGCGTGCCATCGCCTCTACGGCGACGGCGGCGCGATCGGCCCCGACCTCACCGGTGCGGGCCGCGACAACCTCGATTATCTCCTCGAAAACATTGCCGATCCCAGCGCCCTCGTCCCTGCCGACTACCTCATGTCCGTCGTCACCCTGAAGGACGGCCGCACGCTCAACGCCGTCCTCGGCGCGCGCACAGACCGCACCCTGACGCTGCAAACCATGACCGAAAAACTCACCCTCGAGCGCGCCGACGTGAAGAGCATCGAAGAATCAAAACTCTCCCTCATGCCCGAAGGCCTCCTCGAAGCCCTCACCGAAACCCAAGTCCGCGACCTCATCGCCTATCTCATGAGCAAGGGCCCCGTCGCCCTGCCCGCCGCTGCGAACACCACTCCCGCGAAGTAACCCGCCACCATTCCCCGCGATGAAATCCCTCCCCCGGAGCGCCGAGCATTGCTCGGCCCGAACCCACGCAAAAAGCCTCATGCCGAGCAATGCTCGGAGCTCCGGGCGCAATTTGGAGTGCGGTGACTTGTCACCGCTTTCGCGCAGGCGACTTGTCGCCGTCGAACGCCGACACGGCCTCGCATTTTCCTCACGCCAACGCTGGCGCGAGCATGGATCGCCCCATTCCAGATCCACGCCAACAAACTTCGACGGCGACAAGTCGCCTGCGAAAAGCGGCGAGAACTCGCCGCACTCCAAAGCGCGCCCGGGATTTTCAATCGCACTCAAAAACTCTGTCGCCGCCTCGTTTCTCACTCTTCTCTCCCTCACCCTCCTGCTCTCTCACACCGTCACTTCCCTCCCCGCCGCCCCGCGCCCCAACATCCTCTTCCTCGCCATCGACGACCAAAACGACTGGATCGGCTGCCTCGGCGGCCATCCGCAAGTCAAGACCCCGAACATCGACCGCCTCGCCAGACGCGGCACGCTCTTCACCAACGCCCACTGCCAGGCCCCGCTCTGCAACCCCTCGCGCTCCAGCCTCCTCACCGGCCTGCGCCCCTCGACCACCGGCATCTACGGCCTCGCCCCCGGCATCCGCGACGTCGCCGAATTGAAGAATCACATCACCCTCCCGCAGACCTTCACCACCGCCGGCTACCACACCTACACCTGCGGAAAAATCTATCACGACGGCTCCATCAAACCCAAAGACCGCGCCGCGGAATTCAACACCTGGGGCTCCGCGCCCGGCCCCGGCAAACCCGAAAAGCCCTTCGCCAAACTTCCCGAGCCGCGCCATCCCGCGATGGACTGGGGCGTCTTCCCCGAGCGCGACGAAGACCACGGCGATTACAAAATCGCCACCGCCGCCCGCGACGCCCTCGCCGCTGCTCCCAAAGACAAACCCTTCTTCATCGGCGCGGGTTTCCGCATGCCGCACGTCCCCTGTTACGCGCCGCAGAAATGGTTCGACCTCTACCCCGACGCCACGCTGCAAATGCCGCCCGTCCTCGACACCGACCGCGACGACACCCCGCGCTTCTCCTGGTATCTCCACTGGCGTCTGCCCGAACCGCGCCTGCACACGCTGCGCGAACGCAATGAGTGGCGGCCCCTCGTCCGCGCCTACCTCGCCACCATCAGCTTCATGGATGCCCAGGTCGGCCGCGTCCTCGACGCCCTCGATGCCACCGGCCGCGCCGACAACACCATCGTCGTCCTCTGGAGCGACCACGGCTGGCACCTCGGCGAAAAACTCATCACCGGCAAAAACACGCTCTGGGACCGCTCGACGCGGGTCCCCCTCCTCTTCGCCGGCCCCGGCATCGCGAAAGACGCCAAGTGCGCCCGCCCCGCCGAACTGCTCGATATTTTCCCCACGCTCCTCGAACTCGCGGGCTTCCCCGCGCGCCCTGATCTCGAGGGCCACAGCCTCGTCCCGCAGCTCAAGGATGCCCGCGCCCCGCGCGACTTCCCCGCCATCACCACGCACAACCACGACAACCACGGCATCCGCACCGAACGCTGGCGCTACATCCGCTACGCCGACGCGAGCGAAGAACTCTACGACCTCGCCGCCGACCCCAACGAATGGCACAACCTCGCCGCCAACCCGCAACACGCCGCCACCAAACGCGACCTCGCCAAGTGGCTCCCGACGATTAACAAAAAACCGGTCCCCAACAGCCAGCACCGCATCCTCCTCTACGACGCCGCCACCGGCGACGTGAACTGGGAAGGCAAGGCTGTCGGGAAAAACGATCCGATCCCGGATTGAGGGCGCCGGGCAATTTTGAAAATTGGCCCTCGTTGCTGGCGCTTCAAGAGCGGCTCGAATCCGAATTCCGACCAGTCAGGCGAGGAGGCGGAGAAGAAGTGATTAGTGATTAGTGATTAGTACGTCGTGATTCGCGAGGAGTGATGCGTGAGGCGGGGCGCGGATCGCAGGAATTAAAAACCCACGCCCCGTGATTTTCCTGCCGAACATTTGCCGCTTGGGCGCGGGTTACTAATTACTAATCACTAAATACTAATTACTTGTCCCCGCCCGCCCTCCCGAGCTCGGGCTTGAGTTTTCCGGGCCGAGTTGGCATCTAGCCAGACGAACTCTATGTGCATAAGGATCCAAGCCCTGTTGTTGTTGACCGGTCTTACAATTGCGGCCCATGCCGAAGAAGTCGCGCTGCTCGCTCCGCCGCCGGTCAAGGCCCGGTCTTTTTTTGCCAGGGGCAACTGGGAGGGGATGGCCGGCGGGGCGGTGATGTTTTCGCCGCTGGGTGCGGTCGGCGGCCGCCCAGAGGTGAACTACGCGATGGCGGTCGGGCAGGCCGGTTACATGCTCACGGAAGTCCGCGGGCCGGGGCTGCTGCGGGGAAATTTTGAAGCCGTCGGGGAAGTTTTCGGCGGGAGCATCTACCAGGGACGCGGGAGTTATGTCACCGGCCTGACCTTGTGGGGGCGATACAACTTCGTGCCGCAGGATTGGCGCGTGACCCCGTATGCCCAACTGGGGCTGGGCATCGGCATGGCGGACAAGGACAAGAACGTCTTCGGCTCGCTGTTTGGCTTCAATATTGATGCGGCCCTTGGAGCACGCTACTTCGTGCGGCCGCAACTGGCGCTGCACGCAGAGTATCGGTTTCAGCACATCTCGAATGCCAACACTGCGCCGCACAATCTCGGCATCAATGCCCACGGTCCGATGGTGGGCGTGGCGTGGTTGTTCTAAAATGCGCTGGAACGCGGGCGGGTCACCGCAGCCCTCGTGAATGTGGGAAGGTGCCCGAAAATCTCTCAACGCTTCGGGGGCGTGAATCTGCTGCGACGAGAGATCGGTCGCGCGCCGGGGGCAGGCGGGCACCCGGACTCCTGCCGCGCTCACCCTTCCCCACCCACCCAGCGCCCCGTCGCCTTTCACCGCCACCAATCGAATTCACGGATTACGCCTCCCGAATCCCCAATTCGATTTTGTCCTTAACGCTTCTCCCGGCCTCCCGTAGCGTCCCGCCACTTGAAAACTAGAAAGCCCTCAAAACTCGTCATTTTCCTGACCGTCTTCATCGATCTGGTCGGCTTCGGCATCGTGCTGCCGCTGCTGCCGATCTACAGCAAGAACCTCGGAGCGAGCGGGTTTGCGATCGGTGCGATCATGGCCGCGTATTCGGCGATGCAGTTTCTGTTCGCGCCGGTGTGGGGCCGGCTCTCCGACCGCATCGGGCGACGGCCGGTGCTGCTGGTGAGCATCGCCGGTTCCGCGCTGTCGTATGGGTTGTTCGCCTACGGCTCGACGCTGGCGGGGACCGCCGGGCTCACGGTCCTGCTGATTTCCCGCGTCCTCGCGGGCATCGGCGGGGCGAACATCTCGGTGGCGCAGGCGTACATCGCGGACATCACGCCGCCGGAAAAACGCTCGCAGAGCATGGGCTTGATCGGCATGGCGTTTGGCCTGGGTTTCATTTTTGGTCCGGCGCTGGGCGCGCTGGCGTTGCGCTGGTTTGGGATTCAAGGGCCGGGTTGGATGGCTGCGGGTCTCTGTATTTTTGATTTTGTGCTGGCGCTGTTCATTCTGGGCGAAAGCTGGAATCCGGGCGCGGCCCCGGTCGCTCCGCGGCCCCGATGGCAGCAATGGCTCCACACGCTGGGCCAGCCGAGGATTGGACTGCTGATCGTGCTCTTCTTCCTCGCGACGTTCGCATTCACCTGTTTCGAGACGACGCTCGGGCTGCTGGTGGCGCGGAATTTTCACCTCGATTCCACCAAGGCCGAAGATGCCAAAACCATCGGCTATCTGTTCGCCTACTGCGGCGTCATCGGGGCGTTCGTGCAGGGCGGCGCGATCGGACGCGCGGTGAAGAAGCTCGGGGAGCCGCGCCTGATCACCGTCAGCCTGGTGCTCACGGCAGCGAGCCTCGCGCCGCTGCCGTTCGTAGCGGGCTGGACGGGTCTGCTGCTGGTGCTGGCGCTGCTGGCCATCGGCTCGAGCCTCACCCGCGCACCGATTTTCGGCATGATCTCGATCCTCACACCCGCTCACGAACAGGGCGGAACCATCGGCGTCGCGCAGAGTTTCGGGAGTCTCGCGCGCATTGCGGGACCGATCTTCGCGGCCACGCTGTTCACGGTGAACCCGAAGATTCCGTATCTGCTCTGCGCGGCGGTTTCGCTGGTGGCGGCGGGATTGGCGTGGGCGAAACTGGGGGCCTCGGTGCCGACCGCGGCGGTGGCGGAGACGACGACCGCGGCGGCGACGGAAACGGCGCGGAGTTGACGCGTCCGAGAGCGGTCAGGAGGATGGCGCGCATGAGCGAAATTATTTATCCGAGAAGTCCGCGGGAGGTGATGGCCGGCTGGGCGTATCTGCCGCGGTTTTTGGACAAAGTACGGCTGCATCTGGCCGGGAGACTCCACCCGGATTATCAGGAAAATTTCGCGCACAAAGGCTTCGATGCGAAATGGCTGGCCGCGGCGGGTTTGGCACCGGAGCAGTTCATCGCGGTCGTGGCGAACAGCATCACGGACGGCCAGGTGTGCGACTGGGTGGCGCAGCAGGTAAAGAAAACGGAGGCCGAGAAGGCGGCGTTCAACGCGGCTGTGCTCAATTACGGACGCGAGGGCGAGGAAGTGAAAGCGCGGCTGCAATGGCGCAAGGAACAGGCGGGACTGGGGCAGCGAGCCGACATCCAGACGTTCGCTGATTTCATCGACGCGGATGAGAAGCGGATTTAGGCCGGATGCCGGGGGCGGCTGGTGAAGGCAGGTGGATGAGAAGGCTCGGAGGGAGCGTTTGCGGGTTCGGGAGGCTGGAGTGGCGCGCCAATCCCAGCGGTGTTGTCGGTGACGAGTTGTTTCACGCGCGCGTCAGGGCGTTCTCGCTGATGAGGAGATTGCGTGAGCGGAAGGCGGCGGGGCTTTCCAAAATCAGCACCGCGCGCAGGGCGGCCAATGGCGAGGCGAACCACGGGCGATGCAGTTTGCGATCCTCCGATCCTACCCAGGCCGGGATGGGGAGGCCGTGGGCGCAGGCCAGATGCTCGGCGGTGGCCGCAAGATACGCATCTTGTACGCGGCCCAGTTCGCACAGTTTCGGAGCCAACAATCCGGGCGTGGGCGTCAAGGCCGCCGCCGTGGGCGCGGAATAGAAATCATGCCGAAAATTTGCCAGCCAGCGGTCGAAGGAGTCCCCGGCAGCAGCGAGTTGCGCGACTTTGGCGAGAGTTTTCGGCCGCCAGTTTTGCGTGCTTCGGACCGCTGTTCCGTCCGTCAGCGTCGAGCCGCTGGCATTTTCTTCTGGGTTCATGGCGGTGCGAGCCTATCTCGCCCCGAAAAATCCTGCCACCGTCGCCTGCGCTGTTGCGGAACCGCTGGCACCTCCGCACATCGCCGCCACTACCGCCGCGTCTCCCGGAGCGCCGATCTCCGCTCCGGCGCGTTGCTTCCGAGTGCCAGTCGCGCCGGTCTGGAAACCAGCGCTCCGCACGCGCCCCGCCCCCTGATTACTAATCACTCCCCTCCCCCGCCTTTTCCCTCGCCAACGCTCGCCCCCATCGGCCACGCTCCGCGCCACGAACCATGTGGCAATACCTGCTCAAACGGCTGGTGCATCTGATCCCGCTCCTCATCGGGGTGTCGCTGCTCACGTTTTTGCTGATGTCCCTCACGCCGGGTGACTACTACACGACGCTCTCGCAGAACCCCCAGATTTCCCCCGAAAAACTCGCCGAACTGCGCGCCAAGATGCACCTCGATAAGCCGTGGTACGTGCAATATCTCTACTGGCTCAAGGGCGCGGTGCGCGGCGATTTCGGCTACTCGATCGCCTACAAAGTTTCGGCCACCGAACTAATCCTCTCGCGGCTGTGGAACACCTTCGTGCTGTCCTTCGCCGCCACCGTGCTGGTCTGGCTGGTGGCCGTGCCGCTCGGCATCTGGGCCGCCGTGAAAAAAGATTCGTGGGTGGACCGCGCCTGTTCGCTTATCGCGTTTATCGGTCTGTCCGTGCCCGAGGTGTTGCTGGCGCTGCTGGCGCTGCTCTTCGCGGCCTCGACCGGCTGGTTCCCGGTCGGCGGCGTGCAGAGCGCGCTCTATGACCTGATGACGCCGTCGGAAAAATTCTGGAATCGCGCGCATCACCTCGTGCTGCCCACCATCGTGCTCGCCGCCAGTTCGCTGGCGGGAATCATGCGCCAGATGCGCTCGAACCTGCTCGACACCCTGCGCTCGGAATATGTCACCACCGCGCGCGCCAAGGGCCTCGGCGAAGGCCGCGTGATCTACCAGCACGCGCTGCGCAACGCGATCAATCCGCTGCTGACCATCTTCGGCTATTCGCTCGCGGGCCTGCTCAGCGGCGCGTTCATCGTCGAGAACATCATGGCCTGGCCGGGGCTGGGCCGGCTCACGCTCGAGGCGCTGTTCGCCAAGGACTACCAGCTCGTGGTCGCGACCGTGGTGATGGCCACCGGGCTGCTGGTGGCAGGCAATTTCATCGCGGACCTGCTGCTCGCGTGGAGCGATCCGCGCATCCGGTTGAAATGAAAAGAGAGGCAAAAGCATTTTGGCAAACCGTCTCGAACGAAGTAAGCAATCCAACATGACACAACTCACTGCGATCATTCACCGTGGCGAGCCGGAGGAAGGCGGTTTCTGGGCGACTTGCCTCGAAGTGCCCAGCGCGAACGGCCAAGGCGAAACGCGCGACGAATGCCTGGCCAACCTCGCCGCAGCCGTGCGCCTCCTGCTGGATCTCGGGCGCGAAGAAGCTCTCCGTCTTGACCCACAGGCCGAGACCGCCGAGCTGCTCGTGGCATGAAACGCCGGGCGCTGCCCAGCCACCTGCTGGAACAAGGCTGTGCCCCGGTGCGCGAGGGCGGCAGTCATTCGATTTGGGCCAATCCTAAGACCGGTCGCCGCGAAGCCATCCCCCGCCACAACGAAATCAAAAAGCATCTCGCGCGTTCGATTTGCAAAAACCTGTCCGTGCCGATTCCGCCGGGCGATTGAACATGTCTGCCGCCGCCAACACTGCGCCCGTCTCGCCCGGGCAGATATTCTGGCGACGCCTCCGCACCTACCGGACGGCGATGGCGGGCGGGGTCATCCTCATCGGTCTGTATCTCCTCGCGCTCTTCGCCGGTTTCGTCGCGCCCTTTCACTACGAGCGACAAGATCGCGAGCGGTTTTTCCATCCGCCCATCTGGCCGCAACTCGAGGGCGCGCGGCTGGTCGTGCCGCGCTACGAGCAGGTGAAGGGGCAGTTTGTCTATCAGCGTGTGCCGGGCGATACCAAGCCGCTCCAGCTCTTCGTGCGCGGGGAGAAATACAGCTTCTTCGGCCTCACCACCGCCACGTTGCATCTCTTCGGCACGGGTGACGACGCGTATCCGATCTATCTGTTCGGCACGGATCAGTTTGGGCGCGATGTGTTGTCGCGTGTGCTCTACGGCTCGCAGATTTCCCTGTCGATCGGTGTCTTGGGGATTCTCCTATCGTTCAGTCTCGGGATGTTCATCGGCGGCATCTCGGGTTATCACGGCGGCACGCTGGACAATGTCATCATGCGCCTGTGTGAACTAATCATGTCCGTGCCGGGGCTGTATCTCATCATCTCCCTGCGCTCGACGTTCCCGCCGAAACTCAGCTCGACGCAGGTCTACGCGCTCATCGTGGTGATCCTGAGTCTGATCGGCTGGGCGAGCATGGCGCGGGTAATCCGGGGAATGACACTGTCCCTGCGCGAGCGGCAGTTCGTGCTGGCGGCGCGGGCGCTGGGACAGCGCGAACTGACGATCATCCTCAAGCACATCCTCCCGAGCACGTTTTCGTATGTCATCATCGCGGCGACCTTGAGCGTGCCGTACTACATTCTCGGCGAAGTGGTTCTGAGCTTCCTCGGCGTGGGCATTCAGGAACCCGACGCGAGCTGGGGCATCATGCTCAACGCCGCGCAAAACACCGAGTATCTCCAGCGCTATCCGTGGCTGCTCGCGCCGGGCGTGGCCATCTTTGTCACAGTGCTGGCCTTCAACTTCCTCGGCGACGGGCTGCGCGATGCGGCGGACACGAAAAACCAGTGAATTACGAATTGCGAATGCCGAATGGCGAATGGTCCGACCGCCGAAGGGTTGGCACCGTGGAAATGAGCCAATAATCTCACCCGATGAAATCCGATGTTGTTGAAATCCCCTGTGCCGTTCTGTCATCCATCGAAACGCTGGACGAACTGAAGGACTGGCTGACGGCGCGAAGTCCCGAAGTGCTGGCCGAACTATGCGCGGCCCGGAAGGAAGATCTGGCCGGTGAGTTTCAGCCTTGGAAACCGCACTTCCTGCCGAGCCTGAGCGAGCTGAATCAGCCTGGCAGCTCCCCGCTCAACCCATGAGATACAAACTCCAAATGGTATCGTGCGAGGCGTGGCCCTCGCTTTCGCCGCATTTCCATTCGTCATTCGAAATTCACAATTCGTAATTCCCATGCCTCTTCTCGAAATTAAAAACCTCAAACTCGAGTTCGGCGCCGGCAAGGATGCGCTCCGGGCCGTCGATGACGTTTCCATTACCATCAGCGCGGGCGAGACGGTCTGTCTCGTTGGCGAGAGCGGTTGCGGCAAGAGCGTCACGGCGCTCTCGATCGCGCGCCTCGTGCCCATGCCCCCGGCACGCTATCCCGGCGGGCAGATTCTACTCAATGGCCGCGACGTGTTGCAGATGGATAAGAAGGAACTGCGCGCGATTCGCGGCGGCGTGGTGAGCTACATTTTTCAGGAACCGAGCGCGTCACTGAACCCCGTCTTCCGCATCGGCAACCAGATCAAGGAATCCCTCAAGCTGCATCGCCCCCAGGTGGCGACGGACGACGAAGTGATTCGCCTGCTCAAGCTCGTGGGCATTCCTGCGCCGGAATCGCGCATCAAAGACTACCCGCACCAAATGTCCGGCGGCATGCAACAACGCGTGATGATCGCGATGGCGCTCGCCTCCGAGCCGAAACTGCTCATCGCCGACGAACCGACCACCGCCCTCGATGTGACCATCCAGGCGCAGATACTCGAGCTGTTGAAGGAACTGAAGGCGCGCCTCGGCATGAGCATCCTGCTCATCACCCACAACCTCGGCATCGTCGGCGACATCGCCGACCGCGTGGCCGTGATGTACGCCGGCCAGATTGTCGAACTCGCGCCCGCGCTCGAACTGCTCCGCCGCCCCCTTCATCCCTACACGCAAGCCCTGATGAACAGCGTGCCCAAGCTCGGCCGCGAGCAGCAGCGCCTGGAAGCCATCCCCGGCAACGTGCCCAACCTCGGTCACTTCCCCAGCGGCTGCCGCTTCCATCCGCGCTGCCCGAAGGCGCAGGGTGACTGCGCGCAGAAAGCGCCGGAGCTTATCGAGGTCGAGCCGGGGCGGTGGGTGCGGTGTCCGTATTGGAAACAATAAGGGCGAAATGCCGGATGGAATTCCTATGAGACCCTGGCCGGATGCCTACAAAGCTTGGGTGATTTGGCTCCTCGTTCTTTTGATAGCACCGCTGGCATTGCGCCGCAGCTCTTGGCTGCTGGGAGCAGCGGGGTTATTTGGAGTCGTCGGCGCTTATTGCGGGTATCACAGTCTGGTAACTGGACCTTTGCGATTTTTTGGTGGTCTTGGACTGGTGCTCAATGCACTGACAGCTGCCGGCGCAGTTGCTCAGTTGACCCAAAAATATCTCACTCGATAGACAGGTGAACCGCCTCGAAATCCACAACCCCTCCACTACTTGCCAGTCAAGTAAGGTGTCTCCACCTGCCAATCGACAAAGATTGAGTTTGGACTTCAGACAAGCCATAGAACGGCTATGAAATTCCGGGTTATTGTTCAACCCGATGAAGACGGCGTCTTCGTCGCCGAGTGTCCCACGCTGCCGGGCTGCATCTCGCAAGGTGCGACGCGGCAGGAGGCGCTGACCAACATTCAAGATGCCATCGGTGGTTATCTTGCCAGCTTGAAGAAACACGGCGAGCGGGTTTAAGCCGCAGTTAGACACCATCACTTTATGCACGAAATCACCTTCAGCATTGCGGCCTGCCACGAAACCGGCGGCTACGTAGCGCGTTGGGACGCGCCGGGCGGCGGGGGCATCACCACGCAAGGCAACACAATTGCCGGGCTCGGGGCGAAGGTGGCCGACGGGGTGGCAGGCTACTTTGGAGCCGAATAGTTGATTCCCAACTCAGCGGGTGACTAGTTTGAGGCCATGACCACTGTGGCCGAAATCAAATCTGCAATTGACCACCTCTCCACCTCTGAGCGAGATGAGTTGGAAGCATTGTTGTGGCAAGACGAGGAGACGCCGCCGGGCGTGCGCGAGAAGCTGGCCGAGGCGCTGGCCGGCCAGTTTGTTTCCGGCAATCGCGCCAGCGTTGACCTAATCCTCGCCGCTGTTGTGTTCACTGTCGGAAATGGTTAGTTGTTTCCCATGAAACTCAAAATCACCGCACAGATTCACCGTGAAGGTAAGTGGTTCGTGGCCTTCTGCCCGGAATTTCCCGAGGCGAACGGCCAAGGTGAGACTGTCGAGGAGTGCGTGCAAAGTCTGCGGGACGCAATTGAGTTGCTCTTGGAGGACCGCCGAGAGGACGCCACCCGCATGATGCCCAAGGACACCCAAGTGCTGGACCTCGCGTGAAGCGCCGGGAACTCATCCGCCACCTGGAAAAGCACGGACGGCCTCTCAAGCGCGAGGGCGGGTCGCACTCGATTTACTGGAATCCCCAAACTGGGCGGCGCGAACCGGTGCCCCGCCATTCCGAGATACCCGACCTGCTGGCCCGCAAGATTTGTCGCGCGCTCGACATCCCGGAACCTTAACGCTCAGCCACGCCTCACCTCCGCGCCGTCCTCGACACGAGTGTGCTCTACGCGGCCCTCCGCTCCGGTTGGGTGCGTGGTTTGGAGTTTTCCAACGGCTTCGGCGCGGCGAGTGACGGGCGGTGGTGAGCAATTATCGTGATCCACGGTTGTGGTTGTTCTCAAGCGGAACGCAGGCGGGTTCGGGCTGGTACAGGGCTTGACCGCGGGGCGGCCTTTCCCGCGCTGATCTGGCTCCCGCGTTGGGGTGCCGGCGAGATGTAGATTCGCTATCCAGTCTCGGAGTGCGGCCGTCCTCGGCCGCAGCAACGTCCGCATCCACGGAGGCGCCGGATCGGCCGGCATCACCTTGCGCCCCAACCTCGCTGCGCCCGGGGACGGGCGCACTCCGGCGCGGACGCGCGGCGCTGGCCGTCGGGTATC
>BJHT01000160.1 GCA_014193395.1 Verrucomicrobiota bacterium
GCTTTCGCCCAGGCGACTTGTCGCCGTCGAACTTCCGAGCGGCTCCAGACACACGCGCGCGCCACCGCTGGCGCGAGCCATGAACGCCCCTTTCCTTCCGCACGACTCCTCCGGTTCGACGGCGACAAGTCGCATTGCCAAAGCGGTGACAAGTCCCCGCACTCCAAACGCATCGCTTCCAAGCCTTCGCGTCCATCCCCCGCAACGCACAGACTTTCCGCCACACACCCGCAGTCTTGTTTCCCCATATCACCCCGCTAGTTTCGCCTCATGCACACGTTGTCGGAAATTCAGGCAGCCATCACCAAGCTCGCCCCCAACGAGTTGTTCGAGTTACGCGACTGGCTGGAAGAGTTCTGCGAAGAAAAGTTGGCGCTGAGCGGCGCAGTCAAAGCCGACCTCGACAAAGCCCACCAAGACATCACCACCGGCCGCTTTCGCACACGGCACGCAACTTGACCAACTCACCCATCCCCATTTCCCATTCCCCATTCACAATTTGTCATTCGCCAGTCCCAATCCCAAGTCCCCCTCCCCGACTAATTACTAATCACTAATTACTAATTACTGCTCACGGATCACGCATCACGGATCACGCATCACGCATCACTCCCCCCGCCCCCAATGCCCCCCATCCTCCTCATCGATGACGACCCCGGCCAGACCAGCCTCCTCGACTCCTTCCTCCGCAGCCAAGGCTTCACCACGCTTCCCGTCTCCTCCGGCGAAGCCGCCCTCGCCGCCCTCCGCGCGCAACCCGTCAGCATGATGATCTCCGACGTGCGCATGCCCGGCATGTCCGGTCTCGAGACCCTTCGCCGCGCCCGCCAGGAATTTGCCACGCTTCCCGTCCTCCTCGTCACCGCCTACGCCGACATCCGCGACGCCGTCGAAGCCATGCGCGACGGCGCGGTCAATTACCTCTCCAAACCCATCGACCTCGACGAACTCCTCGCCTGCGTCCGCCACGCCACCGGCCTTGCCCAGACCGCGCCCGCCGCCACGCCCGCCGAACGCCCGCTCCCGCCCACGATCATCGCCGCCAGCCCCCTCATGCGCGCCGTCTTCCGCGACGCCGCGCTCATTGCCTCGTCTGAAAGCCGCGTCCTCATCACCGGCGAAAGCGGTGTCGGCAAAGAAATCCTCGCCGACGTCATCCACGCCTGGAGCACCCGCGCCGCCGGGCCACTGGTGAAAGTGAACTGCGCCGCCCTCGCCGAAAACCTCCTCGAATCCGAACTCTTCGGTCACGAAAAAGGCGCCTTCACCGGTGCCGTCCACCAGCGCATCGGGCGTTTCGAAGAAGCCAGCGCCGGCACGCTCTTCCTCGACGAAATCGCCGAGATGTCCCCCCAGCTCCAGGCCAAGCTCCTCCGCGTCACGCAGGACGGACGCTTCCAACGCGTCGGCTCCAACCGCGAACACCACACCGCCGCGCGCCTCCTCGCCGCCACCAACCGCAACCTCGACGACGAGGTCAAATCCGGACGCTTCCGCGAAGACCTCTTCTACCGCCTCACCGTTTTCGAGATTCACCTGCCCTCCCTGCGCGAGCGCCCCGAAGACATCCTCCCGCTCGCCACCCGTTTCCTCACCGAATTCACCAAGACCAAGCCCCGCCTCTCTGCCGCCGTCGCCGAATGCCTCGAACGCTACCCCTGGCCCGGCAACGTCCGCGAACTCCGCAACGCCATGGAACGCGCCGCCCTCCTCTCCCGCGGCGAACTCATCCTCCCCGACCACCTCCCCACCCGCGTCCGCGCCAGCTCCTCCTCCAGCGCCCCCGCGCCCGCCGCCCCGCCCGCCCCCGACTCCGGGAACCTCGATGAAATGGAACGCCACGCCATCTTGCTCGCCCTCCGCAAACACAATTTCAATCGCACCGAAACCGCCAAGACCCTCGGCATCTCCCGCCGCGCCCTCCTCTACAAACTCCAGCGCCTCCGCGCCGCCGGCTGGCAGGTGGAATAAAAAAAAGCTCCAAGCCCAAAGCTCAAAGCTCAAGGGAAACACCTGAACAGGCGGAACGGCGGACCTTTGACGGCGGGAGAATAACTGGGGCGCGTGCGCCAGTGCAGCCCTCTCATTAGCACCCGGTTTCAACCGGGTGTAGGCGAACGAACGACCCGCAACCGCTTCAGCGGTTTTTCCCACGTCGGGGGCGAAACCGTTAAAACGGTTTTTCGGTCTTCCGCCCGGCAACACCCGGTTGAAACCGGGTGCTAATGGGAGGGGAACGGAAGCTACCGCAGAGCATCGTGATACTCCGGAATCGTTTGTTGCGGCCTTGGCGAACAGGTCCGGCACTCTGTTACCCAGGAACACCAAAGTACAAACGGTTACCTGCTCCATGCAACCGCCGCAGGACAGGCCGTCATCGCATAGGAGTTTGCAGAGGTTTCGGAGTTATTGGAACGCGAGCGGTGGGTTGCTCATTTTTGCTTTGGCAGAAGTTTCCGCAGCCGCTGCGTGGCTTCATCGCGATCAATCACACTCGACGCCACTGCCAGCGTCAGTTCCTCCCACTCCGGCCCGTCGGCCTTCGGCTCGATGCCATTCAAGCGCAGAAAAACGATGCACGCGCCCAGCGCCGTTCGTTTGTTGCCATCAATGAAGGGATGATTCTTGCAGAGGTAAAACAGATACGCCGCCGCCACTTCGGCGATGTCTTGGTAAGGCGACCGGCCGCCGAAGCTGGCCTGTGGTGCGGCCACTGCCGACTCCAGCAATGCCAGCTCCCACCCGCCGTCCGAGCCGCCAAACCGGGCGATGGCCTCCGCGTGAATCTCCCGCACAATCTCCACCGTGAGATGGAAACAGTTTTCCGGCGCGGCCTTCATGCCAGCTTCTTCATCGTCCGCGCGTAATCCTTCATCGTCGCCTGGATGACTTTGGACACCTCGGCGCGCGACGGACGCGGGCGAATGGGCGTGAGCGTGAGCGTGCCGCCCGCGTGGACCTCCACATTCACCTGGTCGCCCGCCTTCAAGTGCGCCAGCTCCATCAGGGCCGCGTCAAACATCAACCCCTGCGAGTTGCCAATCTTGGAGATCGTTTTAATCATGCCGTAAAACTATGTTTTACGTGTGCTTCAGTCAAGCCGGTTGGCCGATAAAGCGCGTTGGAAGATGGACTGGCGGAGCCGGATGGCGCGCGGAAGGCTGGTGGACATCAATGCCGCCAATTATGCCGCCACAACCAACTGCCGAGCGGCTCTGGCCGACAACGCCGCCCAGTCCTTGCGCTCGGGAATAGGCGCCGGCTTGTTGCACGGCGGCCGATCCCGCTCATCCGCCTCTTCAGGAACAACGGCAACGTCAACCGCGCCATGTGATCGCAAGAGGGCAGGCCGTCATCCCGCCGGGGGTTTCATCAGTTCCAGAGTTTGTGAACGCGCGCGGCGGGATCGCCTATGCGCGCTTGGAATTCGCCTTGAGCCACTCCGCATACGCCGCTTCGGTCATCTCCCCTGCAGCCAGCGCCAGCGTGCGCAACGCCGCATCCGCTTCTGTGGCATGGAACTCATGGCGGTTGCGTTCGAGAAAGCCCGCGCCGAGCATGAGGCCGGTGCGTTTGTTCCCATCGAGAAACGGGTGGTTCTTTACGATCCCTGCGGCGTAGGCCGCGGCCAGTTCCGCCATGCCCGGTTTGCCGTAGGCAAAAAGCTGCTGCGGCCTCGCCAGCGCCGATTCCAGCATGTTTTCGTCGCGCACCCCCGCGATGCCGCCATAGTGCGACAGCATCAGGTCATGCAAGGTGCGGCCCTCCTCCCGCGTCAGCCAGTAAGGCTTCTTCATTTCGCCAGTTCGCGCAGCGTGTTGCGGTAGCGGCGGTTCAGCGATTCAAACACCGCCATGGTCTTGGCGAACTCAGGATTACTGGCGCTCAGGCGTACCCCGTCCTGCGCTTCCGTGAGCGTCAGCGTGTCGCCTTCGTTCACCTTGAGATGCGCCAGCAGCTCCTTCGGCAGCACGATTCCCACCGAGTTGCCAACCTTCCGAAGTTTCAGTTCCAGAGTCATAGCCGCAGCGTAACCACGGATGTTATTACGTCAAGCCAACGGTCAAGGTCGCAGGAAAGAAGGAGTGCCGGACAACACCGCTGAACTCCTCCCCCCACGTCAGCCGCCCGCCGCCCGGCGCGCGGGCGGTCCCCGCCCGCAGCGGCTCCAAACCCGCGGCAGCATCGGAAAATCTCCAACGCCCCGGCGTGAGCGCAGCCGCTGCGACCGGGGACCGGTCGCGCTCCTTCCCGACGCGCGTCCCGCCGAATTTCCCGTCTCCCCCTCTCTCCATCCTTCCGTCCCTCCGTCCCTCCATCCTTCCCCCTTCCTCTTCCGCCTTGAACTATTCCCACAACCTTTGACTTTGGCAGCGTTTCCAATCGTCCGTGAGCGGACATTTCCGTGCAGCACAACTTTTTCATGGCGACCGCCAACCGACTTTTTACCGCGCTTCCGCTGGTTCTCCTTCTGCTTTCTCTTGCGCCCGGCACGCCCGCCCACGCGCAGGAAAACAAGCTGGCCCGCGCCTCGGAACTCCTCAAAAACCGCCAGTATCAGGATGCGATCAAGCTCTTGAACGACACCGTCCGCGGCCAACCCGACTCCGGCACGGCGGTCGAGCATCTGCTCCTCGGCGAGTGTTATTTTCTCACGCAGCAATATGACCTCGCGCGGCCGGCGTTCGTGAAGGCGGCGCAGAATGGGCGCGACGAGAAGACCAAGTCCGCCGCCGAGTATCGCCTCGCGACGGTCGCGTTCCGGCTCAAGGATTTCCCCGGCGCAAGCGCGAAGATCAAGGCCTTCGCCGCCCAGCATCCCGACGATGCCCGCGTCGGCAAACTGCTCGCCTACCAGATGATGATCCTCGCCGCGAAAGGCCGTGAATCCGAGCCGGAGATCGAGCGATTGCACCGGCAGATTTACGACAACATCCAGAAGTACAATTTCTCCACGGGTATGGAAGCGGACGACATCCTCTGCGATTTCTACCGCCAGACCGGCCAGGCCGAGAAGGCCCAGAGCGCCTACACGCGCATCGTGCAGAACTTCCGCCGCGTCATCACCGATTACGAAAAAGACAAGCGCCCCATCCCCGCCGCGCTCGAGAAATCTCACGACAACGCCGCCCTCCAGCTCGGCATCCTTGCGCTCGACCGCAAGCAGACCGCCGACGCCGTGAAGTGGCTCGAAAACGTCCGCTATGATCTCGAATCGAAACAGAAGGCCCGCCTCTTCCTCGCCAAGACCGCCTACGAAAAACAGGACTTCGGCAAGGCCATCGATTACCTGAACAAAGAGGGTTTCATCGACACCGTCCCCGCCAGCCCGCTCAAGTCCGACATGTATCTCCTGCTCGGTCTCGCCGAGCGCAGCCGCGCGAACCCCAATGCCAGCCGCGTCGAGGAATGGCTCAAGCGCGTCGGCCCCGAGGCGAAAGGCTTTGCGCAGGCGCAGTCCGCGCTCGGCGATCTCTATCGCGACAAGGGCCTCACCGACGAGGCGGTCAAGGCCTTCAGCCAGGCGCAGTCCGCTCCCGATCACGCGCCGAACGCGCTCTACAACCTCGGCGCGATTTATTTCGAGCAGGCGGGAAAAATCAGCGACACCGCCAAGGCCGGCGACCTTTTCAAGAAATCCGCCGACCTTCTCGGCCAGCTTCTCACCAAATATCCACTCGCCCCGCAGGCCAAGCTCGCCAAGGACATCGCCGCGCAGCTCACGTCGCGCGGCATCGCCGTCGGCTCGTCGGCCAGCGGCGACGAACTCGCGAAGGCTTGGGAAAAGGCCGCGCGCGACCAGCCCGGCACGAGCGAAGGCGCGCAGGCGTTGCTGAGCCTCATCCGTTTTCACGCCAAGAAAACCCTCGATGAAAAGACCGGCGACTTCGTGAAAGCGCCGAATTACGCCGCGTCCGCCGCCGCGTGCGACAAACTGCTCGACGCGAAAGTTTACAGCGGCAAGGGCCTCGCCGAGGCCAACTGGCGCACGTTGAAAGCCGAGGCGCTCTTTCATCGGGGCGACGCCGAGCTCGCCAGCGTCGCGCCCAGCCGCGAGGGCAAGGTGCAGCCTGTCTTCCTCAAAACCGCCAGCGCCGACCGCGCCATCGAGTTCCTCACGCAGGCGCGCGAGCTGGTCGATCCGAAGCAACTCGAGATGCTCAAGGGCATCGAACTCGGCCTCGTCGAGGCGATGTTCAAGTCCGAGAAAAAGGAGCATCGCGCCGCCGGTGAGCAGCGTTTCGCGGAACTCGAGAACGACTATGGCAACGACCCGCGCTTCCAGAAACTCGCGCTCGATCTCGCCGAGTGGTACCGCCAGCAGGGCCGTCTCGCCGAGGCCGGCAAGCAGTACCTGGGCGTCGCGCATCGCGGCAAGGACCTCGCCGAAAAGGAGCTGCTGAAAATCCTCTACACCGCCGGCAGCCTCTTCAGCAAAGCAGGCGCGGAGGCGCAGAAGACGCAGGGCGAGACCGGCTACGGCCTCTACATTTTTCCCAAGGAAGCCATCCAGCTCGGCGACGATCTGCTCAAAACGCACGCGCCGTTCCGCCGCCTCGTCGAGCCGCGCTGGCCGCGCGACGGCCAAAACATCACCGCCGCCGAAGCCCTCGTCGCGCTCTCGCAGGCTTCGGGGATTCCCTTCATCTGGTTCAACTACGAGATGAGCAACAAAGGCCGTTTCGCGGGTCCGGGGCACTATCTGAAAAATACGCGCGTCAACCTCCGCGAGGGCAAGACCACCGTGGATGAGGCGCTGAAACAGATTCTCGATCTCAACCAATTCCGCCTCGCCTTCGACATCGGCATCACCGACGGCAAGCCCACGATCACGCCGCCCGCCAGCGAAGATCCCGACGCCGAGAAGCCGCGCGTGATCGAGATCTACGAGGCGAGCCTCGGCGAGAACCGCTTCCCGCCGCTGGAGCGCCGCCTCGATCTCGCGTCGCGCGAAGGCAAGAAGAACCGCGCCGCCGCGCCGATGCTCTTCAACATTCTCCAGCGCCTCGAGGAAGTGACACAGACGCGCGTCGTCTGGGCCGACGGCATCGACAAACAGGAGAAGCTCGCCGCGGAATTGAAGGCCGGCCTCGCGCCAAACGTGACCTGCGGCGCGGCGCTCACCGCTGCGCTGGAGCCGCTGAACTTGCGTTTCCGCGTCATCAAGCGCGACCTCGCCGCCGAGCAATACGAGGCCGCCAAGGACGCCTTCAACCAGGTCCGTCAGATCGATCCCAAGAGCAAATACGGCGAGCGCGCGCTCTTCGCCGTGGCGCTGAATTATTACAATCAGCAGGACCACGAAAAGATGAAGGTCGTCCTGCGCGAATACCTGAAGGTCTTCGACAGCCCGGCGAACGAGTTTTACCACCAGGCCAGCTTCTGGATTGGCTGGGCCTTCGAGCGCGAGAAGAAGTATCGCGAGGCCGTGAGCTACTACGCCCGCGGTGCCGAGGAACGGCTCGTCGTCGCGAAGGCCGACACGAAGCCCGATGCCAAGCCCGCGACGCGCGACGCCCTGAAGCAGCAGCTTTCCTACGATTCGCAATTCGCGCTGCTGGAGCCGCTGAACGGCGCGTTCAAGGAAATGAAGTTCGATGATTTCCTCGAGTTCATCCGCCAGAACACGCACGTCGAGGTGCGGCTCGATCCCGCCGTCACGGCGCCCACCAACACGCTGAACCGCGCGGCGTTCAAGGGCGTGCCGGGCTTCACGCTGCTGTGTGAAACGCTCGAACCGCTCGGCCTGACCTTTCGGGTCGAGAACGTGAATCCCGAGACCGCCGAGCGCGCCTACTTCCGCCTCGCGTCGGCTTACAAGAAAGACAACTTGATGGAGCAGGCGCTCGAGAATTGCCGCGCGCTCCTCACGCGCTATCCCAGCACCACGCGCCGCCGCGAGACGCAGTCGCTGATGCTCGAGGTTTACAAGGGGCTGAAAGATTACCGCAACGTGATGGCGACGCTCGAGGAGTTGAAACGCACGACGACGGACGAAACCGAGAAGCGCCGGCTCGACGCCGAGATCGCATCCATTCTCTTCGACATGGCCGACTACGCGAAGGCCGCGCAGGCGTTCAAGGACTCGCTGCAGTCCGCGAAGGAAACCGACGAACGTCTCGCCCTGCGCGATGGCTACGCGCGGGCGCTCTTCCGCGACGGCAAGTCCGCCGAGGCGCTGGCGCAGTACGAATTGCTGGCGAAAGAAGAGACCAACCCGCTGCGGCAGTTCGTCGCGGGGTTGATGGTTTTCGGCCTGAAGTTCACGCTCGACCAGGCGTTCGAGCGCGAGTTCCCCGAGGCCGCGCTGCGCTACGTGCAACGCTACGAGGCGCTGTCCGAGACCGAGCGCAACCGCCTGACCGCGCCGGAATTTGTGAAGGCGACGTGGATTTACTACGTGCAGGCGCTGATTGATTTCAAAAAAGACCGCGCCACCGCCGGCCTCGAAAAGCTCAAGGCCGTGGCGACCTCGCCGGATGATTTCCTCGCCGGCGACGCGAACTACCGCATCGGCCTCGCGCATCTCGCCGCGAAGGATTTCGAGAAGGCGCGCGAGTCCTTCGAGTATCTGCTCTTCGCGACAAAGTCGTCCGAGTCCGTCGTGCGCGCGACCTACCAACTCGGCGTGTGCCTGCACGAACTCGGCCGCACGGATGCCGCGCGCCAGCGCTTCCAGCAGATTCTGGATCGCTACCCGCTCTCGCCCTACGCCGAGCTGGTGAAGAAAAATCCCGTTGCCAGCGGAGCCAGCAAGACCGCAGCGTCTCCCACATCACCGAAAGAATGAAACGCCCCGCCGCATCCGCAGACCACCCCGTAGCCGCCGACGTGAGGAGGCGGATCGTCCGCACCTCCGGGATCGGCCGCCTCCCCACGTCGGCGGCTACACACGTCAGCCTCCTCACCTTCCTCTTCCTCCTCGCCCTCACCATCGCCACCCACGCCGCCGAAACCCCCGAGGCCCTCCTCAAGCAAGCCCAGCAACTCGAGCGCGACGGCGCGGTGCAGCGCGCCGTAACGGTTTATCAGGACTTCCTCAAACAGTTCCCCGACCACACCCAGGCCACCGAGGCTCAGTACCGCATCGGCAAAGCCTTCGACGCCCTCGGGCAGGTCGAGGAAGCCGTCACCGCGCTCAAGCAGGTCACGGCCAACGGCAAGAAATTCAAGAACCGCCCCGACGCCTTCTACCTCCTCGGCAAACTCTACGCCTCGGACAAAAAGTACGACGAGGCCATCGCCGCCTACGAAAAGATGCTCGGCGAAGGCGCGGGACTCTTCGAGGACGAGGTGATGAACCTCTGCGCCGGCTGGTATGCGATTCAGCAGAAGTACGATGAGGCCGCCGCCAAGTTCAATCTGCTCCGCCGCAAAGGCGACAACGCCCTCGCCGAACAAGCCGCCTACAAGCTCGCGCTCCTCTGGCTCAAGGCCGGCCGTCTCGAAGCCGCCGTGCCCGCGATTCAAGACCTCGCCGTGCAGTTCCCGAACCACAAGCAGATCCCCGAGCTGCTCCTCAAAGCCGCCGACGGCTACCGCACCGCGCGCAAATACGACCAGACCGTCGCCATCTGCGAGCAGCTCAAATCGCGCTATCCGAAAAGCATCGAAACCCTCGCGGGCAGCTACCTGCTGGGCCTTTGTTACCGCGATCAGAAACAGTTCCCGAAAGCCATCACCGCGCTCGAAGCCGTCGGGCGCACCAAGGAATTCCAAGGCCGCGGACTCGTCGCCGAAGCGCTGCTCGCCGCCGCTGACATCTACTTCAGCGACCTCGCCGACCCGGCGAAAGCGATGCCGCGCTACGAGGACGCCGCCAAGCTCGCGCGCGACTCCGACAGCGAGCGCAAGTCGCTGATTCTCGAGCAATGCTACTTCCGCCTCGCCGAGTACAATTTCACCCAGAAAAAATACGCCGCCGCGCTCGACTACTACCTGCTGCTGCGCGCCAGCGGCTCGGCGCTCAATGTCCTCGGGCGCGTCCTCGCGTGCGAAGCGGCGCTGGGCAATCAGAATCCCGCCGAGCGCTTCACCACCGCCGACGCCGAGACGCTCAAGGCCAAGATCGCGCAGAACCCCGGCACCGCGATGGCCGCCGAGGCCGAAATGTTTCTCCTCGACCGCAAGCTCTCCGACGCCGTGCGCCTGCGCGAAAGCACCACCGCCGTCGCCGCCGAGTACGAGGCGATGTTCAAGAAATACTCCAAGGAAGTCCTCGCGCAGGAGAACATGGATGCCTACCTCTACGGCCAGATTGGCACCGCCTACGGTCACAGCCTGAACCGCGAGGATTTGCTGAAGGCCATCGCCGCCTTCGAGAAAGCCGCGGGCAAAGGCCCCGCCGCCGCGAACAATCCCTACCGCATCCCCGCGCTCGAAAACCTCGCGCTCACCGCCGACCGCCTCGGCGACAAGGCCCGCGCCACGCAGGCTTACACCGAGTTGTTCGCGCTCTCGAAGCAGAGCCTCGATGCGAAAAAGGACGACCAGGCGCTGGAGAAACGCACGCTCGAATATCTGAAAAGCCTCGTCACCCGCTCCGACAATTCCGACCTCATCGACAAATCCATCGCGCTCACGCGCAAGATCATCGAGGAGAAAGGCCCGCTCTCCGAACTCGCCGCCGGCGCGCGTTATTACCTCGCGGAGCTGTTTTATCTGAAGAAGGACTTCTCCGCCGCGGCCAATGCCTACAAGGATTTCATCCGCATTTACGGCCCGAAACAGGATGCCAACGGCGACGTGGCCGACGCGCCGTGGCGGCCGGGCAAGCCCGACGAGCGCACCGACCAGGTGTTCGAGGCGTCGGTCCGCATCGCGCACAGTTGGTTCATGCAGGGCCACGACCAGAACATGGTCCGCGCCTACGACTGGCTCGCGCGCAATTTTTCCGTCGGCAACAAATACCTCGCCGAGGCCAACTACTGGCTGGCGATGGAACTCGCCAAGGGCAAGCAGGCAGAGTCGAAAGAGGCCAAACGCAAGCTCGCCGAGGCGCTCTGGAAAAACGTGGTGAACCCGTCGCTCGATTTCGAGGCGAAGAATTTCAAGAAGGGTTTCCACTTCTGGGTCGGCGACAGCGAGCGCTACGGCGACGTGCAGAAATACGTGAAGAGCGCGATGCTCAAGGCCGGCCAGGCCTTCGGCGAGAGCGGCGAGCACGGGCTGGCGGCGGCGGCCTTCGAGACGTTCCTCAGCCTTTATCCCACCGCTGCGGGCGACGGCGAACGCCGCGGCAAGGGCGCCAAGCGCGGCAATTACGGCGAGCCGGATGAAATGGCCTGCATCGCCCGCTACGCGCTGGGCCGCGAGTACATCGCGCTCGCGAATACGACGCGGTTGGCCGAGACCTTCAAGCCCTACACCACCGGCCACCGCGAGGATCGCTTCCGCGTTTCCGCGTTGAAACTGCTCGGCTATCACGCGGGCCGCGCGGGACAGAACGATGTCGCCGCCGAGGCTTACGCGACGCTGCTCGACGAGTACGGCGAGAACTACAAAGACCAGAAAGGCGACCTCGTGCCGATGCCGATGAAGGACCGCCTGCGCAGCGGCAACACGCGCTGGGACGGCATCCGCGCCGAGGTGCCCAAGGACCTCGACCCCGGCGAAGTCCGCTTCGCCCTCGGCTACCTCTATTGGAAGGCCGAGGACTGGCAGCGTTGCGTGAAGACGCTCACGCCCTTCCTCGACGACGTGAAGCTGGCGAAGAACAAATCGCGCGACAAGGCGCTCTACATGGCGGGGCAGAGTTCGTACAAGTTTTACGATTACGCGGGCGGCGTGCGCTTCATCCAGGCCGTCGTGCGGCAGCATCCAAAGTTCGATGCCATCGAGGAGGCCTATGTTTTCGCCGCGCGGGGACTGGTCGAGACGAAGGAATGGCGCGACCTGGAATTGATCTCGCGCACGTTCGTCGCCGAGTGGCCGAAGTCCGACAAACGCCCGCGGCTCGATCTTTACGCCGCGCTCGCGCTCGTCGGCCAGGGCAAGTCCGACAAGGGCCTCGCGGGCCTGAAGAGCCTAGCGGACAGCGAGACGTACGAGGATGTGAAAGGCGACGCGGCGTATTACGCGGGGCTGACGGTGCTCCAGACGAGTCCCCCCGATCATCGCGCCGCGCTCGGCTGGTTTGAGAAAAGCCTGAAGATTTTCCCGCGCGAAACCACCAGCCTCGAAGCCGCCAAATGCGCCGTGAAACTCGAACAATGGGCCAAGGCCCGCGACCTCGCCGACCGCACAACCCGTGAATTTCCCAAAGGCAATCCCGCCGTCATCGACGAGGCCAAACGCCTCCTCCCCACCGTCCTGAAAGAACTCGCCAAACAAAAATGAAAAGCCAAACCACTCCCTTGAATCCGCCAGTCCTGCATGTCACCACGCCTGCGAGCTCCGATTCACGACCCCGCCCGTGCGCCGCGAGCAGGTCCCGAAAACAGCCCGCCTCAGACCTCCCTCTCCCCTCAATGGGGAGAGGGAATGAGGGTGAGGGGTGGGCCAACCCGCGACTCCCGAACTCGCGATCGTTGATGCCGCGAGCGTTCGCCAGTGGCACGGGCGAGCTGATTTGTCGACGCACGCCGTGGTCTGTCTCACCCCTCACCCCAGCCCTCTCCCCGTTGAGGGGAGAGGGAGCCGGAGGCGCGCCTCGAATCGCGAGCCTTGCACTCAAATCCGCATACCGCCCGCTCCCCTTCCTCCGCCTCCTCCTCGCCCTCGCCGCCACGCTCTTCCTCGCGCTCGCCCCGGCGCGCGCCGCCGAGGAGAAGCTCGATCTCGACTCCGTCCTCAACGACAAGGATAAGGTCATGAAGGCGGAGGAGGCCGAGGCCGGCCCCGGCGACAACAAATTCTTCACGATCAAGACCGACGACAACATCACGACCCTCGAAGTCGGCGACGTGTATCGCAACGAACAGAAGACCTTCTTCAAGGTCACTGGCATCGCGTCGAAAGGCTCGCAGGGCGGCGAGTTCAGCGTGCAGCGCACCGCCGGCAAGTCCGATCCCGACCGCAAATTCCAGCGCGTCTCCGGTGCCGGCCCCGTCACCATCGTCTCCCGCATCACACTGCTGGACCTGTATCTGGCCGGCGGAATCTTCATGCACCCGATCGCGCTCGCAGGCGTCGCCGTGATCCTGCTCGCGCTGAATTGCCTCTGGATTTACCGGCAGAAAGTCCAAATCCCGCCGCGCTTCGTCGAGGACGCCCGCAAGGCGCTGGATGCCGGCGACGTGGAGAAATTCGAGGACCTCGCCCTCAAGGAACGCGGCCTGTTCCCCGGCATCTGCCGCGCGTTGGCCGACCGCTTCGAGGACTCGACACCCGAGGAAATCAAGGCCCGCGCCGAGATCGCCGCCGGCGGATTGATCGGCAAACTGCGCGTCCCCACCAAGGCGCTCAACCTCATCGCCGCCGCCGCGCCGCTGCTCGGACTGCTGGGCACCATTGTCGGCATGGTGATCGTGTTTGAGGCCGTGGCGTCCGCGACCGGCGCGGCCAAGGCGCAGGCGCTGGCGGCAGGCATTCGCGTGAAACTCTTCTGCACCGCCATGGCCCTGAGCGTGGCCATCCCGGCGCTGTTCCTCTACTTCCTCTTCAACCAGAAGCTGTCCGACCTCATCTCGCAGTGCGAGGCGCTGTCGGAGAGTTTCCTGCATCAACTCACGCTCCTGAAACGCAAATCGGCCCGTGCCGACGAACGCGCGGACGATGAGGCGCCCGACGCCAAGGCGTCCGCCGCGCCGACGAAACAAGGCGCCGCCGGGAAAGGCGCGGTTCGAAAGGAGGCGGCATGAAATTCGACCGCGAAGCCTGGGAACCGCTGTCCATCGACATGACGCCGTTGGTGGACTGCATTTTTGCCATCATCCTGTTCCTGCTCGTCACGTCGTCGTTCATCGACGCGATGGAGCAGGACCTGTCCATCGAGCTGCCGACGCAGGGCCAGGCCGTGAAAGCGAAGGCCCCGCCCGCCCGTCCGCTCGTCGTGAACGTACGCTACCTGCCCGGCGGCAAGGCCTACTATCACGTCGAGAACGAGCCGCAGACGCTCCCCTCGCTCACAGTGCAACTGAGCCGCGCGAAGGTCCGCAACCGCGACCAGGAAGTCATCATCCGCGGCGACCGCAACGTGAAATGGGAACACATCGCCGCCGTCATGGGCTGCGCCGCGCAGGCGGGCATCAGCAAAGTCTCGGCGACGGTGGAAATCCGCGAGGGCAAGTGACCGAGACAAAATCGAAATGACGAAGCCACTGACATCGCCGCAAACTGGCGACGCGTTCGCAAAGCGTGTGGCGCACGAGCGGAGTCGTGTCGCGCGTCAGCGCGCCGGAGCGCGGCGTTTACGCCGCAGAGACGTCCGCATGGAACGAAACCGGCAAACGAGTCCGTTGCTTTCCCGTTTTGCACGCCGTCCCCGGAGTGCGCCCGTCCCCGGGCGCAGCGACGTCCGCAGTTCCGGACGCGTTGAATCAGTCCAACCCGTCGCATCTTCCACGTTGCTGCGCCCGAGGACGGGCGCACTCCGAGACGCACTCATCCCGTGAAATCCGACCTCCCCGCCACCTCCCCGCCGACGCGCGTCAGCTTTCAAAAGCGCGGCGTCGAGAACACCGTCTTCGACAAGCGCGCCATGGGCGTCGGCCTGCTCGTCTGCGCGCTGCTGTTCCTGCTCGCGGTCGTGTGGCGCTTCGCAGCGAAGACCGACTCGCTGAAGAAGGCCGAGGAATTCCAGTTCAGCGTGGCCGAGCATGTCGTCGAGGAGTTCCAGCTTCGCGATCCCGTGCGCGACATCGTCAAGGAACGCCCGGACAACCTCGCCGAGGCCGTCCTCACCGAAG
>BJHT01000161.1 GCA_014193395.1 Verrucomicrobiota bacterium
CACGACCAGAGCCGCCACAATCAAGGCGGCGGCTCGGCATCAAACGGCCGATCGAAATACGCGAACACCGCCCGGCTCCGGTCATAGATTCCCCGCTCGAACATCTGCCCGCGTTCGCAGATCAAGTTCATGGGGACAAAATCCCGGCCGAGGAAACGCACGAGTTCGAGCGGATCAAACTGCACTCCGACCGTCGCCCGCCCATCGACCTTGATGGCCGTCAGGTTTGGGAGGCAGCAAAGAATCATCGTCTTGAGCGTGTCCGATTCGAGGTTGCAGAAATACAGCCAGTACGGCCAAGCCTCGTGAAAGGCCGCATAAAATCGGCGGACCTCGGGGATGCTGTGGATTTCCCGGGGATCATCGTCGTAGCCCTCCACACAGAACTCAAACGCCCCCATCATCTGCCGCAAATTTCGTCCGGTGGGGAGTTGCTCCAAACCGTACAGGCTGAGGAAGTGGCGGAAATCACCGCGCTCCACTTTTGACCGGCTGAACTGGTAAACGACGACTTCAGGTGCATTGGACATGGGGCAAGTCTGCGAAACCGTGGAGGCTTGGGCGAATCGAAATTGGTGCGGTGGATCGTGAGCTTGGCCGCCGGCGATCCAACTGAAATAGTGGTTCGCGGATGAGGATTACAGCCCGGCTTTCACCGACCTTCTGCTGCCCGCGCGCCGACAAGATGGACGTTCGTGACGGGACTTCTTGCCCTACGTCCAGCCGCCCAGCATCATCGCCGCCGAAACACTGAAGGCTGGCACGAATGGGAATCATGCACTGCACAACTGGGGAATCTGGGGCGACCCTCCTGAATCATCGCGGGCATCAGGTATCGGAGGCTGAACAACGCCGGTCGATGACGGTCAGGCGCCCCATGGTAAGCGCCGCACTACCGGACCGGCGAGCCTTGCGACACCCTCCCATTTGCCTCTCCCGCCTCCCTCTCGTCGCACTATGAAAAACACATTGCCCGCCAGATTCGCCAGGGTCCGCATGGCCGTCGCTTTTCTCGGCGAGGCGGGTTCGGCGAACTGGTGGTCGAGTTCATTCCTTTCGCAAAACGGACTGGCTGTCGCGGCGTACAATTTTCCCCGTGCGGCCGGGTATGCCGCGCTGAACAGCAGCAGCGCGGCGGCCAAGCGTTTGCACGACGAACGCATCGGCCGGCGGCGCTGCGTCCACCTTTTCCGGTTGTCGCTGGGCGATGAATCCCTGATCCACCTCGCCCTCGAACGCGACGTTTGCCAGTTGCTGGGTTCACTGCCCAGACGCAGCGACGACGCCGTCACCCTCTTGGAGGCGGAGAGCCGCGAGCTGATTTCCATCGATCCCGGACCGGTGCAGGTCGGAGCCAGTGCCGATGCGTTCACCGAACCGGGCCTCGCGGAATTGGCCAAGCACTATCTCGCCGCCTTTCGCCAGGACCTCCAGTGCCTGCCCTATTTCGCCAGCGCACGCCGATGACCGCCTCCCTCCACTACAACACCAACCTGGCCAAAGCCCAGGGCTTGTTCCCGGAAACGCTGGAGCTCTTGGAATTGTGGCAGCCGGGCATGTCAGTGCCGGAGCTCAAGGCGCGGGTCCGCGCCGCCGGCGCGCTCGGCAAGGTCACACAAGTCCGGGTGGATGACATCGTGGGCCGGGCGTTCGCCCCGCGGTTCCTCGTGACCGGGGACCGCCCGGCCGTCTGGCTGCGGAGTCTGCTCGTCAACCGTGCCTCGCGCGGGCTGCTGCGGCAGTTGGTGCTGCTCTACACCGCGCGGGCGAATCTGATTCTTCACGATTTTACCTGCGAGGTGTTGTGGCTCAAGAACGCCTCCCGCGCCGGCGAGGTCACCAAAGAGGACGCGCGGGATTTTATCGAACGGGCGATCAGCCGGGGGGCCGTGGAGAAGCGCTGGTCGGATGGCATGGTGGAACGCGTCACCCGTTACCTGCTCGGCACGCTGGTGGACTTTGACCTCATCGCCGAGAACCGTTTTGGCCGGCGACAAATCCGCCCGCTGTTCATCCTGCCGGAGACGGTCGTGTTCCTCGCCCACGAGTTGCACTTCGCCGGCCAGGACGACCAGGAAATCGTTCGCCATCGCGACTGGCGGTTGTTCGGCTTGTCCGCGACCGAGGTGGTTTCCGCCCTCGAGAAGGTGGCCACCCAAGGTCATCTGTTTGTCCAGCACTCCGGAGCCATCGTCCGGGTGGAGTGGAAATATCAAACCATGGAGGAGATGCTCGATGCGCTCACTCGCTGAAAAATTTAACGACCTCCGCGCCCGGCTGAAACACGGCGTCGGCTCCCTCCGCCCCACCGGCTTTGACCCCGTCTATTACCTGCTCTTTCCGCCGCAGCAGATCCTCGCGGTCAAGCAGCGCCTGCCCGAGTGGGAGGCGCAGTTGCAGGTGGACGGGTTTTGTCCACAGCGCGTCTCCATGACGCAGACGATCAACGACTACTTCCGCGCCCACGAGCTGCGCGAACCGCTGCTCGAGGCGGCCCGCCTCCAGTCCGACGATCACGCGGTCATCACCCGCTCCCTGGCCGAACATCTGGAGCAGGACAACGTCGTGGGCGCCGCCATCCTCCGCGCCCTCGCGACGCATCAGCACGACGCCACTGCCGTTCTGTTCATCACGGACCTCGAGGCGCTGCATCCGTTTCTGCGCATTGGCGCAGTGGAACAACAACTCGCCGGTCGGTTCTCCCTCCCGACCGTGATTCTGTATCCCGGCACCGCGGGCGGGGCCTACAGCCGCCGCTTTCTCGGCATCCACAAAGAAGATGGCAATTACCGTTCGCCTCATATCGACTGACCGCACCGGCCCATGAGCATGAAGCACATTCGCGACCTCTTTGATCAGACCCGCCCCATCGACCGGCAGATCACCTCCGTTATCAATTACGCCGGAGCCACCGAGGACCAGCTCGAACGCGAAATCCGCGAGTATGAGGTCACCGACAGCCTCGCCCGCCACTACGAACGCCTGCTCAACCATCTCTCCGACGGCTTCTCCGCCGGGGCCGGCCACGAGATTGGCGTCTGGGTTTCGGGCTTTTACGGCTCGGGAAAAAGCTCGTTCACCAAATATCTGGGCTTCGCGTTTGATCCCCGGCGCAAACTCAAGGGCGACCCGTTTCTGAAGTGGCTCCAGCTCCAGTTCCAAGGCGTCCAGCTCCGCCAACAGCTCGCCACCGTCGCGCATCGTTTTCCCGCCACCGTCATCATGCTCGACCTCGCGGCCGTGGCCTCGGTGCAGTCCGCCGCTCAAGGCGTCTCGCGCCTGCTCTACGATGAAGTGATGGCCTGGGCCGGCTACTCCCGGGACGAGAAGCTGGCCCTGCTCGAATTGCTCCTCGAAAAAGACGCCAAGCTCGACGCCTTCAAAAAGCGCTTTCAGGAAGTGGCCAAAGGCCGCTCGTGGGACAGTCTCAAAAACGATCTCCTCCTCGGTGTCACCTTCGCCTCGCGCATCGTGTCCGAATTCTATCCCGAAATCTGGCCGGATGGGAAAAGCTTCAACGACACCAAAATCAGCGCCCGCTACGGCGAGGACGAACGCGTGCGGCAGATGCTCGATCTCGTCGCGCGGCGCTCCGGCAACCAACGCGTCATCTTCATCATTGACGAGGTGGGCCAGTTTCTCGAAGGCAGCCCGCAGTTGATTCTCAACATGCAGGGGCTGGCCGAGAATCTGAAAAACCACGGCTTCGGCCAGGCCTGGGTCATCGCCACCGCCCAGCAGACGCTCCCGGTCACCGGCCCGCTCTTCAAGCTCAAGGATCGTTTCCCCGAGTCCCGCCGCGTGGACATTGAATCTTCCGACATCCGCGAAATCACCTACCGCCGCCTGCTCCGCAAATCCCCGGCCGGCGACGAACTCCTGCGGTCACTCTTCAAGGAGAAGGAAGGCGGTCTGCTCCACGCGACCCAGCTCAAGAACACCAAGCTTCTCCAGTCCACGCTGACCGCCGACGCCTTTGTCCGGCTCTACCCGTTCCTGCCGCAGCATTTCTCGCTGCTCATGGAACTATTGCGTTCGCTCGCCCGCTCCACCGGCGGCATCGGCCTGCGCTCCGCCATCAAGGTCATTCAGGACGTGCTCGTGGATGTCAGCGGCTACCGGGCCGGCCACCTGCTGCTGGCCGATGCCGCCATCGGCGCGCTCGCCACCGCGGATGTCTTCTACGACACGCTGCGTCGCGACATTGAGCGGGCCAATCGCCAGCTCGTCGAGACCGTGGACCGCGTCGGCGAAGTCTTCGGCAGCGGCTCGCTCCATCTGCGCGTGGCCAAGACCGTGGTCGTCCTCCAGTTCGTGGATGGCTTCCCCGTCAGCCGCGAGAACGTCGCCGCGCTGCTCTTCCCCGGTCTGGCGGCCGCGCCGCTGGCTGCGGACGTGGAGAAGGCCGTGAACGAAATGCTCGCCGAGAAGGGCCTGCCGCTCACCGAGATTGACGGCTCGCTGCGGTTCATGAGCGAGGCCGTCTCGCAGATCATGAGCGAGAAAGCGCTCCTGCAACCCTCCTCCGCCGATGCCAACCGCCTGCTCGGCGATCGCCTGCGCGAGATTCTCACCCCCGAGCCGGCCGCCCTGGTCGAGAACACGCTCAAGGTCAAAGTGCAGTCCAAACTCGTGCAGGGTTCGATGCCCGTTCCCATCAGCCACGAAAAATCTGAGATCGAGCTGCACCTGGAAATCGTCCCCCCGGCCGAACTCGGCACCTGCCTGGCCGCCCGCATCAACGACTCCCGCGTCCTGTCCAACCAGCACATCATCTATCTCGCCGGCGAGGACAGCCCGTTGATTCGCGACCTGCTCAAGGAGATCGACCAGTGCGAGAAAATCTATCTCCGCCACCGGGGCGAGGCGGCGGAAAAAGAGGTCGCCGACTACGTGCGCGCCCAAGGCCAGCGGGCCGACACCCTCAAACAACAAGACCTCGACCCGGCCCTCCAGAACGCCTTTCTCAAGGGCAGCTTCGTCTTTCGCGGCAAATCCCAGGCCGTCGCCACGCGCGGCACCGAACTGCTCGCCGCCTGCAAAGCCCAGGTCCAGCAGGTCGCCGCTGACGTTTTCCACCGCTTCAAGGAAGCGCCCGTCAATGTTGAAACCAATCTCGCCGAGCGCCTCCTCCAGACCCGTGACCTCTCCACCATCGCCGCCGCCGTCGATCCGCTGGGCCTGGTGAAGAAACAGGGCAACACCACCCGCATCAACGACACCCACCCCGCGCTCGTCGCCCTCCTCGATTACCTCCGCAAACACGGCGAAGTGGACGGCCGCAAACTGCTCGATGACTTCGGTCGCGCCCCCTTCGGCTGGTTCAAGGACACCACCCGCTACCTCGTCGCCGCCCTGCTCCTCGCCGGTCGCCTCCGCCTCCGCGTCGCCTCCCAATGGCTCAAAGTCGCCGGCGAAAAAGCCGCCGAGGGCCTGAAGAATAACCACGCCTTCGCCAAGGTGGATGTCGCCACCAACGACGAAACCGTCTCGCAGGACACGCTCCTCCGCGCCGCCAGCCGACTCCTGGGCGTCACCGGCCAGAACATCCTGCCCCTGCCGCAAACCGTCAGCCGCGGCGTGCAGGAACACTTCCCGCGCTTCCAACGCGACTACGCCTCCCTCGCCGCAGAACTCACCGCCGCCGGCCTGCCCGGCGCCGAGCGCGCCGGGCGTTTGCAAAAACAGCTTTCCCAAGTCCTCCAGGGCGACGCCTCCGAAGCCCCCACCGTGCTGGGTGCCGAAGAGTGCGAACTCATCGACAGCCTCCTCTGGGCGCGCGAAGTCCGAAAAGCCTTCGACCAAAAGCTTCACGAAGTCACCATCACCGCCGGCGAACTGCTCCGCGAAATCCCGCTCCTGCCCAAGCTGGGCGCGGCCGGTGCCCTCCAGCAGGAATCCGCGACCGTGTGTTCGGAACTGGCCGGCTTTCTGGAACGCGAAGACTTTTTTGCCGTGGCCGCCGACCTCCGCCACCGGCTCCACAGCCTGCAACTCCTCGTCAAGGCGGGCGCGGAACAGCTCACCAACGAGTTCACCACGGCCCTGGACCTCGAGCGCGACGCCATCCGTTCCACGCCCGTCTGGGCCAGCCTGCCCGAGGCCGACCGCGCCACCTTCTCCGAGGAACTCGATGCCCTCGACCTCGGCACCGCCACCGATCTCGCCGGCCTGCGCGCCCTGGTAAACCGCAAGCTCGAAGCCGACAGCCTGCTCACCCGGATGCGCGCGAAAGTCGAGGCCCGGGCGCAGGAAATCGCCGCCGTCAGGAACCTCCCGCCCCCACCCGCGCCGACCGCGCCCCCGCCTCCGCCTTCCGGTGGCAAACCCGCGCCCGCCCGCATCAAAGCCCGCCGCCGCTACGAATCGGGCGCGGCAGTGCAACCGCTCATCAAGGAACTGCAGGACGCGGCGGACGCCGACCGCCCGGTGGATTTGGAGCTCGAATAGCCCATGGCCTTCGATCAACCGACAAGGAACCTCCTCCAGCGCACCGTCACCGCGTGCCGCCGGATTCTGGACCGCGAGTTCACCGCCCAGTTGCAGGAGCTGTACGGCATCCAGCCGGAGGGTTCCCTCACCCCGGTCGCGGCGCTGGATCATCTCGGCGACGAGGCGCTGGAAGTCGCCCGCCTCCTCCGCGAGCGGATCAATCACCTCGCCGGCGGGGCCGCCGCCGAGGCTCTCACCCGCGCCACGGGCCGGCCCGAGCACATCGCGCGCGTCGTTCGCGAGCAGGCGTTCACCGTGCTCAATCGTCTCGCCGCCCTGCGGCTGTGCGAGGAGCGCGGGCTGGTGCTGGAATGTGTCCGCCACGGCGTCAACTCCGAGGGCTTCCAGTTGTTCCGGTCCTCCGCCGGGAATGCGCTGGGTGAAACGCACGAAGCCTACCGCGTTTATCTCCACTGCCTGTTTGATGAACTCGCCCTCGACCTCGGCGTGCTGTTCGACCGTTTCAGCCCGCTGGCGCTGCTCTTCCCGCGGCACGCCGCGTTGGTCGAAGTACTCAACGAACTCAACGGCTCCGGCACCGCCGCCGGGCGCGACGCGCTGCCGCCGGGACCGTTCGCGGAAATCTGGCAGGCCGACGAAACGATTGGCTGGATCTACCAGTATTACAACGACGAGACCGAGCGGAAGAAGATGCGCGAGGAATCCGCCGCCCCGCGCAACAGCCGCGAGCTGGCCGTGCGCAACCAGTTTTTCACCCCGCGCTACGTCGTCGAGTTCCTCACCGACAACACCCTCGGCCGCCTCTGGTATGAGATGACGCAGGGCCGGACCCGCCTCACGGAGCAGTGCCGCTACCTCGTTCGCCGGCCGAACGAAGTATTTCTCAAACCCGGCGACGAGCCGCCGCAAAACGTAGCGCAGACTTCCAAGTCTGCTGTATCGCGGGTTTCCAAACCCGCAGACGCCACGACCAGTCCAGCCGCCACAAAATCCGCACGCCCCGCCGACTTGGAAGTCGGCGACACAGCAGGTTTGGAAACCTGCGCTACAAACTCGCCCGGCGCGACGAACGCTTCTCCCTCTCCGCCCTCGGAGGGGGGAGCGGGCCGGGGTGAGGTGGGTGCGGCGCTCTCCCAGGAAGACCGTCTCCGTGCCCCCGTCTTCATCCCCCACCGCCCGCTCAAAGACCCGCGCACCGTCCTGATGCTCGATCCCGCCTGCGGCTCGATGCACTTCGGCCTCTACGCCTTCGACCTGTTCGAGGTCATCTACGACGAAGCGTGGGCGCTGGAGGAAAAGCTCGGCGCGGACGCCCTGAGCCGGCCGCCGGGGATGAAATCCCTGCACGACACCTATGCCGGCAAGGACGCCTTCCTGAAGGACGTGCCCCGCCTCATCATCGAGCACAACCTCCACGGCATCGACATCGACCCGCGCTGCGCCCAGATCGCCGGCCTCTCCCTCTGGCTGCGGGCGCAGAAGGCGTGGCAGCGGCTCGGCCTCAAGCCGGCGGAGCGCCCGGCCATCAAACGCTCGAACATCGTCTGCGCCGAGCCGATGCCCGGCGAGAAAGAGCTGCTGCGCGAATTCGTCGAGCGCGAATTCCCGGCGGCGGAACGCGGCGTCTGCCTGCGGCTGCTGGAGGCCATCTTCGACAAGATGCAACTGGCCGGCGAGGCCGGCTCGCTGCTCAAGATCGAGGAAGAAATCCGCAGCGCCATCGAGGACGCCCGGGACGCGTGGCAGAAACTCGCCACCAAACCGCCCGAGCTGTTCACGACCACGGAACTGAACCAACTCTCCACCGCCCCCGAACTGACCGGACTGGAACAGGCCGTGTCATCCCTGACCACCGACCCCCGACACCTGACCACCGACTTCTGGGAGCGCATCGAGGAACGGATCTACGCCGCCCTGCGCGACTACGCCGAGCAGGCCGAAAACGGCGGCGGCTTCCAGCGCCGGCTCTTTGCCGAGGACGCGGCGCGGGGCTTCGCCTTCATTGATGTCTGCCGCAAACGCTACGACGTGGCGCTTATGAATCCGCCGTTTGGGGATGCGCCGAAGTCGGTTGAGGGCCTGCTTAAGCGGTGGCATCCCGGAGTGCCAAACGACCTTTACTGCCAGTTTGTGCAACGTGGCGGAGAGTTCACATTGCCGAGTGCTGGGAAAACAGGATGCATCACCAACAGCTCCTTCATCCTCTACAACGATTTTCAGTCGTATCGTCAGTTCCTGATGTCAAAGCATTCGACCAACGTCATGCTCGACTTGGGTGAAGGCGTCCTTGACGCATACGTCGGTGCAGCGGCTTACGTTTATGACCCGCACCGGCCAAGTTGCGACACACTTTGGGTAACAGACCTTAGAAAAGTCGAAGACAAGGCTACCGCCTCGCTCGAATCTGTTACTGGGCACAATGTATGCGAGTTGCCAACGTCTTGCTCGATACGGCAACTGTCCGCCTACGAGTTGATTCCAGCCGCGCCACTGTGCCATTGGGCTCCAGATAGCCTTTGGAAAGTAGTCGCGAACACTGAGTTGCTTGACCGTGACATAACGGAGGCGGGCGTCGGCGCTGCACCCGTAGCCGATTTCTTTCGGGTGCGCTGGGAAATTCCGCTCGAACTATTTGGTTTCGGGAAAAAGTGGGTCGCGCTTGCGAACGCGGGTTACTTTGCAACCTATTACCGTGATGACTACCTTGTGGTGAATTGGCAAGACGGAGGCCGACAGGCCAAAGCCGATTTGAACGTTCGCTATCCTTACCTTAAGGGCAACGTGGGTCTTCGTGTCCAGAGGCAGGAATGGTATGGCAAGCCGGGCCTTGTTTTTGGTCGGCGCACCGACCGCTTTACCACTCAGCCACTTTGCGCTGGCTCGATGTTCAGCTTCAACGGAATCGCCGTGTTCCCGTCGAACGAGCTGATGCGGGATGTGATGCTCGCACTGCTCAACAGCCGATTTGTTGCTTACTACATCAATCTAATCTGTGGCCTGCACAAGAACGACGTTTATGTCCGCCGGCTTCCTCGCCCTCGCTTCAGCGAGGATGAAAACCGCACTGTTGCTTCAAACACACGAGCGCTCGTTCAACTGCAACGGGAAGGCCACGCAACGGTCGAAGTTTCAAATTGGTTTGTGAAGCCTGCACTCGCCGACAGCGCTGCATTTTCGCTCCGGCGTCAGTTTTCCAATTGGCGTTCATCCGACCGGCGGAAGGAAATCGAATTCATTGCCCTGCGTCTTGCAAACGACTTGGCATTCGAGCGCACACTCGGCGTTGACGATGCGTTGATTCAAGAAATTGACCGTGACCAAGGGCCGGACGCGGCGAGATTCCCAAAGATTGAAACTATTTCGAGAGAACAAGCGGTTGATGCTATGGCTTTGGCCGGGCCACGATTTCGTGATGAGTTGGCCAAGGATGATGATGCTCAGTCATCTGACAGTCTGAGGGTTGCCTTTGCTCTGCATTGTTCACCAGCCGCAGCCGCAGCCGCTCTTGACCGCCTAGAGTTGATTGATGAAGGGGATTTCAAACAACACTGCGGCGCTTTGGTTTCTTGGTTAGCAGGCGTCGCCTTTGGCCGGTGGGACATCCGGTATGCGACGGGCGAGCAGGCCGCGCCGGAGTTGCCCGACCCGTTTGCGCCGTTGCCGGTCTGTCCGCCCGGCCAGTTGCAGAACGCGCAGGGCTTGCCCGCCCGCCCGGAGGACGTGCCCGCCGCGTATCCCGTCCGCATCCCGTGGGACGGCATCCTCGTGGATGACCCGAATCATCCGCTGGACGTCGAGCGCCGCGTCCGCGAGGTCATCGAGATCATCTGGGGCGGTAGCCGCCGAGGTGACGAGGCGGACGGCCCGTCAGCCAACGAAATCCGCCTCCTCACGTCGGCGGCTACTCCCGAGGCCATCGAACACGAAGCCTGCGAAATCCTCGGCGTGAAGTCGTTGCGCGACTACTTCCGCAAGCCCCCCGGCTTCTTCGCCGACCACCTGAAACGTTATTCCAAGAGCCGCCGGCAAGCGCCCATCTACTGGCCGCTCTCCACCGCCTCCGGCAGCTACACGCTCTGGATTTACTACCACCGCCTCACCGACCAAACGCTCTACAAGTGCATCCAGCAGTTCATCGACCCGAGGCTGGCCGACGTGGAGAAGGAACTGGCCCACCTGCGCTCGGTGCTCGATTCCGGCGAAGGCAGCACCAAGACCCGCCGCCAGCTCGACGACGCCGAGCAACTGCGCACGGAGCTGAAGGAGATGCGGGCCGAACTGGAGCACTGGGCATCGCGCTGGAAGCCGAACCTGAACGACGGCGTGCTCATCACCGCCTGCCCGCTCTGGAAGCTCTTCCGCCTGCCGAAGTGGCGCAAGGACCTCGAAACCTGCTGGAAGGAGCTGGAAGCCGGCGATTACGACTGGGCGCACCTGGCCCACACCCTCTGGCCCGACCGCGTCCGCGCGAAATGCAAAACCGACCGCTCCCTCGCCATCGCCCACGGCCTCGAAGAGCTGTGTGCCGTGAAAGCGCCGGAGAAGAAGGTGAAGCAGGCCAAGAAACAGAAGGACGCGCCGGAGGCGGAACTGGACATGGGGAATTGATATGGCGGCGAAACGAAAAATCCACGCAATGAAACCCGCCCGCAGCAAACGCCGCGCGGCCAAGCCCGGCCTGTCGGCACTTGGCCAGGTGTTGCCGGAGATTCAAACGCTCATCGAGTCGTCGCGCCAGCACGTCGTCACGACGGCGAACCTGACGCTGGTGTGGCTTTACTGGAATGTGGGGCGGGTCATCACGCAGGACATCCAGAAGAATGCGAAGCGGGCTGAGTATGGCGAAGAACTGCTCCAAACCCTGGGCACGGTGCTCAAGGCCAAGTATGGCGATGGATTTTCGCTCCGAAACCTTCGCGACATGCGACGTTTTTTTGAGGGGTTTGAGATTCTCCAGACAGCGCCTAGAGAATCTTTTGCGTCCCAAATTCCACAGCCACTGACTGTGGAATCTTCCCAGCTCCCAATTCGGCAGGCACGGCCTGCCGAATCTGCGGGCGGAAAGATTATCCAGCCAGTGACTGGACAATCCTCTGTGGAGATTCTGCCACCACCGGCGGCAGAATCGTCGTCCGCACAGATTTGCGATCCACTGGCTGGCAAATCTTCCCAGCGCCCAATTCGGCAGGCACTGCCTGCCGAATCCTCTGCCACAGCAAATTGCCCGGCAGCGCCTAGCAAATCTTCGGTGGAGATTCGGCCACCAGCGGTGGCCGAATCCGAAGACCGCCCCATCATCAATTTCTCCCAGCACCATCGCCTAGGCTGGACGCACTACCGCATTCTGCTCGGCGTCGAGGCCGGCTTGAAGCGTGGCTTCTACTTCGCCCAAGCCGCCTCCCAGCGGTGGGCAACCCGCGAACTCCAACGCCAGATAGACCGCGCCCTGTTCGAGCGCGTCGCCCTGTCGCCCAACACCAAGGCTCTCGTCCGCCTGGAAAAGCAGCGCGGCCCGGTGGAAACGGTGCGCTACGAGGACGCCTTCAAAGACCCTTACCTGCTGGATTTCCTCGGCCTCAAGGGCGCGTATTCGGAGCAGGATTTGGAATCCGCCATCCTCGCCAACCTCCAGCAGTTCCTCACCGAACTCGGCAGCGATTTTTGTTTCGTGGCCCGGCAGTTCACCATGCGGATTGACGATGACGATTACCGGCTCGACCTGCTGTTCTACCATCGCCGCCTGCGCTGTCTCGTGGCGATTGATTTGAAGATCGGGCCGTTCGTGGCCGCCGACAAAGGACAGATGGACTTGTATCTCTCGTGGCTCAAGCAGCATGACTGGCGCGAGGGCGAGAACGAGCCGGTGGGCCTGATCCTCTGCACCTCGAAGAAACAGCAGCATGTCGAACTGCTCCTGAGCCACGGGCCGCACAAGATGCAGGTGTCGGAATACCTGACCCAGCTCCCGTCCAAACGCGTGTTGGCCGACCGGCTGAAAATCTACAGCCAGATGCTGGAAGAAAGGGCGGGGTGAACGCAAACAGCCTTTCTTCCCGCACGGAACTCATTGAAATGGAATGGCATGACCGACTTTCTTGAAATCCTAAACGCGGCGTTTCGAATTACCCGGAAGTGGCCGGCACAGCGGCGGGGCGGTGAGAGTGCTGCGGTGTTTTCAGGCCATGGCGATGCCAGCATGAATTTCCGGCGGCGCGCGGCGAATATTCACGGACGCTGGCTATGATGCGCCTCGAACAATTCCTCGCCGATCACCTGCGCGAGGTGCTGGCCGAACAACGCGTGCTGACGGTCTTCGATCCCGCGCGTCGCCTGCTGGAGACCGCCCGGTCCCTCGCCGGCGAGCACTGTCTCGTGATCGAAGTGAGCGACGACCTGATCACCGCGCGCGAGCGGGCGCTGGAGGCGCTGGCGGAACTCGGGCGGGACCCGACCCACACGAGCCAGTTGGTGCTGTATGTGCCGCGGGAGCGGCCGCTGGATGCGGAGGCGGTCTGTCTGGATCCCTTCACGCCGGTGGTGCTGGCGGGCGGCGTGTTCCCGGACGGGGCCGGGGACAGCTACCTCGCGTTGTGCCAGCGGTTCCTGCCGGAACAAGCCGGCGTGTTCGCGGAGATGTTCCAGCACGGCGAGCCGACCCTGGCCGAGATCAACAGCCTGGTGGCCGGCGCGGAGGGCGCGCCCGTGTTGAGCGGCCTGCTCGGGGCCGAGGGCACCAAGGAGGTGTTGGTGCGTTTCCTGTGTCTGAGCAGCCCCGAGGCGCAGCGGCTCAAAAAGTCCCCGCACTGGCGCAAGGAACTGCAAACACTCGTCACCAAGACGCTGGGTTGGAAGCTGCCCGAGGACCTGGCCGACCCGGACGAACTGCGACCGCTCCTGTGGCGTTTCCTGTTGTTCAGTGAGTTCGTGGTGGATCTCCCGGTGGCCTTGCCGCTGGCGCTGAGCGGCGTGCCCAAGGCGGCCCCCAAGCATCATCGGTTCGTGTTGGACCTGTGCGCGACGTTGCGCGACCGCACCAGCGCGCAGGCGACGTACGAGGAGTCCGCCAACCGGGTGGCGCGCGAATTGAGTTTGGAGAAGCACTGCGCCGCACTGGAGGATCTGGGCGTGCTGGACACGTTCGCCTTCGAGGAACGCTGCTTTCTCCGCACGTTTGCCAAGGCCGCGTTGGCGGGTGATTTGGAAAAGGCCGGACGCCTTGTGGCCGAACGGTCCAAGTCATTTTGGATTCGCGACGGCGCGCGCGCGGGCGAGTGGAAGCTGGCCGGCTGCTGCGTGGACGTGTTGCAGGGGGTGGCCGATCTCCAGCAGGTGCTCACGGCGACGGCTCCGGGCCGGGTGGGCGGGTGGCTGGATTTCCACATGGTCCACGGGCACCGGCTGGACACGGCCCATCGCGTGATGGAGCAGGTCGCGCAGGATTGGCTCGCGGAACCGGGGCCGCTGGCGGACGTGCTGGCGCGGGCGCGGGCGCAGCATCGCGAGTTCACGGATCGCGTCAGCCGCGCGTTCCAAGACGCCGTGGTGAAGGAGGGCTGGCCGGTGCCAGGTCGTCCGCACGCCACTGACATCTACGAGCAGTTCGTGCGGGTTCCGTGGCAGGAGGGCAAACGGGTGGCGTTTTTCTGGGTGGACGCGTTCCGTTTCGATCTCGCCAAGCTGCTGGCCGCCGCGGCTTCGACGCGGCACCTCGTCGCGGTGCAGGCGGTCTGCGCGCAATTGCCGACCATCACCAAGATCGGCATGGCCGCGTTGTTGCCGGGAGCCGGTGAGGATTTTCGCATGGTGGTCGAGGCGGGGGAACTGGTGCCGGTGGTCAAGGGGCGGAAGCTGCCGGCGCTGCCGCAACGGTTGGAGTACATCAAGGAGGTGGTGGGCTCCAATCGCTTCGCCGCGGTGGAACTCACGGAGGTACTCGCGGGCAAAGTTCTCGCATCACTCCAACACGTCGAAGTGCTGGTGGTGCGGACTTCGGAAATTGATCAGTTGGGCGAAAACAATCCGGGGTATCTCGTCGGGCTGCTGCCCGGCGCGGTCCGCGAGCTCCACCAGGCGCTGAACCGGCTCGCGGACGCGGGGTTCGACGTGGCGGTGCTGGCCACCGACCATGGCTTCTGCTGGTTCGCCAGCGCCGAGAGCGGCGATGCCATCCAGAAGCCGCCGGGCGAATGGCTGGAAGTGAAGAACCGCAGTTTGCTGGGTGCCGGACAACCCAGCGCGCAGGTCGTCTGTGTGGATGCCGCCCACGTCGGTATCCGGGGCGACATTTCCCGCTATGTGGCGGCGCGGGGACTGGCCACCTTCACCAAGGGCGTCCGCTATTTTCACGAGGGTCTCTCGCTGCAGGAGTGTCTTCTGCCGGT
>BJHT01000162.1 GCA_014193395.1 Verrucomicrobiota bacterium
CCTCACCCGCTTGGAAAGTCCAAGTAAAGAGAAAACAGAATCTGGCTACGTATCTAGCTTGGCAGATGCAAGGCCGGTAGCGAGAGGATTCGTAAGATACTTTCCTTCGCAGGCACAGCTGACCAGCGGCCGCTCCCGTGAAGGAACCTGAAATCCCCGGTTTGGTGTTCCACGTTGACGCGGTCCATCCTCCGCGCGCTCGGCGGGCCACGTTTTCGCGGAACTCAAATGCCGGCACCGCCAGAATGCCGCATCGGCAGCGCGATTTCCCTTTCCGGGGCGCAGGTTCAAAGGTGTTGAAACAATTCCGGCTCACGGGCAGTTTCACGGCTAATCAAATGTCACCCAAGCCGCCCCCCCTTCGGTTGCGGAGGATCGCGGACGGCTGGTGTGCAACCGGAATTAAATTATGAAGCGACCTGTTTTTCTCTTCCACGCGCGCGCATTGCTGGCCGCGCTCCCGCTCCTGACGCTGCTGTTCGTCATCGCGTCCGACGTGTCCGTGTCGGCCGGTGAGAACGAGTGGCTCGTGCCGCTCGCTCCGCCGCCCAAGGCGACGCCGCAGCGCATGTCGGGCGGCGAAGCGGTGCCGCCGTTGCCGTTGCCGGCCACGCCGCTGCGGCGCTCGGAGCACAAGCGCGAGCCGAGTCCGCAGAAGATCATGGCCAAGATCATGTGGGGCGAGACGGCGGACTTCAAACACGAGGGCGGGCTGTCGGCGTCGGTGTCGGACTGGAACCAGGCGCCGGCGGATGTGCAGCAGATTCTCGGCAAGGTGCGCGGGCCGCTGATGACGCCCTACACGGCGGATGCGATGAACCTCTCGGCCTTCAACGGCGATCCGGTCCAGATTCCGCTGCTGTTCTTCAGCGGCAGCCGCACGATTAAGTTCGATGACAAGCAGATCGAGTTGTTGCGCAATTACGTGATGCGGGGCGGCGTGATATTCGCCGATGCGGTGATTGGTTCGCCGCATTTCTACGAGTCGTTCAAGACGGCGATGGAGCGGGCGTTTCCCGAGCAGGCGTGGCGCACGGTGCCGGAGGATCATCCCGTCTATCACATGGTCACGGATGTCACGACCGTGAAATACCCGCGCAATCTCAAGTCGGACCGGCCGCTGCTCGAAGCGATGTACATCTTCTCGCGGCTGGGCGTGGTGGTGTCGAAGTACGGCCTGGGCTGCGGCTGGGACAATCGCGAGCCGTGGCTGACGGAGGAGTTGAAGAGCAAGGCGATTTATTACGACCCCGAGTCGGCGAGCAAAATCGGGATGAACTTCATGGCCTACATCGTGGGCTACGCGAACGTGGCGCGCGAGTCGGCCAAGCCCGAGCTGTTCGGCACGGTCGATGAGAAGCGGCCGACGGATGAGTTCGTCTTCGCGCAGATCAAGCACGAGGGCGCGTGGAATGCGCACGCGGGCGGGGCGGCGGCGCTGCTCCAGCGGCTGCGGCGCGACACCTCGGTGAAGGTGAGCCTCAAGCGCGTGCCGGTCGCGCCGGGGAAGGATGATCTGTCAAATTTCACGTTCCTCTACCTGACGGGTCTCGATGACTTCAAGTTTGATGCGGCGGCGGTGGCGTCGCTGCGGAATTTTCTCAATGCTGGCGGCACGTTGCTTGTGAACAACGGGCTGGGGCTGCGGACGTTTGACGAGGCGGTGCGGCGCGAACTGAAGGCGGTGCTGCCGGGGTCGGACTTGAAGGTGGTGCCGGGCGATCACCCGCTGTTCAGCGCGGTTCACAAAATCAAGGAGCCGCAATACACGACGGCGGTGCAGCGGTTGACGCCGAACCGGAAGCTGATCGACGAGAAGGTGCCGCATCTCGAGGGCATCACGCTCAACGGCGATCTCAAGGTGATCTACAGCCCGTTCGATCTCGAGGCTGGCTGGCAGGGGATGGAGCATCCGCTGGCCAAGGCGTATGAACCGGAAGGCGCGATGCAGTTGGGGATGAACATCGTGATGTATTCGGTGACGCACTGAGCACAGGGCGCGGCGCTGATTTGTTGTCACGGATGAAACACGGAAGGAACACGGACGGGGGACAGGCGGAGCGCGCGTCCCGGCGTTGGCATGCGGGTTGGGAGGACGGGGCCGTTCTATGTTTCGCTGAAGCGGAGCGCCGAGCATTGCTCGGCCCGAACCGACCGCATCCCTCCGTGCCGAGCAATGCTCGGCGCTCCAGTTCTGACCGGCGAACGCGGCTTGGCCAACCCAAGCCTCAACTCAATTTCCCGAAATGCATTGGGCAAAGGAATGGGGGCAAAGGAATGGGGACGGGGAATTTTTTGTCTTCATTCCTTTGCCTCCATTCCTTTGCCCCAAAATTCCCTTGCCCCACTTCCATGCGAACGCCCCACCGGCGCGCTGGGGACAGACGCGCCCTACCTAATGCCCCGCTGCAAAATCCCTCTCCCTTTGTGAAATTCTGAACTTATGCCAAAACTACGCTACACCCACGAGCAGAAGGAATATCGGGTCGCCCTCAAGGACCGCACCAGCATCGGGCGCGCGGATGACAATGAAATCTGCGTCCCGCTCGATGCCTTGTCGCGCCATCACGCGCTCATCGTGCGCGACGGCGTGACGGGCACCTACACGCTGAGCGACAACGGCAGCGCCAACGGCGTCTTGGTCAAGGGCCAGCGCGTCGCCACCGTGACGCTCGAACCCGGCGCGACGTTTATGCTGGGCGCCGTCGAGTTCACGTTCCTGACGGACGACGCGGTGCCGACGCTTTTCCCCGCGGAGACGCTCGTCAAACCCGTGGCCGCCGCGCCGCCCAGCGTGGTCGCCGCGCCCGCCGTGGTGAGCGCGCCCAGCGCCGCTGCGTCGTCGAGCAAACCCTTGATTCCATTGGAGAAACTGGAGAACGCCGAGGCCGCCGTCGCGCTGCTCGGCGAGGCGCGGAAGAACATCCTCAAGGAGATCGGCAAGGCCATCGTGGGCCAGGTCGAGATTCTCGAACAGATCGTCACCGCGATGTTCGCGCGCGGGCACTGCCTGATGATCGGCGTGCCGGGTCTGGCGAAAACGATGATGGTGCGGGCCATCGGCGGGGCGCTCGATCTCGAGAGCAAGCGCATCCAGTTCACGCCGGACCTGATGCCGTCGGACATCACAGGCACGGACATTTTGGAAGAGGATCCGGTGACGGGGAAACGGAAGTTCGTGTTCCACAAGGGACCGGTGTTCACCAACCTGCTGCTGGCGGACGAAATCAACCGCACGCCGCCCAAGACACAGGCCGCGCTGCTCGAAGCCATGCAGGAGCGGCGCGTGACGGTGGCGGGCGATTCCATGGAACTGCCGAATCCGTTCCTCGTGCTCGCGACGCAAAATCCGCTCGAACAGGAAGGCACGTATCCGCTGCCGGAAGCGCAGCTCGACCGTTTTATGTTCTGCCTGAACCTCACGTATCCCTCGCCCGCCGAGGAGCAGAAGGTGCTGATCGACACCACGCGCGACATGAAGTGGGACGTGAAGGCGGTGCTGAACGCGGAGGCGATCCTGCGTTTCCAAGCGCTCGTGCGGCAGGTGCCGATCAGCGAGCACGTGGCGCTCTACGCGCTCAATCTCGTGCGCGGCACGCGGCCCGGCGAGGCGGACGCGCCGGATTATGTGAAGCGCTGGATTCGCTACGGCGCCGGCACGCGCGCCGGGCAATACCTGCTGCTGGCGGCCAAGTCGCACGCGCTGTTGCAGGGGCGCTTCAGCGTGGCGTGCGGAGACGTGCGGGCGCACGCGCTGCCCGTGCTGCGGCATCGCATCTTCTGCAATTTCGCCGCCGCCAGCGAAGGCATCTCGACCGACGACATCATCAAGAAGATCCTCGATTCGGTGAAGGAGCCGACCTACGCGAAGGCAGGCTGAGCGGGAACTTTTCCTAGCGACGGATGAAACACGGACAGGCATGGCGGATGGATCGGGCCGAGCCAGGGGCGACGGGGGGCGAAGCTCAAAGCTCAAAGCTCAAAGCTCAAGGGAAGTGCCAAGGCTCAAGGTCCAGTTGCAGCGTGCTGGAGCTTGGCGCTTGGTCCCTTCCCTTGAGCTTTGAGCTTTGGGCTTTGAGCTTCTCTCCGAACTTCCATCCTGCTCGTCAGTTCCGAAGTCCCCAGCGCTCGTTCGCTAACCACGCCGCCGCCGCCGCATGAGCACCTCCGCCTACAAATTTCTCCCGCCGCAATTCGCCGACCGTTTGCGCGGCCTGGGCATCGGCGTGCGCGGGCGGGTCGAGGGCGGCACGCAGGGCGCGCATCGGTCGCCGCATCAGGGCGCGTCGGTCGAGTTCTCGGATTTCCGCGAGTACACGCGGGGCGATCCGCCGCAATTGATCGACTGGTCGGTTTATGCGCGGTCGGACAAGTACGTGATCCGCCGTTACCAGGAGGAGACGAGCCTGCGGGCGTTCGTGCTGCTGGACACGTCGGAGAGCATGGCGTTCAAGGAGGAAGGCGCGCACACGAAGATGGATTACGCCTGCTACCTCGCCGCGGGCTTCATGTACATCCTGTGCTCGCAGGCGGATTCGGCGGGGCTGGTGGTTTTCAACGAGGGGATCAAGAACAGCTTCCCGCCCGTGCGCAGCATCGCGAACCTGCGGCCGCTGTTGCTCGCGCTCGAAGGGATCAAGCCCACGGGCCGCAGCAACATCGAGGACGTGCTGCACAAGATGGCCGAGCAGGTGAAAACACGGAGCCTCTTCATCATCATCAGCGACTGCCTCGCCGACTCGACGGGCATCCTGCGCGGCGTCCGCCATATGCACCACAACGGCCACGAGGTCACGATGCTGCAGGTGCTCGATCCGGCGGAGATGTATCTGAACTTCACGGGGCTGGCGGAGCTGAAGGAACTCGAGACCGGCGAACGCATGGTGATCGAGGTCGATGATCTCAAGGACGCCTACGCCGCCGAGGTGCAGCGGTTCATCGCCGAATTGCGCAAGGGCTGCCTCGACTGCCGCGGCGACTACCAGCTCGTCAGCACCAAGACGGAGCTGGACGACGTGATCCGCGCCCGGGCCACCATGGTGTAGCGACGCTGCGATGAACTTCGTCCTGCTCAACCCGCTGTTCACCTGGTTGCTGCCGCTGGTGGCGGCACCGGTGATCTTCCATCTCTTCCTGCGCATTCGGAAGCGGCAGCGGCCGTTCTCGACGCTGATGTTTTTCCAGCGCATCAGCCCGCGTCTGAGCGCGCGACGCAAGGTGAAGGAGTGGCTCGTCCTTTTGCTCCGCACGTTGCTCATTCTCTTCCTGCTGCTCGCGCTGCTGCGGCCCGTCTGGTACGGCGTCGGCAGCACGGGCGGCGTCGCGCAGGTGATCGTGATCGACAACTCGGGTTCGATGGCCGGCATCGCGCGCGGCGACAAAACCAAAATGCAGGTGGCGGTCGAGGCCGCGCAGGCGCTCATCGGCGGCCAGCGCGACCAGGATTCCGTCGCGGTCGCGCTGCTGGTGAACGATCCCAACGTCACGCTGCCGACCGGCCTGACCTCGGACAAAAAGGAGAAAAGCGAGCTGCTCGGCGCGGTGACGCGCATCAAGGAAACCGAGGCGTCCGGAGCCATTCAGCAGACCTTCGAGCGGGCGATCGCCATGTTTGAAAACAGCGCGTCGCCGCGGTTTGAAATCCACATCCTCACCGACGCGCAGGAGGTCGAGTGGAACAAGGCGCCGGTGGGCATGAGAAACCCGCGGCCGGGCACCGACGTGTACGTGCATCGCATTACCACGCTCGCCACGGCCAACGCCAACGTGGCGGTCACGGGGCTGGCTCTGCCCGAAAAGAAAATCCTCGTCGGCCGCAAGTTTCCGCTGCGGGTCGAGCTGCGGAACACGAGCGAGATCGACGGCTCGGTGCGCCTGAACTGGGCGGACGATCTCGGCAACAAAGGCACGCAGGAAGTGCCCGTGCCCAGGCGCGAGGACAAGACCGTGGTGCTCGGCTTCGAGCCGGCGACGCCCGGTATTCATTGGGTGAACGTGTGGATCGAGGGCGATGGTTTTCCCTCGGACAACAAGGCGGCGGTGGCGTTTTCGACGACCGAAAAACGGCCGGTGCTGTTCGTCGGGAAGGAGGAGGATTTTGGTTTGTTTCCGATGGCGATCAGCCCTTCCGGCGACGGGAAATTCTCGGGCCTGGTGCCGGTGTTCACGACGCCCGCCGAACTGGTGAAGGCGATTGACGACAAGAAGCCGGCGCTGGTGGCGGTGAGCTGGGCGGCGATGGGCGCGGTCGCGGGCGACAGCGCGGCGGCGGCGACGCTCAAGGTGTGGGTCGAGCGCGGGGGCAGCCTGTTTGTCGGGCCGTCGTCGCTCGGCGGCGGGCCGCCAACGCCGACGCTGGCGTGGCTGGGCGCGACACCGGAGCCGCAGGTGCAGGCGGAGCAGGGTTTTCCGGTGCTGGCGTTTCAGAAGGGCGCGGCGGTGTTCGTCGAGTTGAAGGACGAGCGCGGCGATATTTTTCTGCGCAATCTGAAGGCGTTCAAATTTCATCCGCTGAAGCTCGAGGAAAAGACGACCGCGCTGTTTGGACTCGAGGACGGGCGGGCGTTTCTGGCGGAGCGGGCGGTGGGCAAGGGACTCGTGTTTACGTGCGGCCTCGCGCTCGATCCGCTGTGGAGCACGCTGCCGTTGAAGGGCGGATTTCTCGCGCTGGCGCAGAGCATGGCGCTGCTCGGCGGCGAGGCGGGCGAGGAAAATCTGGTGAGCCTGACGGCGGGCGACCGCCTGCTCGCGGTGCCGCCGGGCGCGACAAATCTGCATCTGCAATCGATCACGGGGAATCTGCTCGACTGGAAGGGCGAGCCGAACAAGCGGCCGATTTTCCCGCTGGCAGGCGTGTATGCGGCGCAGTTGGGCGCGCAGACGATCTACGCGTCCGTGCGGTCGTCGCCGCGCGAGGGCGAGGCGCAGTTCGTGAAGGGCGAGGCCGTGCCCGCGCTCGGGACGGTGAAGCACACGGTGCGGACCTTTGACAACGCCGACGCGATTCTCGCTGAGGTGCGCAAGCTCAGCCGCGCCGTGGATTTCTTCCTGCCCGCGCTGCTGCTGGGCTTTGTCTGCTTGATGATCGAGGGGTTCCTGGCGAATGCGAAGCCGATGAAACCCGTGGCCCCGCCGGCAAAGCCAAACCCGCTCGATGGCGCAACGGTCGCGAAACCGGATGAGTTTGGGTTCGTGAAAGTCTCAATGAAACCGCCGGAAAAAGCCGCGGCGGTGAAAGCCTGAACATGACGCGATTCGGCAAAGTGCAAATTGTGCAGGGGTTTTCAGAATCCTCGCGGAATCTTGTAGCCGCCGACGTGAGGAGGCGGACGCCCCGCGGTTGCGCCGCATCGCAGGGGCGCGGTGCCGATGGGAGCAGGGGAGTGGGGCAGGGAATTTTTTGGCAGGGGAATTTGGGGCAAGGGAATGGAGGCAAAGGAATGGGGACGGGGAGTTTTTTTGTCTTCATTCCTTTGCCTCCATTCCCTTGCCCAAAATTCCCCTGCAAATTCCGTTTCGGGGATTTGGGTTCAGAATCAGGTTGGCTGCGAGGCGTTCGCCGGACCGCCGGCTTGAGGCGAACCGGAGCGCCGAGCATTGCTCGGCATGGGGCGCAACCCGGTCGTTCGGGCCGAGCGATGCTCGGCGCTCCGCCTGCCAACGTACCTTCCTCATTCTTTGCTCCCCATGATTCTGCCTCTAATGATTCTGAGCACTCCCCATCCCGTCCCGCGAGCGTCGCCCGCGAAAACAGAATGAGGATTGGAACAAAATCATTAGAGGCAAAATCATGGGGAGGATTTTACGGGGCGCTCCGGACCGCCTCCTCCGCCTCCTCACGTCGGCGGCTACGCGATTGCATGAAAACCCCATGACGATCTTCGGCATACTTCAATGGCGTCCGCATCTGGACCCGCTGCTGTGCGGGTTGCTGGTGCTGGGGGCGGGCGTGTGGGTGTGGTTCCTGTATCGCCGGCTGTTGCTGCGCCTGCCGCCGCGCAAGGCGCAGCTGCTTCTGATTCCGAAGCTGCTCATTCTCATTCTCCTGCTGCTCGCGTTGTTCGAGCCGATCTGGACGGTCGAGAAACGCGAGTCCACCAAGGGCAAGCTGCTGGCGCTGCTGGATGTGTCGTCGTCGATGGATGTGGTGGACAGCCCGAAGGAGGCCCGCGTGGCGCGCGCAAAGGGGTTTCTGGCCAAGCTGAAAAAAGATCTGCCGTCGGACGTGACGGTCGAGGAACTGGTGTTCGATTCGGAAATGCGCGCGGCGACTGCGCCGATGCCGACGAATCAGATGCGCGGCACGGACCTCGGCGGCTCGCTCGTGGCGCTGTCGGATCGCAAGGATATTTCTTCTTACGTCGGCGTGCTGCTGCTGACGGATGGCGGCGATGAGACGGTGGACAGCGCGGCGCTGCCGTCGGTGCCGTTGTATGTGGCGGGCTTCGGCACGGACCCGACGAAATGGAACGACGTGAGCGTCGCGGACGTGCAGGCGCCGGCGTCGGTGGAGAAGGATTTGGAGTTCGAGATCAACGTGGATTTGCGCGCGTATCGCGGCGGCGACCAGGCGTTTTCGCGCGGCCTGATCAAGGTGCCGGTGAAGTTGGAGCTGGAGAGGGACGGACGGTGGGAGCGGGTTGGCGACAAGACGGTCGATCTGCTGAACCGGCAGGCGCGGGTGAATTTCAAGGCGTTGCACAAGGAACTCGGCACGTATCGCTATCGCGTGACGGCCGAACTGGTGCCGGGCGAATTGTCGGCGCTCAACAACGTGCGGAACTTCATCGTGGAGGTGCAGCAGAAGACGCTACACTTGCTTTACTACACGCGTGAGATCGGGGCGGATTTCAAATTGTTCCGCTCGGAGCTGGGGCGTGATCCGGGCATCTCGTTCACCGCGCTGTTCCGCACGCAGAGCGAGCGGTTCACGCTGCAAGGCGACCGGCAGCCGGGCGATGTGGAACTGGAGTCGGGTTTCCCGGCGAGCGAGAAAACGCTGCAATTGTACGACGTGCTGGTGGTCGGCAGTTTCGGCGCGGAGGACTGGACGCCGCCGCAACTGGAGGCGCTGCTGAAGTACATTTCTGGCGGCGGCGTGGTGGTGTTCATGGGCGGCGACCGGTCGTTCGGGCGCGGCGGGTACGCGAAGACGCCGCTGGCGGCGGTGTTTCCGTGGAAGATTTCCGACAGCGAGCCGGAGAATTCGCTGGGGACGTTTCAGGTGCAGACGCCGAGCATTTCCTCGGGGCATCCGATTTTGTACGGCGTCGAGGATCAGCTCATCAAGCAGGGCGCGGTGATCGAGAGCGTGAACCTGGTGGGCGATCTCAAGGTGGGCGCGACGCCGCTGCTCGAGACGCGGGCGGGCGGGCGGCTGATCACGGTGGTGGGCCTCCAGAATTACGGCCGCGGCAAGGTGCTCGGCGTGGCCTCGAACACGATGTGGAAGTGGGCGGCGAAGTCGGAGAATCTGCGCGCGGCGTACGGGATTTTCTGGCGGCAGGCGATTCGCAACATGACGGGCAAGGACGAGGGCGGGCGCGTTTTCAAAATCAAGTGGGACAAGGACGCGTATCGGCCGGGCGAACAGGCGGTGCCGGAGATTCGCGTGGCGGGTCAGCAGAACGTCGAGGGCATCCGCTGGGTCGCGACGCAGACTTACAAGAAGCAGACCACGCCGCTCACGGTCGAGCCGATCCAGGGGCAGACGGGCGCTTACTTCACGAAAGTGCGGCTGCGCGAGCGCGGCGAGTATGGGTTCAAGCTCGTCGCGTATCGCGGGGAGAACATTTTGGAATCGTACGAAAAGGTCCTGCGCGTCGCGCCAATGGTGGACGAGGGCGCGCATCTGGAGCTGGACGAGGCATTCCTGACGAAGCTCGCCGAGCGCGGTTCCGGGGCCTACTACAAGGAGGATCAGGCGGATCAGCTCGTGAAGCGCATCACGGCGGGACTGTGGCGCAAGGTGGTGGCGGTCGAGGCGTCGCTGGTGCAGACGGGGCCGTATTTCGCGCTGTTGTTCGTGCTGATCCTGATCGTCGAGTGGGTGCTGCGAAGGAAGCAAAATTTGTTTTGAGGATTGGTTATGAAGAGGGAAATCGCTTTTGAACCACGGATGGGAACGGAGGGGCACGGAGGGGGACAGGAAGCGCGCGGCAATTTGGAGTGCGGTGACTTGTCACCGCTTTTGCGCAGGCGACTGGTCGCCGTCAAACTTCCGGGCGTGTCCGCTCACGCTTGCGCGCCGGCGCTGGCGCGAGCCGTGAGGCACCCTGTTTCGATTCCACGACCTTCTCGGCTCGACGGCGACAAGTCGCCTCGGGAAAGCGGTGACAAGTCCCCGCACTCCAAAGCCGGCGCGCTGCGGACAGACGCGCGCTACCTGCGGCCGATGGCTCCGGAATTCCCCGCGCAGACTTTCGGGGCGGCGCATTCGTTCCCGAAATCTCCCGCAGATTCAGGGAGACCACAGATGGGGAATTTAATCTGTGGTCGCCTTGAATCTGCGGGATACCTGCGGTCGCACACGGCTCTGATGCACGTCCTGTCCCAGTTCGGCATCGTGCTGTTGTTCCTGCTGTTCGCCGGCGGGGCGGAGGCGCAGACGATCAAGCGTGCGGGGCGGGTGCAGTGGTCGAATGGCGAGACGGTCGAGGGGCTGATCTCGTTGTCGCCGGGGATGCAGTTGAAGATGCACATCAACGGCGACCAGATTCGGACGCTGTCGCTGGACCGCGTGCGCGAGATTCGGTTCGCGCCGGAGACGGAGGAATTGGAGCGCAAGTGGCGCTTCGCGGAGGCGGGGCAGACGCGCAAGGAATTCTTCGGCAAGCCGTATCCGATCCGCAGCCTGACCACGACGCTCATCCTGCCCACGAACGAAAAGATCGTCGGGCATCTCTACACGACGGTGATGTACATCGAGGGCAAGACGCAGAACTCGAAGGTGATCCTGCTGGCGAAGCAGAAGGGCAAGGAGGGCGAGACGATGGAGTCGCTGTTGTATCCCTCGCAGATTGTGTTCACGGATGCGGCGGTGGACACCGAGGAAACCATCCGCTTCCGCCTGCGCTCGCCGCTGCCCGAGCCGGGCGCGATCACGGCGGTGACGTGGGGCGCGCTGATGACGTTCGACGCGAAGAAGACCGACAAACCGGACGAGTTCACGATGCCGTCGCCGCTGGGCAACGGGGTGTTTTTCGCCCAGCACAGCGGCAACAAAATCACCGTCGGCTGGCCCAAGGCCGTGGATGAAAAACTGCTCGCGCTGGTGCGCACGAACATGACGTACACGGAGGATTTCTACGACGACCGCCAGGTGCTCGCGGTCTATCTGGACGAGCCGAAGAGCGATGTTTACTCGGTCACCATGATGTGGCGCAAAGGCGCGACGACCGGCGAAGGCGCGAAGACGCAACCGTGGCGGCTGGTCGTGCAGCGCTGGAAAATCGACGAGAAAGACCAGCGCCTGATGCTGGCCGGGCGCGGCTTTTTCTTTCGCGGGATTCTGACGAAGACCGAGAAGCCGCCGGCCGTGGAGTTCACCGAAAAGCTCTGGTCGCTGAACAAAGAAGGCAACGCCTGGCTGGTGGGGGCGGCAGCGCCCCCAGCGGCGACGCCGTGAGGGAGAAGCGCGGCTGTGTTGCCGACCAACCGCAGCGGCAACCCGCTGCGCCCGCCCGCCGCAGCCGGTGCTCCGCACGCAGCCGCCCTCCGGGCCATCCGCCTCACCGTTTCGCCGGCTGATTCCCCGCGTTCACCACGCCCTCGCCGGCCCCGACGAGGCCGCCCTGCGTGCCCTGGCCGAGGTGATTATTCTGCACCACCGTGCCCGGCGATTTCCCGGCGATCTCGACCGCCGCGAGCATGCGCGCGGGACCGTCGCGTTCCATGATCGTGCAATCGCTGATGCGCGTGTTGCGGCTGTCGCGGACATAGACGCCGCGAAACTTCGGCTCGAAAATCTGGCAGCCCGTGAGGCTGATCTCGCGCGAGTTCAACACCTCGATCGCGCCACCCGACTCCGCCGCGCCGGCTTCGGTGCCGCTCATTTGCAGCGCGTTGAGAATGATCCCGTCGCAGTCGCGCAGCGTGATGCCGCCGGTGATGACACCTTTGTAATCAGGATTCCGGTCGAGCGATTGCTGCGCGACGACGAGGTGCCGGCAGCCCTCGAACAACAGGCTGCGCTCGTGCCCGCTGAAGATGCTGTTCCCCGAGAGGACGATCCCGCGGCAGTTCTCGAGATGCACGTTCACGTTCTGGCTGCTGATGAGATTGCCTGTGATGCTCCACAGCCCGGCGTCCTTCTGCGCGGGCGAGCCGGTGAAGCGGATGTTCGCACCGCCGGGACTGGGTTTGGCCTGGATGGTGTTCGACACGATCGTGCCCTCGCGCACCGTGCCGCTCGTGACATCGATCCAGATGTCTGCCGAGGACTTCGCCTCGAGATCGTAGTTGTACTCGATGTCGTTCCCGGTGATCTGGAGGTTGCGAATCTCGCTGCCCGCCACCTTGATCCCGCCGCCTTTGCAATAGCTGATGTGGCAGCCGCTGATGATGGCCTGATGCAGGTTCACGCGGTCGAAGAAAACGCCCACGCCGCGGCAGTTGTAAATGTGGCAGCCGGTCAGCAGCACGTTGCGGTTGCGCGCGACGAGATGCACGCCGTGCCGGACGTCGCGGATGAAAACCCCCGCCAGCGTCGGCTGCATGACCTGAAAAAACTCAATGCCATCGGCCTCGGGATGCGCGCCGACAATCTCCAGGTCCTGCACCACCGGCATCCGTTCGCGCTCCAAAACCCCGCTCTTGAACGACGCCGGATCCGCGCTGCCCGTGTGATTGCCGCTGATGCGAAAGGCCGGCCCCGGCCCCGCCATCGTCACCCGTCCCACGCCGCCCTGCCCGCTCAACGCCGTCGGCCCGCGCGCGCCCAGCTTGATCTCGATGGTTTTGGTAATCCGAAAATCGCCGCGCGGAAACTCCAGCCGGCCGGCGCGTGATTCATCCACGGCCCGCTGAATCGCCGCCGTGTCGTCCGTCTTCCCGTCGCCGACCGCGCCGAAGTTGCGGACGTTGCCGTCGTCGCCGGACGGGCCGCCGGGCGCGGCAGTCCCAGCGGGCGGCGGGTTTTCGCGCGGTGCCGCCGCGCGCAGATACGCCGCGGCCGCGAGGAGAAAGCACAGCGTCAGCAGGAGATGGAGCACCCAGTGATCTTTCATGAGGCTGCGTCTCTGCCGGAAGCGCCGGGTGCGGGCAAGGGCATTCGCGGCCCGGGTTTGGAGTTCCGCCTTTAGGCGGCGGGCGCTGCGAAGTCACGTGCCGTTGCTCTTTGGCCGTTGCGCTCCACGGCAGGCCCCGCCGCCTAAAGGCGGAACTCCAAACTAGGCGCGCCCGCGCCGCCGGACTTGCACCCGCCCGCCCGCCAAGCCCACAGTCGCGGCGAACAGGAAAACGTTATGGCGGTGCAATACAAAGATTACTACGAAGTCCTCGGCGTCCCGCGCAGCGCCTCGGCCGAGGACATTCGCAAGGCCTTCCGCAAACTCGCGCGCCAGTACCATCCCGACGTGGCCAAGGACAAAAAAGTGGCCGAGGAGAAGTTCAAGGAAATCAACGAGGCCAACGAAGTCCTGAGCGATCCCGACAAGCGCCAGCGCTACGACCAGCTCGGCGCGAATTGGAAACAAGGCGCCGAGTTTCGTCCCCCGCCCGGCGCGCAGGCGCGCACCCGTCGCAGCCGCGGCGCGGGCCAGTCGGCCGACGAGGAGTTTCATTTCGGCGGCACCGGCTTCAGCGATTTCTTCGAGCAGATGTTCGGCGGTGGCCGTGATTTCCGCGCGGGTGGCAGCCCCTTCGGCGAACGCGCCGAGGAATACGAAATGCAGGCCCGTGGCCAGGACCTCGAGGCCGACCTGCTCATCACGCTCGACGAATTGCTCCGCGGCTCCGTGCGTTCCCTCACGCTGCGCCGCGGCAGCGACGACGCCCGGCCCGAAACCCTCCAGGTCAAAATCCCCGCCGGCGTGCGCGAAGGCCAGCAGCTCCGCCTCGCCGGCCGCGGGCATCCGGGCAGCGGCGGCGGTCCTGCCGGCGACCTGCTGCTGCGCGTCCGCTACGCCAAGCATCCCGACTTCCGCGTCGAGCACGACGAGCTGTACTGCGACGTGGACCTCGCCCCGTGGGAGGCCGTCCTCGGCGCGACCATCAGCATCCGTACGCTCGACGGTCCCGTGCAAATCCGCATCCCCGCCGGCACGCAGACCGGCCATCGCCTGCGCCTGCGCGGCCGCGGCATGCCCCTCATCAACGACGGCCGCGGCGACCTCTACTGCGTCATCCGCCTGCAAGTGCCGGAAAAACTCACCGCCGCCGAGCGCGAGCTGTGGGAAAAGCTCGCGAAAGAATCGCACTTCAATCCGCGGGAATAACGCGGGAGTGCGCCCGTCCTCGGGCGCAGCAATGTGGAGCGCAGGGAGCGGCGTGGTTGATCAACAAGTGTCCGGGCCTGCGGACGTCGCTGCGGCCGGGGACGGCCGCACTCCGGGTGCGCCGCCGGAGTGCGCCCGTCCTCGGGCGCAGCAACGTGGAGCGCAGTGAGCGGCCCGGTTGGTCTGCAAGCGCTCGGGCGTGTGGATGTCGCTGCGGCCGGGGACGGCCGCACTCCGGGTGCG
>BJHT01000163.1 GCA_014193395.1 Verrucomicrobiota bacterium
TGAACACGGATAAATTCAGCGTGGCGAACGCCCGCGGCGGTGTGCTTCCGGCTTTGGAGTGCGGTGACTCGTCACCGCTTTGGCGCAGGCGACTGGTCGCCGTCAAATTGCCGCGCGCCTCCGAACACGAACACGTGCCTGCGCTGGCGCGAGCCGTGAACGCCCCTTCTGTCACCCACGCCGGCCTCAATTCGACGGCGACAAGTCGCCTCGCGAAAGCGGTGACGAGTCCCCGCACTCCAAACGGAACGCTCCGTCCGTTGCGGCTTCGCCGAGCGGTTTGCATCCGTGTCCATCCGTGTCCATCCGTGGTTGACCCAGTTTTCTAGCCTGAATTTATGCTCGGACCTTTCGGCAATCTCGACATGGCGGCGCGCGCGTTGCAGGCCAATGCGCAGGGCATGGAAGTCGCCGGGCACAACCTCGCCAACGTCAACAACCCCGCCTACGCCCGCCAGCGCGTTTCCCTCCAGACCTCGTTGCCGATCAAGGATTCCCGCCTCGGCGCGCAAGGCACCGGCGCGGATATCGCCGGGATTACGCAGATTCGCGACTCGCTGCTCGACGAGCAGATCCGTGTCGAAACCAGCGCCCGCGGCGCGCTCGATGCCGAACAACAGGGCCTGCAATACGCCCAGGCCGGCCTCGGCCAGGACGTCAACACCGGCGCCGCCGGAGCCAACGGCGCTGCCGCCGCGGGGGGCGTCACTGGCCAAAATGGCCTCGCCACGCGGCTGGCCGAATTGTTCAAGGGCTTTCAAGGGTTGGCCACCGATCCCACTTCGCTCTCCCAGCGTCAGGTTCTCGCCGCCAAGGCGCAGGATTTCACCGCGCAGCTCAATCAAACCGCCGCCCGCTTGAGCGCCACGCGCACGACGCTCAACAGCTCCCTCCAGTCCGATGTCGCCAAGGTCAACACCACCCTCTCCGAAATCGCCGAACTCAACGGCCGGATTCTCGATCTTGAATCCGGCAGTTCCGGTTCCGCCAACGATCTCCGCGACCTGCGGCAGCAAAAAATCGAGGCCCTTTCCACGCTGACCAAAACCACCATCAGCCCCAACGCCAAGAACAGCCTCGACCTCGAGGTCGGTGGCGTAACCCTCGTCTCCGGCAACACCGTCCAGGACACGCTCGAAACCTACGATGCGGGCGGTGGCCAGATGCTCGTCCGCACCGTCACCGGTGGCACCGCCGTGACCCCGAATGGCGGGCGTTTGCAGGGCACCATCGACGCCCGCGACAACGGCCTGGCCGCGCTCCAGACGGGACTCGATGACCTGGCCGCGGGCCTGGCCACCGAGGTGAACGCGATTTACCGCCCCGGCTTCGGACTGGATGGCAGCACCGGACAAAACTTTTTCACCGGCACCACCGCCGCCACGCTTGCCGTCAGCGCCACCGTCAAGACCAGCCCCGCTTCCATTCAGGCCGCCGCGGTCGCCGGTGCGGCGGGCGACAACCAGGTCGCGCTCGCCCTCGCGCAGCTCGCCGACAAAAAAGTCCCCAGCCTCGGCAACCAGACCTTCACCCAGCAGTACTCGAAATCCGTCGGCGACCTCGGCCAGGCCCTGTCCTCGGTGAACAGCCAGGTCGCCAACCAATCCGTCGTGCAGAAAATGTTGGGCGCGCAACGCGAGTCGATCAGCGGCGTGTCCCTCGACGAGGAAATGACCGACATGATGAAATTCCAGCACGCCTACCAAGCCTCCGCGCGCATCATCAACATTATCGACAGCATGCTCCAAACCGCCATCGGCCTCGGCAACGGCTGATGACTCAACCTCCCGAAACCACCCATGCGCGTCACCGCCAACTCCCTCCCCACCGCGCTGATCGATCAGCTCAACAACCTGAGCGTCCGCCAGCGCCAGTTGCAAACCCAGGCCGCCACCGGCCAGCGGATTCAGAACCCCGAGGATGACCCCTCCGCCGTCCGCCGTGCACTCGACCTTCAGGCCGAGAGCGAAAAAATCGGCCAATACCAGCAGAACATCACCCGCCAGAACGAACTCGGCACCGCGTCTTTCACGGCCGTCAACTCCCTTAAATCCGTCACCGATCGCGCCGGCGAAATCGCGACACTCGCCGACGGACTGAAGTCTCCGCAGGAATTGCGCGTGTATGCCAACGAGATTACGCAGTTGCTCAAGACCGCGGTGAACGTGGCCAACACCAAGAACCGTGGCGATTTCCTCTTCGCCGGCACCAAGACCGACCAGCCGCCCTTCGTCCTCGCCACCGACTCGAATGGCGTCGTCACCAGCGTGACCTATCAAGGCAACGAAACGCTGGCCGAGCATGAAATCTCCGAGGGCGTCACGGTCTCCACCCAGGTGCCCGGCGCGAACACCAGCGGCACCGGCGCGCACGGCCTGATCGCCGATCCGCGCACCGGCGCGGATTTGTTCAACCACCTCATCGCGCTCCAGAACCATCTCCTCGCCGGCGACACCGCCGCCGTGGCCGCGACCGACCGCGCCGCCCTCGGCAAGGACGAAGACAACCTCGTCTTCAACCTCGGCACCAACGCCGCGCTGCAATCCCGCCTCGAGACCGAGGGCGCGATCCTCAAGCAACGCCAGACCTCGGTGGCCGGCCTGACCTCCAACGAAGTCGATGCCGATCTGGCCACGACCTTGGTGCAATTGAACCAGACCCAGAACGCCTACCAGATCGCGCTCCAAAGCGGCGCGAGCGTCTTCAAGCAGTCGCTGATGGATTATCTGCGGTAGGCGGCGGAAAAAAGCCCCAAGCATAAAGCTCAAGGGAAGGGACCAAGGACCAAGCTCCACCGCGGAGCGCGGTAGCTATACCGCTTCAGCGTGCGGCGCGCGCGGCGGGTGCGAACGCGCGGTGACTTTCGGACAGTGAAGCGCGGTGGATGCCGTGCGCCGCAGCCCCGGCGCATGGCGCTCGAAAATTCTTCCAACAACTTCGGGATGCCCGCCGCCCGTACTTGGCTCTTGGCTATTGGCCCTTCCCTTGGGCTTTGAGCTTGATCCTTGGAACTTTTTTTCCGTCGCCGCCCATGTCCGGACCGTTGGAATTGTTCCACGGCCTTCGCCTTGATTGACTCTCACGGGGCCAAGGAGACCGGCGCGCCACTTGTTACAGCGGCACCCGCGTGAGATTTCGCAGCGATAGACTGTCGATGAGGCAGAGTGCGTGGCCCTGCCAATCCTGCCTGGCGCATCACCAAATGCTCGGAAGCAGATCGAGCAGTTGCAGCAATTGCTTTAAGCGATGGGTGGTGGGTTTTATCGATTAACACCCCGGAGGCGTGGCTCGCTAGAACGTGCCGCGTGAAATCAATCGCGTTTTTCTCCGCTTGGCAGTTTGTCCGAAACATTTTGGTCCGGGTCATTTTGATCCTCGCTCTTGGCGGGCTGCTGACTGGTTGCCAGACGGTCAAGCGCGCGGCGGTCAACCAACTCGGTGATGCGCTCGCATCCGGCGGGACAACGTTCGCGGCCGATGATGATCCGGAAATCATCCGTGCGGCGGCGCCGTTCAGCCTGAAGCTCATGGAGAGCCTGCTCGCGGAGAGCCCGAACCACAGGGGCCTGCTGTTGGCCACCGCCAGCGGCTTCACGCAATACGGCTACGCGTTTGTCCAGCAGGAGGCCGACGAACTGGAGGAAAAGGACCTCGCGGCGGCCTCGGCGTTGCGGGACCGGGCGCGCCGCCTGTATCTGCGGGCGCGTGGCTACGGCCTGCGCGCACTGGAGGCGACCCATCCGGGATTTGAAAAACAATTGCGCGCCGACCCGCGCGTCGCCATCCGCGTCATCAAGGAGAAGGAAGTGCCGGTGCTGTATTGGACCGCCGCCGCGTGGGGCGCAGCGATCGCGCTCTCCAAACAAGACCCCGCGCTCATCGCCGAACAGCCTTTGATGGAAGCGCTCATGGATCGCGCGCTGGCGCTGGACGAGCAGTTCGATCACGGCACGATTCACGCCTTTTTCATCAGCTACGAACAAGCGCGCCAAGGGGGAGAAGGAGACGCCATCGTCCGCTCGCGCCGCCATTTTGCGCGGGCGATGGCGCTCTCCGGCGGCCAGCAGGCCGGGCCGCTGGTGGCACTCGCCGAGGCGGTCTCGGTGACGGAGCAAAACGCGGCGGAGTTCCAGTCGCTGTTGGAGCGGGCCCTGAAGATCAACCCCGACGCGCAGCCGGAAACGCGCCTCGTCAACCTCGTCATGCAGCGCCGCGCCCGCTGGCTGTTGGGCCGCCAGCGCGAACTCATTCTCACTTCCGATTCCGCAACCGCCGATTCCACCAACCCCACAACCCCTAAAAAACCATGAAACTCCATGCATTCATCCGGATCGTCCGCTCCTTCCGCGCCCTTCGGCTCGCCTGCTGCCTCGGCCTGCCGACGGCTGGCTTGGCCGCCGACAGTCCGGTGGAAATCCGCCTCGGCACCATCGCGCCGACCGGCACCACGTATCACCGCAATTTGCAGGAAATGGGCGAGCGCTGGCGCAAGACCACCGGTGGCACCGTCAAGCTCACCATCTATCCCGACGGGCGGCAGGGCGGCGAATCCGCGATGGTGCGGAAGATGCGCGCCGGCCAGCTCAACGCCGCCGCGCTCTCGGTGGTCGGCCTCTCCGAAATTGATCCGTCGGTCTGCGGCCTGCAACTGATGCCGATGATGTTCCGGTCGTGGGCGGAGGTGGATTACGTGCGCGAGAAAATCCGCCCGCAGCTCGAGGGGCGGCTGCGCGACAAGGGCTTCGTCGTGCTCTGCTGGTGCGATGCCGGATGGGTGCGCTATTTCTCCAAGGAGCCGGCGGTGCATCCCGATGACTACAAGCGCATGAAGATTTTCACCTGGGCCGGCGACCCCGACCAGGAACAGGTGATGAAACGCCTGGGTTACAAGCCCGTTCCGCTCGAGACCACGGACATCCATACCGGTCTGCAAAGCGGCATGATCAACGTCGTGCTCACGCCGCCGTTCTTCGCGCTGGCCGCGCAGTTCGACCGCAGCACACCGCACATGCTGGAGATGAACTGGGTGCCCATCGTCGCCGCCGTCGTGATGAAGCGGGAAACTTGGGCAAAGCTCCCGCCTGCGTCGCTCAAGGCCATCGAGCAAGCCGCGACGGAAGCGGGCGCAAACATCCGCGCTCAAAGCCGCCAGGAGGACGAGAAGGCCGTCGCCGCGATGAAGCAGCGCGGGCTGAAAACCCATCCGCTCACGCCGGAGACCGAGGCCGCGTGGCAGGCGCTCGCCGAGCGCGCCTACCCGATGATCCGTGGCAAACAGGTGCCGGCGGACGTTTTTGATGAAGTGCGCCGCCTGGTCGCCGAATCCCGCAACTCCGCAACCACCCCCGCCCAATGAACTGCGAAGCCGTCCTCGAACTTCCGGCTGTGCTGCCAACGCCGGTTCCCGCCGCACCCCGCCGGCGCTGGCCGCGCGGTGAAGACCTCGCGCTCACGCTCGCGCTGGCGGCCATGATCGCGCTGCCGATGGCCGAAGTCCTCCTGCGGCTCACGCTGCACCGCGGCCTCGCCGGTTCGGCGGCGTGGGTGCAGCACCTCACGCTCATCGCCGGCATGATCGGTGGCGCCATCGCTGCACGCGAAGGCCGCCTGCTCTCACTCTCGACGGCGACGACGTTTCTGAAGGGCCGGTGGAAAGCAGCCGCGATTTTTCTCGGTGGCGCGGTGGGCGCGGGCGTTGCGGCCTGGCTGTGCGTGGCGGGCGCGCAGTTCGTCCTGCAGGAAAAGGTGGCGGGAAACGTGATCGCTTACGGCGTCCCGCGCTGGACGGTGCAGACGGTTCTGCCGCTCGGCTTTGCCGCCATCTCGCTGCGGTTGTTTTGGGGCGCGGCACAGACCTGGAAAGGGCGTGCCCTCGCCGCGCTGCTCGTCATCGGAATGGCGTTGCTCGGCACCGTGACCCACCTCGCGCCGGCCGCGCTCGTCCTGCCCGCGCTGCTCACGCTTGCCGCCGCCACGCTGGCGGGTGCCCCGGTGTTCGTGACGCTTGGCGGCGCGGCGCTGGTGTTGTTTTGGGGGCGCGAAATCCCGGCCACAGCGGTCGCGATCGAGCACTACGGCCTTGTGACCAATCCCACGTTGCCGACGATCCCGCTGTTCACGCTCGCGGGATATTTCCTCGCGGAAGGCGGCGCCTCGAAGCGGTTGGTGCGCGTGTTTCAGGCGCTGGCCGGTTGGTTTCGCGGCGGCCCGGCGGTGGCCACGGCGCTGTCCTGCGCGTTCTTCACCTCGTTCACCGGCGCGTCGGGTGTCACCATCCTCGCGCTCGGCGGCCTGCTCATGCCGGTGCTGCTGGCGGCGCGCTACTCGGAGCGCAACGCGCTCGGCCTGCTCACCGGAGCGGGTTCGCTCGGCCTGCTGCTGCCGCCGTGCCTGCCGCTCATCCTCTACGCCGTCGTCGCCAAGGTGGAGATGAAGGACATTTTTCTCGGCGGAATCCTGCCCGGCCTCCTGCTCGTCGCGCTGACGGCGGCGTGGGGAATCTGGCAGGCGCCCAAGGGCGAAACCGCGCGCCGCGCCTTCGATTTCCCCGAACTGCGCCGCGCGCTCTGGGAGGCGAAATGGGAACTGGCGCTGCCCGCCGTGGCGGTGTTGGCGCTCTTTGGCGGCATCGCCACCCCCGTCGAGGCGGCGGCGCTCACGGCGTTCTACGCGTTCGCGGTCGAGACGATGGTTTATCGCGACCTGAAAATCCTCCGCGACGTGCCGCGCGTGATGACCGAGTGCGGCCTGTTGGTCGGGGGCATCCTGCTGATTCTCGGCGTGGCGCTGGGTTTCACGAACTACCTCATTGACGCGCAGATTCCCGATCGCGCCGTCGCGTGGGTCGGGGCGACGATTCATTCCAAGTGGGTTTTCCTGCTCGCGTTGAACCTGCTCCTGCTCGGCGTGGGCTGCCTGATGGACATCTTCTCCGCCATCATCGTGGTGGTGCCGATTCTGGTGCCGATGGGCGCGATCTTCGGCATCGATCCGATTCACCTCGGTATCATTTTCCTGGCGAACCTCGAGCTGGGCTACCTCACGCCGCCCGTGGGGATGAATCTGTTTCTCTCCTCGTATCGCTTCAACAAACCGATGGCCGAGGTCACGCGCTCGGTGCTGCCGATGCTCGCGGTGCTCTTCGTCGGCGTGCTGCTCATCACATACATGCCGGCCCTCACGACCCTGCTCCCGCACTGGTTCAAATAGAAAACCCGCCATGAAAACCATCCATCAGCCCGCCGCATCAGACCGGCGCATTCTTGCGGGCGGACGCCGCGAACACGCCCGTCGCGTGCAACCCGGTCCGCTGGCGGCGGCACTCTTTCTTTCCGTTTCCACCATCAACCCCATCAAATCATGAAAACAAAATGCCTCCTCACCGCCGTCCTCGCTGCCGTGCTATTGGCCGGCTGCGTCTCCTCCGTCTTTCCATTGCTTACCGAGGATGACCTCGTATTCGACCCCGCCTTGATCGGCATCTGGGGTGATTCCGATCCCAAGAACGAGGATCCCGAGAAGGAAACCTGGATGTTCAACAAACGAGACGGCGACGCTGCCAGCAAGGTTTACACGCTCATCATTCAAGCGAACGGCAGACCGGCGAAATTCGACGCGCGGCTGGGTCGGATCGGCGGCAAACTCTTCCTGGAATTGGAGTTGGCCGACCTGGGCGAGGCAGAAGACAAGCTCAATGGCTGGGCCAAGGCCGCTCTCGGGCGCAACCATATCATCATGCGCGTCCAAGAACTCGGGCCGAACTTGAAGCTCTGCCTTCCCGACCTTGACCGCTTCTTGCAGGAAAATCCGAAGGCACTCGCCCACCGCGAACAAGCGAAGGATCCGCTCATTTTAACCGCCCCCACGGCCGAGCTGCAGGCCTTCTTCATCCAGCACGCGGACAATCCCAAGATTTTTTCGTGCAAGGATTCCTCCGGCCTGAAGCGCGTCGCAATCCCCCTCGCGGCAAAGAAGTGACCCCGCAGCCTGTCTCCCCCAACCACCAACCTCAAAATCCAACTCCTGCCATGCACACCACCGACCTGCTCATTCAACTCGTCATCAGCGTTTTCCTCATCGTCGGCGTTTACCAGTTCTACTTCTGGTGCCAGCGACATCATGCCGCCGAGCCGCGCGAACTGCGGCTGCCACTCGACGACGCCATTCCCTACCGCCCGCGCTGGGTGTGGATTTACAGCTTTCTCTATTATCCGGTCATTGTGCTGATCAACCTCGCGGTCGAGTCGCCGCGCCATTTTCTCTACGTGGCGATCAGCTTCGTGCTGCTGCTGGGATTTCAAATGGCGTTCTTCATCTTCTTCCCCGTGGCGACGCCGGCGGAATGGCGCGCGGCTCCCAGTGGCCGCGGCCGCTCGGTGAGGTTTCTCGAGTTCGTGCAGAAGTTCGACGCGCGCTCGAACAGCTTCCCCAGCATGCACACGTCGGTGGCGACGCTCACGGCCTTGCATCTGTTGCCATTCGTCGGTCTGCCGGTGTTCGCCTTCCCCGTTCTGATCGCGGCGAGCTGCCTGTTCACGAAGCAGCTCTACGTGGTGGATTTGCCGGCGGGCGCGCTGCTGGGTTGGTTCACGTTCGGCCTGTTCCGAATGATCTACTGAAATGGAAGTGCGCGTGAATTTCCGGTATCCGCAATTCAGTTTCCCCGCCGTCTGGCTCGACGTGCTGCCGGACATCATGAGCGAAGTCGCCGATTCCTTTCCCCGCCTTTTTTTCCGTTCCTCGGTGCGATCTCCAGCGGACCTGTGCGTCCCCACGCACGGGAGGTGCGGGATCAATCCGCGTCTCACTGCGCTCCAGTTAGCCGTGCCCGGGAACCGGCGTACTCCGGCGGATCTCCCCCGCGCGCGCTCTCGTGGGCCGGTGCCGGATTCATGCTCCCAACCATCACGAAACCCACCGCTGGTGCTTGGCGCTTGGCCCTTCCCTTGAGCTTTGAGCTTTATCCTTGGAGCTTTTTTTCCCGCGTCTCCGCCTACGCCCGGACCTTGAAGAGCGTCTCGACGCGGCTCAGTTCGTCGATCGTGAGCAACATGTAGCGCTCGAGATCGGTGGTCGTGAGACCGAGGGTTTGCAGCACGTCGGCGCGGCCGGTCAGGGCCATGGCCTTGTGGCCGTAGGTGTGGCCGAGCAGGTGGGCGATGGCGTTGCCGAAGTAAATGTAGGAGGCCAGTTTGGCGTGCTCGCCGGCGGCGCGCGGTTGATGATGAAACCAGACGGCGGCGACGAGGTTGGGCGGAAATTTCCAGCGGTCCAGCAGGCGGCCGCCGACCTGGGCGTGGTCCACGCCGAGCAGTTTTTTTTCCGTCTCGACCAGCGGCGTGGCGCTGTCGTTGGCGGCGAGCAGGAGGTCGGCGTAGCGCTTCTCGAGGGCTTCGGAGAGGACGACCTTGCCGAGGTCGTGCAGCAGCGCGGCGGTGAAGACGACGTTCTCATTTTCCCCCTGGGCGCGCGCGAGCAACTGGGCCGCGATGCCGGCGGTGACCGAGTGCTTCCAGAGTTCCCCCTGATCGATGGCGTAGCCTTTTTGCGGCGGCGTGAGCGTGCGCGAGCTGCTGGCGGCGACGACGAGGCGGTAGATTTGCTGAAAGCCCAGTTGCGTGACGGCTTCGGCGACGTCGCTCACGGGGCTGCCCAGGCCGAAGAAGGCGCTGTTGCAGAGTTGCAGGACGCTCGCGGTGAGCGCGGGGTCGTAGGTGATCAGGTTGACAACCTTTTCACTGGCCACTTCCGGCTGGCCCAGCAACTGGAGCAGTTGGGGCAGCACGCGGGGCGCGGGGGGCAGGCGCTTGACGCGGTTGATGTAGTCGTCCAGCTCGTTCATAGGGCAATTTCTCCCGCCTGGCCGGTCGTGCGGACCAGCACCTTGCCGGTGGCAATGTGGAGCGCGACGGAGCGGTTGAGGCCGCCGCCGACGTGTTCGCCGCGGATGCGGAGGTTGTGTTTGTGGAGCAGGGTGGTGAGCGCGTCGTAGTTGCGCCGGCCGATGTTGAACACGCCCGCGTCATCGATGATCTGCGCGCCACCGACCACGTAGATCAGGGTGCGATATTTCTCCGCGCCCAGCGCATAGAGGGCGTGGAACAGCGCTGGTACGCCAGTGTCCACGAACGTCGCCGGTGCGGTGCTGGCGCGAGCCGGCGAGAGGCTCGACTCGGGCAGCAGGACATGGAGCAGACCGCCGACGCGGATCAAGGGATCGTACACGGCGACGCTCAAACAGGAGCCGAGGGAAAAGGCCGACAGGACGTCGCTCGCCTCGGGGCTGACCGCCAGTTGGCCGGCACCGACGATGATGCGACTGGATTCCACGGGGGCGGCGGTCATGAGCGGACGGGCTTGCGCATGGACCCACGAGCACGGCGGCAAGCGTGTGGTCCGGTCACCGGCGGGAGGAGGTTCACTGCATGAATCGGCGACATAGGGCGGCTTCCCGAAACGCCGGCCTCTGCCCGGCCACCCGGGCCGCAGAGAACCGGACATTTACCTCCACCCTATCGGAACGCGGCCGGTCGGCTTGAGCGCGAAGGTGGTACGGAGTTCCGCCTTTAGGCGGCAAACTGTCCATGTCCGCGGGATCTTCCAGTTCGCCAGTTGCCCTGCTTCCAACGCCGCGCCGGCTGAAGCCGGAACTCCAAACCTTAAACCAGCGCCGACCCAAAACGCGGACGGGAACATTTGGCGCTCCCCAGCGGAAGAATCTGCCCGCGCGCACCGGCCCGCGGCGGAACACCCGGCAAGTTCCGGGCCTTACCAACGCGGAAGGCCCGTTTTCAAGCGCTGGCATGGCCATTGCTCACATCGTCACCAGTCATTGATTCCTATGAAAACAGCCGAACTACTCGAGCCTGAACCAGTCGTCGCCCTGCCCGCGAATCTGCGCATCAAATTGCCCCTGGGCCTGCTCGGCTTCGAGCGCACCAAGGACTACGTGCTGGTGTCGCACGAGGATTTTCATCCCTTCTTCTGGCTGCAGTTCATCGACGATCCCGAGCTGGCTTTTCCGGTGGTCTCGCCCTTTGTCGTGCTGCCGCAATACCAGCCGGACATCAGCTCCGAGGATGAGCGCTTCCTGGGTTTGGAAAGTGCGGAAGACGCTCTCGTGCTCTGCGTCGTCACCGTGCGCCCCGAGGGCGACAGCACCGTCAATCTCCGCGGCCCGATTGTCATCAACCGCCACACGCTCGCCGGCAAACAGATCGTCCCCGTCAACGCCTCCCGCTACGCCCTCCAGTATCCGCTGCCGACGGCGGAATAAATTCCCGTCGCGTCAACTTTCAACCCGCCCCCACCCATGCTGGTTCTCTCCCGCAAATCCAACGAAAGCATCGTCATCGACGGGCGCATCGTCATCAAGGTCATCCGGGTCGAGGGCGACGTTGTGAAGCTGGGCATCGAGGCCCCGATGGACGTGCCGGTGCATCGCCAGGAGGTCTATGACGAGATCCAGCGCAACAACCGCGGCGCCCTCACGCGTGGCCGCACCGCTCTGCCCCGGCTCGAAACTTCCAAGGCTGTCCCGTCCCCCACGTCCGCAACCACCACTCCACCGGCCACCGTGTCCCGGGCCGTAACCCCTGTCGGAACCACTTAGAAACCCCGCAAGCAAAGTTCAGCAAAGGAAAGGAATCCCTATGGTCATCAACACCAATACCGCGGCCCAGAGCGCCGCCTCCAACCTCGTCGCCAGCAGCTCGATGCTGGCCCGCTCCCTGGCCCGCCTCAGCTCCGGCTCCAAAATCGTCAACCCCTCCGACGATGCCGCCGGCGTGGCGGTGTCGTTGCGCTTGGACGCGCAGGTGTCCCGCACCAACGCCGCCCGGTCCAACGTCGCCAACGCCGTCTCGTTCACCCAGACCCAGGACGGCTACCTGACCAAGATCGCCAAGGCGCTCGACCGCATGAGCGAACTCTCGATCATGTCGCAAGACGTGACCAAGAGCGACGCCGACCGCGCGCTCTACAACGGGGAATTCACCCAGCTCAGCGCCTTCGTCACCACGTCCGCCACCAAGGATTTCAACGGGGTGAGCCTCTTCTCGTCCGCCAGCCTCGGCGTCTCCATCGACTCGGAAGGCTCCACTTTCACCATGGCCGGCGTCAATCTTGGGACCGCCACCTACACCGCCGCCACGGCCTCGACCATTTCGACAACCGCCGCCGCCGCCACCGCGCTGACCAATGTCAAAGCCGCGATCACGCAGCTCGCGACCGACCGCGCCAGCATTGGCGCCTCGCAGTCGCGCCTGAATTTCACCGGCGAACAACTGGCCATCAGCAAAGAAAATCTCACCGCCGCCAGCTCGCGCATCCGCGACGTCGATGTCGCCGAGGAATCCACGCAGTTCGCGCGCTACAACATCCTCGTCCAGTCCGGCACCGCCATGCTCGCTCAGGCCAATCAACTGCCCCAGAGCGTCCTCCGGTTGCTCCAATAAACAGCGCCGCAACTGCCCGCGCCGCGCGCCATCCCCAGCCATCGGACCGCTCGTAATGAACTACGCAATTGCCAATCCGCTTGGCGAACTCACGTTGCCCGGCCCCGCGCGGGTCGCCGTCACCGTGAGCGTGATCGCGCTCGACGAGCACCAGCGGCTCATCCTCCACCGTCGCGGTCCGGCCGCGGCGTGGGGCCTGCCCGGTGGCCGCCTCGAGGCCGGTGAAAACATCGCGCAGGCCGCGCTCCGTTCCTTTCACGCCGCCACGCGCCTCACCGCCCGCATCACCTATTTGCTGGGCATTTATTCGGATCCGCTGGACCACATGGTGCAGGATCCCGACGACTCGGAAATGGTCCACGAGGTGAACATTCTTCTCGAAGCCCGGCTGGTGTCCCACGCGACGCCCTCGGCCCCGACGGATGCCATTCCACCCAGCCAGAACGTGGGATTTTTCCACCCGGAACGGCTGCCGTCCGCGTTGGTGGAAAGCTCGGTGGGACCGCTGCAAAACTATCTCCGCGGGCACATCGGGATCATTCGCTGAACCGGGCGGAAGTGTGAACCGCCCGCTCGTTTTCCGCGCCGCCCGCGCCGCTCAAGCCACCGGATTGTTCCCGGTGCCGTCGCCGTAACTGCCGCGCCGAACCTTTTTATGGCCCACTCCTGCGCCTCATTTGCTGCGGGTTCCACCGCCGCCCGCGCGGCCCACTTCGTCACGCCGACGTGGGACCGCGCCGCGGCGCCGCCCGCGCCCGAGCGCCGCGGCGTCAGCGGTCGCGCCAGCCCTCGTTCTCCGCTGCTGCCGCCCGCCTACGCCATCGTGTACGCCGAGACTGCCGCAGGACGGGTGATCGTGCTGCGACCGCCGTTCGTCGCCGGCAGCGGGCAGCGGCTGCAATTGCCCATCACCCTCGTGTCTCCCGGCGAAACCTATTTTGCCGCCGCCCGCCGCGCGCTTTTCGAGCAGACCGGCTACGAATCCGACTGCTGGCAGCCGCTTGGTGAACTGCCCGCGCACGCGGCCCCGGCCGGCAGCCGCGCGCAGCTCTTCCGCGTCTGGCGCGCGCGACCGACGGCGGAAATCTGGACCGACGGCCTCACCGTTCCCGAGGTGTTCACGGTGTCGCCGTTGGAAATGGCCGGCCTGGTAAATCTCCGTCCGCAGACGTGGTTCGACCTCGCAACCGTGCTGACCCTCGCCAATCCTCGGAGAACGCTCACCCACGCGCCGTTGTGAAATCCGCCGCCCGCCCGGCTGCATCATCCGCCCCTTGCGGGTAAACCGGTGACCATGACCCGCTGAAAATCCCCTGACACACTTTGTATGAAAAAACTCCTCGTCACCGGTTCCTCCGGCCTCATCGGCTCGGAAGTCGTCGCCGGTTTCGCCGCAGATGGCTGGGAAGTCCACGGCGTGGACAACAACATGCGCGCCGATTTTTTCGGCCCCCAGGGCGACACCCGCTGGAACCTCGAGCGCCTGCGCATGACCTGGCCGAAATTTCATCACCATGAAGTGGACATCCGCGACCGCGCCGCCGTCCTCGCCCTGCTGCGGACCCTGCGCCCGACCGCCACCGTCCACACCGCCGCGCAGCCCAGCCACGATCTCGCCGCCAGCCGGTCGTTTGATGATTTCGATGTCAACGCCGTGGGCACGCTCAACCTCCTCGAAGCCGCGCGCCTCGCCTGCCCGGACGCGCCCTTCGTCCACATGAGCACCAACAAGGTCTATGGCGACGCGCCCAACGAAATCGCGCTCACCGAGCTGCCCACGCGCTGGGATTACGCCGATCCCGCCTACGCCAACGGCATCCCCGAGACCTTCCGCATCGACCAATCCAAGCACTCGCTCTTCGGCGCTTCGAAAGTCGCGGCCGACGTGATGGTGCAGGAATACGGCCGCTACTTCGCCATGCCCACCTGCTGCCTGCGCGGCGGTTGCCTCACCGGCCCCAATCACACCGGCGTCGAGCTGCACGGCTTCCTCAGCTACCTCATCAAGTGCAATCTCGAAGGCCGCACCTATCGCGTGTTCGGCTACCGCGGCAAACAAGTCCGCGACAACATCCATTCCTACGATGTCGTGCAATTCATCCGCCGCTTCATCGCCGCTCCCCGCACGGGCGAGGTCTATAATCTCGGCGGCGGTCGCGACAACTC
>BJHT01000164.1 GCA_014193395.1 Verrucomicrobiota bacterium
TGGCGCTGCGCTGCCTCCACGCCAGCCGCCGACTCGCGGCGTTCTGGAAAGAACGCCTCAATGCTCACAGCGCCCGCAACGACTGCCTGGCCCTCGCGGCGTGACTGAAGAATTCTGTCATGCGCCCGCTCGGGACCAGGCGGACGGTTCTGCTTTGGCAATCTCAACCCGTTCGTGCGATGTTCGCCCTGCGGAAGCGATGGAGTTCGATTCGAACCCGGTAACGCCCTTCGCCACAGCCGCGCCCCCGAAGACTGCGGGGACGCGGTGAATGAGGCCGGGATCAGCCCGTCCCACCGCGCGACGTACGAAATCAGCGAACCAGCCAATGCAGATGAAAAAAACTCTTGTCACCTGGACCATCCTCGCCGGCCTCGCCGTGGGCAGTGGCGTTCGCGGGGCGGATGTCACCGTCGAGACCGGTCCAAAGGTCGTCACCATCAAGGGCCGCGCCACCTGCCTCAAAAACGGCCTGAAGGAGGACGACTATTGCAAGACGGTGCTGATCGCTGACAAGGGCGGCGTGCCGACGAAGTATTACGTCGTTCACAACGAGATCGGCCAACGGTTTCACCCGGAAGTCTGCGCAGATACCAAGCCAGTCAAAGTCACGGGCCTCCTGCGCAAAGTACTGGATCGGTACGAACTCACCCCACAGCGGATGACGCTCGAATAATCCCACGACCACCGCGGGTCCGCACGCCAGGGTTGTCAGCACCGCCGCCCGGTCCCGGCGGACTCCGTTTCCCCAGCAATCTGGCAATCCGACAAATCCACGGGACTCCAAGCTTGCTTTGCTTCTGCCGTCCGCCCGAAGATTCCCTGCAGCTATTGGTCAATTCACCACGTCGCCCAGCAGAATCGTAATGGGACGCCTGGCCATGACCGTTTCCAGTTACCGACTAACTCCGCTTACTGCTGACTACGCCTAACTTTATGGAACCTACTCGCACAGCCTATGGAATTTGGAGCGGCGGCCGCTTCATGCACTTTGGGGAACCACTGCCCGACGACCGTTTTCTCGGCGTCATCCACCACGCCTACGCACAAGGCATCCGGACCTTCATGACTGCGGATGTCTATGGCGTCGGCGTCGCGGACATCATGCTCGGCCGCGCCCTGGCAGCCTATCCGCGTGACAGCTACTGTCTCGTCGGCGCGGTGGGCCATGATTTCTACGAAGGCAAACGGGATGGCTCGAAGGGCTACCCGCGCTTCACCGACCCCGCCCTGCGCGGGCCGGAGAAATATTACGACTATCTCAAACAGGCGACGGAAAAGTCTCTCGAACGCTGCGGCGTGAAACAATTCGACCTGCTGCTCCTGCACAACCCCGACTCGACCGGCTACTCCAGTCCGGCCGTCTGGGATGCCCTCGACCGCGTCAAGCAGAGCGGCCTGACCCGGCGCCTCGGCATCGCGCCAGGACCGGCCAACGGCTTCACGCTCGATATCATCCAGAGTTTCGAGAAGTTTTCCGAACTCATCGACTGGGCCATGATTATCCTCAATCCGCTCGAACCCTGGCCCGGTAGTCTCTGCCTGCCCGCCGCTGCGAAATTCGACGTCAACCTTATCACCCGCGTCGTGGACTACGGCGGTCTCTTCCACGACGACGTGAAGCCGGGGCATAAGTTTGGACAACAGGATCACCGCGCCTTTCGCCCCGCCGGCTGGGTCGAGGCCGGCAACCTCAAGCTCGAACGGATGCGCTCCTTTGCCGAGGCGCACGGACTTACCCTGCTCCAGCTCGCCTGCCTCTGGAATCTCTCCCAAGCGGCGGTGAAAAGCGTCATCCCAACTCTCATTCAGGAAGCTAGCCCCAAATCCAAACCCATCGAAAAGAAAGTCGAAGAACTGGCCACGCTCCCCGAACTCCGCCTTACCGCGGAGGAATGCCAGCAAATCCTCGCGATCGGCAACAATCACGGCTGCATGGCCCTCAAAGGTGGCAACCCCGATCACGAAGGCGCTTCGCAGCCCGACCGCTGGACACTTACCCCCGAACTCGAAGCCCTCGCTGCGCGTTGGAGCATTGATCCGCGCCAGGATCTCGTCTGTCTGCACTGAGATGGTGGCCACGGGCCGCCAGCGCTTCCCCTCCGGGGCGCGGGCGGCCAGCCTTCCCTTGTCCGAGGCGATGTCAGGCGAGTCCAACTCTCGTCTTCTACAACTGCCCGCGATCCATTGCTCTCCGTCACGACTCTATCCCTTAGTTTCCCAACTCTCGGTCTTATCCCCAGTTCTCCCGCTTCTCCTCCCTACCCCGAGAAATTCGCCGCACAAACCCGGTAAAGTCTTTCGGGCGGCTTCCGATACCATGACTGTCGCTAAGACAACGGCGGCTGGCAGCCGGAAAGAGCCAGCGAGGACCAAGGCGGAAACCTCTGAAAAAACTCCGTCCGCGGCAAGGAAGCCGTGGTGTTCAAATACCCCTCACGGGGTGACTCATGGAAGGAGTCTGTTATGGTAATCAATACTAACGTTCAAGCCCTCACAAGCAGCCGTCTCCTCACTCAATCCTCTGGCATGTTGGCGAAGTCTCTCGCCCGCCTGTCCTCGGGATCCAAACTCGTTTCCCCGGACGACGATGTCGGCGGCGCGGCGGTTTCTTCGCGTTTGGATGCGCAGGGCAATCGGAATGCGGCGGCCAAGAACAATGTTGGCAACGCCATCTCGTTCAGCCAGACGCAGGATGGTTTTCTGCAGAAGGTCAGCAAGGCGTTCGACCGGATGTCCGAACTGTCGGTGATGTCGCAGGACGTCACCAAGAACGACGCGGACCGCGCGCTCTACAACAAGGAGTTCACCAACCTCGCCGCCTTCGTCACCAACTCGGCGACCAAGGACTTCAACGGAGTGAGTCTCTTCACCAGCAGCGCCCGCGATGTCACCATCGATTCCGAAGGCGCCACCTTCAGCATGACCGGCGTGGATTTGGGCGCCGCCTCCTACACCACCGCCACCAGCTCGACGATCTCGACGACCAGCACGGCTGCGACCGCGCTGACCAACGTCAAGAACGCCATCACCCAGCTCGCCACCGACCGCGCCACGGTCGGAGCCAACGTCTCCCGCCTCAACAGCACCCATGACCAACTCGGCGTGCTGGGCGACAACCTGGCCGCCGCCAACAGCCGCATCAAGGATGTCGATGTCGCGGAAGAGAGCACCCGATTTGCCAAGTATAACATCCTGGTACAGGCAGGCACCGCGATGTTGGCCCAGGCAAACGCCAGTCCGCAGTCAGCGCTCCGGCTCATTGGCTAAAGTCCGCTCTGACCAGGATTGCACGCGGCCGGACAGCGCTGAAACGCTGTCCGGCCTTTTGCTTTTTTTTGCGACCGCCGGCCGCCACCACTCCGCATGCAAAAGATTTCGCTAACGCTCCCGGCGGGGTGCGCCGATGGACCGGACATCAGGAAAAACTGGCGGTTGGCGGCCACAAACAGCCAACGGGGAAAACGGCTGCCCCTTGTGTTGACATCCGTTCGTGGCAAGGACGCTGCGCAGTGCAGGCCCGTTGACGGGCACCACGGACGGCAGCAGTAAAAACACAACAAAACCTATGGTCATCAATACCAACGTCTCCGCGCTGAATGGCGCGCGACTCCTGTCCGAATCCTCCGCCAGCCTGTCCAAGTCCCTGGCTCGTCTCTCCTCCGGCTCGAAGATCGTGTCGCCGGAAGATGATGCCGCCGGCACCGCCGTCTCCGACCGGCTCACCGCGCAGCTATCCCGCAATACGGCGGCGAAGAACAACGTCGGCAACGCCACTTCCTTCAGCCAGACTCAGGACGGTTTCCTGCAAAAGGTCGGCAAGGCGCTCGACCGCATGAGCGAGCTGTCCATCATGGCTCAGGACATTACCAAGTCAGATGCCGACCGGGCCTTGTATAACAAGGAATTCACCAATCTTGGCGCGTTCATCACCAACTCGGCCACCAAGGATTTCAACGGCGTGAGCCTCTTCACCGCCAACGCCCTCTCCGTCAGCATCGACTCGGAAGGGGCCAGCTTCAGCATGACGGGTCTGGACCTCGGCACCGCGAGCTACACGGGCGCGACGGCTGCCACCGTTTCCACCACCACGGCCGCAGCCTCGGCCCTCACCGCGGTCAAAACGGCCATCACCCAGCTCGCCACCGACCGCGCAACCATTGGCGCCAACATGTCGCGTCTCAATGCGACCAGCGAACAACTGGGAGTTCTAAACGACAACCTTTCGGCGGCCAACAGCCGCATCAAGGACGTGGACGTGGCGGACGAGAGCACCAAGTTCGCCAAATACAACATTCTCGTGCAGGCCGGCACCGCGATGCTCGCGCAGGCCAATTCCTCGCCGCAAGGCGCGCTCCGACTTATCCAGTAGGCTCGGTTTCCCTTCTCATGAGCCGGGCGCGGCGATGACCCCGCGCCCGGCTTTCTCACCCCGGAGCACCCTCGTTGCGCCCGGCACCGTTTTCTTCTCAAGTTTCTCCCTCCCGTGCCGATCCTAGTCTCTGGTCGTAAGACCGGGTCAGGGCGGCCCTAACTCACCCTGGGAGGCAGTGACAGGATCCTCCACTTAAATTCTGTCGGCGGCAGGGATGCCGTGTAATCCAAGCCCTCACAAAGGGCGACTCAAGGAAGGAGTCAGTTATGGTAATAAATACCAACGTATCTGCATTGAGCAGCAGCAGGCTGCTGGCAGATTCCTCACACAAGCTGGCGAAATCGCTGGCCCGTTTGTCTTCCGGTTCGAAGATAGTCTCACCGGAGGACGATGCTGCGGGACTGGCGGTGTCCAACCGCCTGGATGCGCAGATCAACCGCACCACGGCGGCGGGCAACAACGTCGGCAACGCGTTGTCTTTCAGCCAGACCCAGGACGGTTTCCTGCAAAAGGTCGGCAAGGCGCTGGACCGCATGAGCGAACTGTCCGTCATGTCCCAGGACATCACCAAGTCCGACTCGGACCGTGCGCTGTATAACAAGGAGTTCACCAACCTCGCCGCCTACGTGACCAACGCGGGCACGAAGGACTTCAACGGGGTCAGCCTCTTCTCCAGCACCGGTCAGGCCGTCACTCAGGACTCGGAGGGCAGCACGTTCACGATGGGAGCCGCGGACCTCAGCAGCGCCAGCTACACCGGCGCCACCAGCGCCACCATCAGCACCACCACCACGGCTGCCAGTGCCCTGACCGCGGTCAAGACGGCAATCACCCAACTCGCCACCGACCGCGCCACGGTCGGCGCCAACATGTCGCGCCTCAACGCCACCAGCGAGCAACTCGGCGTGCTCAACCAAAACCTCCAGGCCGCCAACAGCCGCATCAAGGATGTGGACGTGGCCGAGGAGAGTACCCGGTTCGCCAAATACAACATCCTCGTCCAAGCGGGCACAGCCATGCTCGCCCAGGCGAACTCGACACCGCAGACAGCCCTGCGCCTGTTGGGCTAGGCGACTCCACTCCCGCGGGGCGGCAGCCTGCCGCCGCCCCACGCGCACCGGAGTTCCCGCACTCGATTTTCATCGCTCAAGCCCGCCCCCGATTCTGCCGATAACCACCCATGCCAGACCTCTCCATCTCCGGCTTGGCCACCGGCTTCGATTGGAAATCTGTGGTCGATCAACTGACCCAGGTTTCGCGCGCACCCCAGCAGCGGCTGCGCAGCGAGCAGAACAAGATTCTCCAGCGGAACAATTCCTACAGCAGCATCCAGACCCAGTTGTCCGTCCTGTCCAGCCGCGTCAAGACACTCAAGGAAACCTCCCTTTTCGGCAGCCGCCAGACTACCGTCGGCGACGCCACCATCGCCTCCGCCTCCGCCACCACCGATACCGCGCTGGGCACCTACGATTTCAATTTCACCCAACTGGCCACCGCCGCCGTGCAGCGCGGCTCCGCCAACGCCGGAGCCAGTCTGAACGCCACCAACGACGTCTCCGGACTTACCCTCAGCAACGCCGCCTTTGCCAGCCCCGTCACCGCCGGAAAATTCACCGTCAACAACCAGCAGATCACCATCGAGACTTCGGACACCCTCAAAGGCGTGTTCGACAAGATCGGCACCGCCACCGGCGGCGCCGTCACCGGTGCCTACGACAGCACCACCGACAAGATCACTCTGACCGGCAGCAGCCCGGTGGTACTCGGCAGCGCGACTGACACCAGTAACTTCCTCACCGCCGCGCAACTCTTCAACAATGGCACCGCCACCGTCGCCAGCCGCAACACCCTGGGCGTCGTAAAACAATCCGGCGTCCTGAGCAGCGCCAACTTATCGACTACGATTTCCGACGGCGGCGCGGGCGCGGGAGCGTTCAAGATCAACGGAGTTTCCCTCAGCTTCAACGCCGGCACGGACAGTGTCGCCGACGTCCTCAAACGTATCAATGACTCAACCGCGGGAGTTACCGCCGCCTACGACAGTGTCAACGACCGCTTCTCCCTGACCAATAAAACCACGGGTGACATCGGCGTGGCGCTCGAGGATGTCACCGGCAATTTCCTCGCCGCCACCGGTCTCTCCGGCGGCACGCTCGACCGTGGCAAAGACCTGCTCTACACGATCAACGGCGGCGGCCAATTGGTCAGTCACTCCAACACAATCACGGCCGACAGTTCGGGCATCACCGGACTCACCGTCACCGCACTGAAGGAGTCCACCACCAAAGTCACCATTGGCGCGGACACGACGACGATCAAAAGCGCGATCAACAGCTTCATCTCCGAATACAACCGCGCCCAAAGCCTGATCGATTCCCAGACCGCCAGCACCACCGACGCCAAGGGCACCGTCACTGCTGGCACGCTCGCCGGTGAGAGTGACGCCTTCTCCCTCGCTTCCAGCCTGCGCAGTCAGGTGAATGCACAGGGTAACTCCTCCGGCGTCATCAAGTTTCTCGACGACCTCGGTATCTCTAGCAACGGCACGAACAACACCCTCGCCCTCACCGATGCCACCAAGCTCGATAGCGCCTTGGCGAACAATCTCACCGCGGTCAAAGATTTCTTCACTAACTCGACTACCGGCCTCGCCGCCAAACTCGACACCTACATCGACAAGGTCAGCGGCGACGATGGCTTCCTGAAAACCAAGCAAGCCAATCTCACCAAGCAGTCGGCCTCCATAGACACGCAGGTCGGTGACATGGAACGCCTGGTACTCTCCAACAAAGACCGCCTCACCGCCAGCTTCGTAGCCATGGAGACCGCCCAGTCGCAGATCAATCAGCAGCTGCAGTTTCTGCAAAAACGCTTCGCGTAGCGCCGCCGACCGCGGCCGGAGCGACGGTTTCCATTCGTTTCCCCGCGATCTTAGAATTAGCTACCGGCCGTATCGCCGACTTCCCAGTCGGCAGGGTTTTGGCCTCGCCGGGCGCAGCGCGGGTTTGGAAACCTGCGACACAGCAGGCTTGGAAGCCTGCGCCACAAGGGCGCGCGACGCGCGGTTGCAACAGGCCGGCGGAATATCCCGGCCAGCTTCTGCCTTCTAGCTTCCAGCTACTTTTCTCTGACTGCCACCCCAGCCCTTCCCTCTCTGTTCTTCGAGTTTTCGCTCCGTTCCCCTTGGGTTGGGTTTAGATCCTGCCGACAATATCGAGATGCGTTGCAAAGCTTCCCCACAACCCTGCGATAACCTTGTCCGTCTGCGCACACAGTTGACGGGGGCGGGGTGCAACTGTTCTACTTTCACCATGTCTCGCTCATATTCGCTCTGCGCTGCCGCACTATTCTTGGTCGTCACGCTATCTCCGGCCACCGCCACCATGGTGGAGCCGGTATCCACCGAACAACAGGTCGCACGTGCAGCAGCGATTTGCCGCGCCACGGTGGTAGGGCAGGAGTGCTTCGTGGGAGCAGACGGGGGCATTCGAACGCGCACGGCGCTGCGGGTGGACGAGGTGCTGAAGGGGAAATTTCCGGCGATGGTGGCGATGGTGCATCGCGGCGGATTGGTCGGGACACGGTGTGAGACCTTCAGCACCAATCCGAAATTGCGGGTGGGTGAGGAGCGGTTGTTGTTTCTGGGACGGCGCCCGGACGGAACCTTGTACGCGGAAGGCGGCGCGGCGGGGGCACGGCGGTTGCAGCGGGCCACAGCCGGAGGCGCTCGGGTCGCGGCCAGCGTCACGGGCGGCTTCGCCACGGCTGATGCCGCGGCGCTGGCGGAAGTGCGCGCGCTGGTGCAAGGCGTGGCCGGCATCGGGGAAGACGTGACCTCGCAGGCGATTTTCCCGTCGGCGATCCAGCCCCAGTCGGTGCCCGGATTGCTGGTGGACACCAACGGCATTGCGGCGCGGTTTTTGGCACCGGACCGGGGAGAGCCGATCGAGTATTTCGTGGATGCCCAGCGCTTGCCGACCGGGATTACGCAGGCGCAGGCGCTCAACGCCGTGAGCAACGCATTCAAGGCCTGGTCAGATGTCACATCGCTCAAGTTCAAGTTCGTCGGCGTCACCAACTTCGGAAGGGCGGCTTCGACGATTCGCGCCGAGGACGGCCGCATTCGGATTCAATTGCATGACTTCTACAACGACCTCACGGGCGTGACGGAGCTGGGGCACGGAGGTAATCTGTATTTCGTAAACCAGCAGTTTCCGGTGGAAGGCACGGGCGGACGGGTGGGTGCCAACGAGTTCTACGAGGTGTTCAGCGGCTATGTGGGAATGAAGGACACGCAGGTTCCGCTGCAGACTCTGGCCACGTTCGAGGAGGTGCTGACCCACGAAATCGGCCATGTTCTCAGCCTCGACCATTCGAGCATCAATTCGACCGAAACCAACTTCGCGTTGAAGGATGCGATCATGTTCGCCTTCGCGCATCTGGACGGCCGCGGCGCGCGACTGGGAACCTGGGATCCGCCGGTCATCCGGCAGGCCTATCCGCAACAGAACACCCCGCCGTTCGGTTTTAACCGGGTGATGGACATAGTCTCCGCCTTTCCGGGGGAAGCGCCCAATTTCCCGGGGATCAACCGGATTGAACTGCGCGGCTACGATCTGCAAACCACCAACCTTACGGTCCAGTTAACCAACGCCACCGCGAACGGAGCTGGGGTGTTTTCGCTCACCAACACGACGCTATATTTCACCCCGACCGACGCTTATACGGGGGACCGACTTGATCCCGCGACGGGTGGTGATTATGAAAGCGTATTCATGCGGTTCTCCGATGGTACCAATGCCTCGCCGTATTACTCGGTGAGCGTGATTTCGCTGCAACCGCAATTAAATCTTGCCCGCACCAATGGACTGCCGGACGCATGGGTCGCCCAGTTCTTCGGCAGTGCCGATGCCTTGGTGAATGCCTACGCCGACGCCGACGGCGACGGCATCAATAACATCAATGAGTTCCGCCTCGGCACCGATCCCACCAACTCCGCCAGCGCGCTCCGCATCACCAGTCGCAGCACGACCAACCTCCAATGGACCGCGCGCTCGTATGATCTCTACGAAGTGCAGGGGACGACCAACCTTTCCACCTGGTTTCGAATCGGGAATCCCGTCCTGCCCACCAACTCGGTGGGCACCTTGAACCTGCCGACGGGAAGCGCGTATAACCGCCTCTTCCTCCGCGTCCAGCGCGTGCCGTGACGGAAACTCCGCGCCCGGCGCGCGCCCGAATTACGGCTGTTTCACAGTCAACCACCCCTGGCTGCGCAGCCATTCCTCTGCGCGTTTGGGCCACGCGGTGACCGGCAGTTCGGTCGCGCGCAAACCGTAGCCGTGGCCGCCTTTCGGATACAGATGCAACTCGGCGGGAACCTTCGCGTTCTTCAACGCGAGATAATAGAAGAGGCTCGACTCCACCCGAACGCCGTCGTCCTGCGTTTGCACGAGGAAGCTCGGCGGCGTGTTGGGAGTAACGGTCAGCTCGGGAGAGAGCTTGTCACCTTGTTCCTTCACCGTGAGATACGCCGGATAAACCAGCACGGCAAAATCGGGACGGCAACTCACCTTGTCTGTCTCGTCCTGCGGTTCGTAGGCGCGCTTGTCGAACTGCGTCGAGGCTGTGGCGACGAGATGTCCACCCGCGGAAAAGCCCAGCACGCCGATCTTTTGCGGATCGATGCCCCACTCGCCCGCGCGGGCGCGCACGGTGCTGATGGCGCGTTGCAAATCCTGGAGCGGCGGCGTGTGCTTCTCGACGCCCTTGCGGCGCGGGACGCGATATTTCAGCAGGATGCCCGTGACCCCGATGGAATTGAGCCACTCGCAGACCTCGCTACCCTCGAGGTCCAGCGCGAGAATATTGTAGCCACCACCGGGACAGACCACGACCGCCGCACCGGTGTTCTTGTCCTTCGGCGGCAGATGCACGCTGAAGCCCGGCGTCGAGACATTGCCCAACCGAATCAGCGCGCGCCCCGCGATCTTGCCGTCCTTGGCGGAAGTCATGTCCTTCTCCTCGCCCAGACCGCCTGTTTCGCCCGGTACGGTTTTCGGCCAGAGCGGCGTGAACGGACCAAGGTCGGCGGCGCGTCCGGGCAGGCTTTGCAACGCAACCGACATCGCCAGCAAGGAAGTGAGGAACCGGAGTAGTTTCATGCCACCCATCCAACCCGAAACTCCCCGCGCGCTGCAAACCAATCCGCGGCCCACGATGGTTGGAGGGACCATGAGGCTGAATACAGCAATTAAACCACGACAGTCTTGGAGTGCGGTGACTTGTCGCCGCTTTTGCGCAGGCGACTTGTCGCCGTCGAAAACCGGAACGGCTTCGGTCACGCGGGCGCGCTGGCGCCGGCGCGAGCCGCGAACGCCCCCTCCCCTCTTCACGCGTCCCGCAAGTTGACGGCGACAAGTCGCCTTGAGAAAGCCGTGACAAGTCCCCGCACTACACCGTCGCGCTCGTCCGGTTGCGGCTCTTAATCATCGGCAACGGGAGGTCGCTGCCCGCGGCTACCCTTAACCGTCACTTCGCGATAACTCACTGCTACCGCGATCCGCATAAAGAGCAGTCCACGCCCCTTCACACGCACACACGACCGCCACCAAGTTGTCCGCCGAAACTGATTACGTCGCGCCGCTCCCGCCGTCAGAGGCGCCATGTCTCAACCCACGCCCCATTTTTTCCAACCGTGGCGCATGACCCGACGCGAGTTGGTGCGGGCGGGGGCGCTGGGTTTGTTCGGGCTTTCGTTCGCCGACGTGCTGCGCGCTCGGGCGGCTGCACAGGTGACAACGGCGCGGAGTTTCGGGCGGGCCAAGCGCTGCATCCTGCTGTTCATGTGGGGCGGCCCGGCGCACCAGGACACTTGGGATCTCAAGCCCAACGCGCCGCGCGAGGTGCGCGGCGAGTTTCAGGAAATCCCCACCAACGTCCCCGGCCTCCGCATCTGCGAGCACTTCCCGCGGCTCGCGCAACGCCTGGACCGCCTCTGCCTCGTGCGCTCGATGACGCACGACAACGGCGATCACACCACCGCGACGCATTACCTGCTCACCGGCGAACCGCCGCCGCGTTCTCCGGACAAACGCGAGCAGTGGCCGCACGTCGGCGCGGTGTTGTCGAGTCTCGGGCACGGACAGGGTGCGCTGCCGCCGTTCATTTCCCTGCGGCCCAAGCTGGAGAATGACGTGCCGCGTTTCGTCGAGGAGAGCCAGGGACAATTCGCCGGCTGGCTCGGCCCGTTGCACGATCCACTCACGATCGACGGCGATCCGAGCCGCGCCGACTACCGCGTGGCGGAGACGACCTTGCATCCGGAAATTTCCATCGCGCGCCTCGACGGGCGGCGCGAACTGCTCGCCCAACTGGACCGCCGGCTCGCCGGCTTCAGCCCGAGTTTTGCCGCGCAGGACTTGAATCAACGCCGCGCCTTCGAGCTGCTCACTGCGGCCGCGACGCAGCGCGGGGCGTTCAATCTGGAAGAAGAGCCGCGGAAAATGCGCGAGCGCTACGGGCTGAATCCGCACGGCCAGTCCGTGCTGCAGGCACGCCGGCTCGTCGAGCGCGGCGTGCCGCTCGTGACGGTCTTCTGGCCCAATGACGGCACGAAAAACGTGAGCGTGTACTGGGACACGCACAGCCGCAATTTCAGCGATCTCAAAACGCGCCTGATGCCCGTCACCGATCTCGCCTTCACCGCGCTGCTGGACGATTTGCACGAGCGCGGAATGCTCGAGGACACGCTGGTCATCTGGACCGGCGAGTTCGGCCGCACCCCGCGCGTGGGCCAACGCTCCAGCGACGCAGGTGCGGGCGCGGACGGACGCGACCACTGGGGCGGCTGCTTCACGAGCGTGCTGGCGGGCGCGGGTGTGAAAGGCGGCTTCGCCTATGGCAAGAGCGACGCGCACGCGGCGTTTCCGGCGGAGCATCCGGTCGCGCCGCGCGACCTCATCGCGACCGTCTATCATCTGCTCGGCGTGCCCGCCGAACAGATGCTGACGGACAGCGGCGGCCGCCCGCAGTTCGTGCGCCCCGGCAAGATGATCAGCGAGCTGCTGGCTTGAGCGCGCAGGTTTTCAGTCGCGCAACACGACTTGCGGATGAATTCCAGCAGTTCGAGAAAGTGTTGCTGGAACCCAATAAACCGCGGTCGGGATGAATCACGAAATACGTGAAGACAAAGGCTGAGAGTGAATTCTGCCGGCAACGAAAAACTTCACCTGTCGGGTAAACCCTGAGCTTGCTGTCACCCGTTTTCATTTCGTGTCTTTCGTGTCTTTCGCGGTTTCACCTGCTTTTTCCAGGTTGAACGGAAACGGTTCCGCCCGGGTTGGATTACCGCCCTGCCCCTCTGCGCCTTTCCCAGCTCTGCGGTGTTCTGCTCAACCGCCCCCGCCGTCGCCGAACCACTGCGGCCGCTCCCTATTCATAAGTCCCCATTCGTCACTCCAACCTCAGCGGATCATTTCGTCGATGTGCGCCAAACTTTGGCAGCGGAGGCTTCTCCTTATCCGCACACTGAGCACAAAGAGTCGCCACACTCCCACCGCGGCGCGCCTTCGGTTGCGGCGCAGTCCACGTCGGAACTATCCGTGTCGAACTGAATTGCTTCAATTTCAGCGGCCGCTCGCACATAACGCTCCACCCGCAACCCAATGAACCCGGAAACAAACAACGTCCGCTGCGCCGCCCGCGTCCTGCGCGGCCTGCTCATCGTCATCGCCGTGCTGGGCTTTGCCGTGGCGTGGTGGCGTTACCCGGCGGAAAATCAATTCTCCATCCTGCGCTGCACGATCTCCTTTCTTGGCTCGCCGGACGCGGACCGGAATCCGGCGGGCTGGCGTTATTATCAAGCCGGCATGACGGCCGTGATGCTGTTGCTGCTGGAGCTGGCGTGGCTGCGGCACGGGCGGTTGCGCGGCGTGATCGGCAACACGGCGCGCTGGAGCACGGGGGCCGTCGGCGTTTCGCTCACGCTCATGTTTCTCGCGGTCTGGATCGCCGACACCCGCGACGGGCGCTGGTTCGGAATGCGGACCGGCGAACTGCACACGCGCATGGCGGTGCTCGCGATTCCGTTCATGGCAGCGGGCGTCCTGCTCGACGGCGCGGCGCTCCGCCGCAGCGGACTGCACCCGCGCAGGCTGTGGCCTTTCCCCGCCCTCGGCGGCGTCGTCCTCACCGGCGTCGTGGCGCTGGTGTCGTGGGAAATCAAGTGTGCGCGCGATGCGCGGCTCGTTCACTGGCCGGGCGACGGCCTGCATTCGACGCCGCTGTGGGAGTGGATTTCCTTCACCTGCCTGTTCGCCTTCATGGTCTGGATGGCGCACGGAAAATGGTCGCCGAATCCCGGCAGTGCCGCCGCGGGTACGTCGCGCCCGAATGCGCCCGCGCCCGCGTCCGCGCCCACGTTCGCGCCCGTGCCTGCGGCCACGCGCTCCCGCCGACGTCGCTGGCTCACCCGCGCCGCGCAGGGCCTTGGACTCAGCGTTGTCATCATCGCTCTCGCTACGTTGCGGCCCGTGGATCGCGCGCCGTGGACGACGACACCGCCCGCGATGCAGGCCCGCTCCGGCGCCACGGCGATGCACCGCGAACTGGCCGCCGCGCGGCCCGCGGCGTTGCACGCCGGCTGGGCCGCGGCCCCGCTGGACTTGCGAATCGGCGAGCCGCTGGCGGGCTACGGCGCGCGGCGGGGAGCGGGTTCCCAGGGGATCGCCGAGCCGCTGTTCGGGCGCGCGCTGTTCCTGCGCGCGGGCGAGACGGAGGCGGTCCTCGTCACCGCGGATGTCCTCCTCATCCACGCTACGGTGGCACGTGAAGTCGTGCGGCTCTGCGCCGCGCAGGGCCTCGCAGAAAAGGCGATTTACTTCACCGCCACCCACACGCACTGCGGTCCCGGCGGCTGGGGCCCGAATGCGATCGAACAGGCAGTCTGCGGAAAATTTGACCCCGAGTCCGTGCAGCGTCTCGCCCGCGTGCTGGCCGCCGTGATCCTCCAGGCCCGCGCCGCCGCGGCACCGGCGGAGTGGACCTGGCTCGAACTGAGCGCCCCCGAACATGTGCGCAATCGCACGGTGAAAGGCGGCCCGACCGATGCGTCGCTCGTCGCGCTCGCCGTGCGCCAGCTCGCCGACGGCACGACGGGCGTGTTCGCGGGCTACGGCGCGCACGCCACCT
>BJHT01000165.1 GCA_014193395.1 Verrucomicrobiota bacterium
CGGCGCGATCCTGTGCGAAGGCGCGCGGAACATCCCCGACGGCGAGGTGTTCTCCTGTCCCATCAAGAACTCGGTCAACGGCCACATCCAATTCAACACGCCGACGCTGTATTCGGGCACGCGGTTTGAAAACATCCGCCTCGAGTTCAAGAACGGGAAAATCATCAAGGCCACCGGTAGCAACGAAAAGCGCCTCAACGAAATCCTCGATACCGACGCCGGCGCGCGCTACATCGGCGAATTCTCGCTCGGCTTCAATCCGTACATCATGAGTCCGATGTGCGACATCCTCTTTGATGAAAAGATCGCCGGCTCGCTGCACTTCACGCCCGGCCAGGCCTACGAGGTCGCCGACAATGGCAACCGCTCGGCCGTTCACTGGGACATGGTGCTCATCCAGCGGCCCGAATGGGGCGGCGGCGAGGTACGACTCGACGACGAGGTCATCCGCAGAGACGGCCTGTTCGTGCCCAAGGATCTCCAGCCGCTGAATCCGGAGAATCTGAAGTAGCCAGGAGCGCGGGCGGCCCGGCTCCGCAGCCGCCGACGTAAGGAGGCGGACGGGCCACAGCGGCGGGGTGGGGACAGCTTGTCCCCACTTGCATTTCCAAAATGAAGCCTGTGGCGACGGGCCGTCGCCACCCCGGGGACGGGCGCTTCCGCGACCGAGCTTGAGCTTTGCCCCCTGACCTTGGACCTTCCCCCGACGATGCCGCCCATGAAACGCACCGCAGTTCTGAACGTGGTCGGGCTGACCGCCGGCCTGCTCGGACCGCACACGCCGCGCCTCAACGCCTTCCGCCAACGCGGCGCGCTGGCGCATCTCGCGCCCGCGTTCCCCGCGGTGACCTGCACGGCGCAGTCGAACTACGTGACCGGGAAAACGCCCGCGGCCCACGGCGTCGTAGCCAACGGGTGGTTCAACCGGGAACTCGACGAAGTGCAGTTTTGGAAACAATCCAACCACGTCGTGCAGGCCCCGAAGGTCTGGGATGAACTGCGCGCCGCCGCGCCGGGCTTCACCTGCGCGAAGCTCTTCTGGTGGTACAACATGTATTCCACCGCCGACTACTCCATCACGCCGCGCCCGATGTATCCGGCGGATGGGCGGAAATTTTTCGATGTTTACGCGTGGCCGTATTCGCTGCGCACGGAGGTAAAAGAAGCACTGGGGCCGTTTCCATTTCCCGGATTCTGGGGACCGGCGGCGGGCGTGGATTCGCCGCAGGGCAAGGCCGACAGCGCGACGCGGTGGATCGCGGATTCCGCCAAATGGACTGAGGAAAAACACCGGCCCACGCTCAGCCTCGTTTACCTGCCGCACCTGGACTACAACCTCCAGCGCCTCGGCCCGCAGCACCCTGCGATCAGCAAAGACCTGCGCGAGATCGACACGATCGCGGGCGAGTTGATCGACTTCTACGAGGCGCGCGGCGTGCAGGTGATCGTGCTCTCCGAATACGGCATCACCGCCGTGGACACGCCGATCCACCTCAACCGCCACTTCCGCGAACAAGGCTGGCTCACGATCAAGGAGGAGCTGGGACTCGAACTGCTGGACGCAGGCGCGAGCCGCGCGTTCGCAGTGGCCGATCATCAGGTGGCGCACCTTTACGTGAACGACCGCACGCTCGTCGGAGCCGTGCGCGCGCTCGTGGAAAAACTGCCGGGCGTCGCGCGGGTGCTCGGCGACGTGGAGAAACGCGCGGCGGGCATTGCGCATTCGCGGGCAGGCGACCTCATCGCCGTGGCGCAGGAGAACGCGTGGTTCACCTATTACTACTGGCGCGACGACCGCGTCGCGCCGGATTTTGCGCGCTGCGTGGACATCCATCGCAAGCCCGGTTACGACCCGGTGGAACTCTTCCTCGATCCGAAAATTCCCGCGGTGAAACTCAAGATTCTCTTCCGCCTCCTGCAAAAGAAACTCGGCTTCCGGATGCTCATGGACGTGATCCCGCTCGACGCCACGCTGGTGAAAGGCTCGCACGGCACGCGCCCCGCCAATCGCGCCGACTGGCCCGTGCTGCTCTGCGCGCCAGCCGTCGCGCCGGTGCGCCCGGAGATGGATTCGACCGACGTTTACGCGGTGATCAAGCGGGCAGTGCTGGGGGCATCGTGAGGAGTGTGAGTGTGTGAGCGTGAGAGGGTAAAGGAAAACGGGCGAGGTGCTTTCGCGAGTCCCCAACCCCGCGGGTTACCGACCGGCGGGACAGCACGGGCAGGCTCTTCACTTTTTCGCGCACCTCCCACAGAAATGGTCACCGCCTCGTTGCATCGTCTCGGACAACCGTTCCGTCGCCCGCCCTTTCATCCGGCCGCCGCCCCGCCGTCCCCGCCGGCTCGATGTGGATGAGCACGTCATAGACATTCGGCAGCTTCTCCCGCACTGCGTCCTTCACGCGATGCGCAACGGCGTGCGATTGCACCACGGTCATGTTCGGGTCCACCTGCACGTGCATGTCCACGAAGAAATGCCCGCCCATTTTGCGCAGCCGGCATTGCTCGATGTCCGCCACGTCCGGCACGGTCCGGGCGATTTCGCGCACGCGCATTTCGAGGGCCGGGTCCGGCATCGCATCCATCAATTCCGCCAGCGCGCCGCGCAGCAGCCGCCAGCCATTCCACGCGATGATGAACGCCGCCACCAACGCCGCCCAGTCGTCCGCCGCCTCGTAGCCCGGGCCGCCGAGGAGCGCCACGGAGATCCCGATCGCCGCGGCCGCCGACGTGATCGCGTCGCTGCGATGATGCCAAGCGTCGGTCTGCACCACCGTGCTTTCGACCGAGATCGCCTCGCCCAGCACAAAGCGGAACAGCCCCTCCTTGACCACGATCACCCCGAGCAACACCACCAGCGTGAACGCCGCCGGCGTGCTGTGCGGCGTGCGGATTTCGCGCACTGCCGTCGCGCCGATCCACACCGCCGCGACCAGCAGCAGCGTGGACACCAACGCCGCCGCGATGGGTTCCGCCTTGCCGTGACCGTAGGGATGATCCTCGTCCGCCGGCGCCGCCGAGATGACCAGCCCGCGCCACACGATCAACGAACTGAACAGGTCGGCCAGCGACTCGACCGCATCGGCCACCAGCGCATGGGAATGCCCGACGATGCCCGCCGCCAGTTTCCCGGCGACCAGCAGGGTGTTGACGATCATCCCGAGGAACGTCGCGCGGAGACTGCGTTGAAGCCGGGTACGCTGCACGCGCGGAGTTAAGGCGGGCACCGCTGAAAACGCAATTTTTCCCCAAGGGAGTGAGGCAACCACGGATGGACACGGATGCACACGGATGGGGACGGGGGAATTAAGAACCACTAACCGGCACTAACTGGCACTAATGAAAACCAATGCCAACGGCACTCGCCGTGTGCATTCGGGGCGGCGGCCTTATTAGTGCCAGTTAGTGCAGGTTAGTGGTTTTACCTCGTTCGTGGTTCCGCAACCGCCGGAGCGGGGTCGAACTCCGGAACGGGCGTGCGGCTTGGGCTGTAGCGCAGGTTTCCAAACCTGCTGTGTCGCCGATTTCTAAATCGGCGGGGCGGCGGACAAGGCGGGCGCGCTCGTAAATTTCCAGCGGCCGCAGGTTTGGAAACCTGCGACACAGCAGGCTTGGAAGCCTGCGCTACAAAGGCGGCGTGCGCTCCCCGGGGTGCGGGCTGCGCCCGAGGCCGACTGCGGAGTTCTGGGTTACGGAGTCTCGGGCGGCTCGGAGGGGAGCAGGTCGGACAGGGTGGAGGGATCGGCGAGGACTTGGAGGATGGTTTCGATGAGGAGCGCTTGCGTGGAACCAAGCCCGTCGCAGAGGGCGGTCTCGTCGCGTTCGCCGGCGACGAGGCGGTCGAGGACGCGAGAGAGGGACTGCCAATCGGGAGCAGCTTGGGACAGCATTTGCTGGAACTGTTTCACGGCGGCGCGGCCTTCGGCTTGGCCGGCGCAGGCGGCGACGATGGCGAGGATGATGGGGGCGAACTGCCGCAGTTTGTGCCGGGTGCCGGCGACGTTGCGTCTGGCGTCGCGGGCGAGGCGGCGGTGTTCGCAGGCCCCGGCGGCGAGTTCCGTCTTGCGGCGGGAATCCGCACACGCCGCCGCTTCCCGGTCCGCGATCTGAGCGAGGAGGTTGTAGTTTTTCCAAATCTCCGCCGTACCGGGGTCGAGTGTTTGCGACATGGCCAGCGCCTCTCCCGCAAGTTGCCGCACCTCGGCCAGCCGACCGGGCTGGGTTTGCAGAAGGTTGGCGAGGTTGTTGAGGGCCTTAGCTCCTAGGTCGCCGGACCGTTCCTGTTGCATCGTCTTGATCGCCTTCCGATACCACCTCTCCGCCGCGTCCGGCTTGCCAGCCAGAATGTTGACGTTGGCCAACTGGTTCCAAGTCTGGGCCGCTCCCGCGAGGTTGCCTCGCTCCTCTTCAATGCGCGCTGACTCGCGGTAGTGCCGCTCGGCTTCGTCCCACTGCCGCGCTTCCTCGAAGACCATGCCAAGCTGATGCCAGGCCACGGCTTCCATCGCCGGTTCACGCAATCGCTGAAACAGCTCGAGGGCGGTGCGATGGCGCTCGGCAGCTTCTTTCAGATCGCCCTCCTGCATCGCCAGGGTGCCGAGTTGGCCAAGCACCACACCTTGCTGTCTCGGGTCGCTCAACCCCTCGACCACCCTCGCCGCAAGGCGCCCGCGCGCAAGGCCTGCGGCACCCTTGTACCGTTTTGAGTGCTCCAAATCATCCCGCTTTGATCGCACCGCGACACCTTAATGTCCTTGTACTCGCCCGATTAGATCGTATCCGGTGGTTCCGCTGCGCTTCACCACCGGCTAATTTCTTCGATCCCTCCGGGATCGGGGCGAATGCGGGAATGCCATTCGAGTGGCCCGCCCGCGCTCAACTCTCCTTCACGATGGACAGGAACTGCTTCATCGCCGGCGAGAGGACTTTGTTCTTTTTGTAGATCGCGGCGAGGGGGCGGAAGAAGTCGGCGTCTTCGATCTGCAACTGGACGAGCGTTTGTTTGGCGACTTCCTGCACCACGGTGCCCTGCGGCACAATCGAGATGCCGGCGTCGATCTCGACGGCGCGCTTCACGGTTTCCACGTTGTCGAATTCCATGACGTGCTGCACGGCGATCGAGCGGTCTTTGAGGATTTTGTCGATGGCCTTGCGGGTGGGGATGTCGGGTTCGAAGCCGATGAATTTCTGGCCCGCGATGGCGCTGAGTTTCACTGTGCGCTGCTTGGCGAGGGGATGGTTCGGATGGCAGATCATCGCGAGCATGTCCTTGCGGAGCGGGAGGATTTCGAGACGCGGGTCTTTGGTGGGATAGGCGACGAGACCGAGGTCCACGACGTTGCCGAGGACGTCTTCATAGACCTGATTGGAGCGGCGGTACTCGACGTGGACATTCACCGTGGGATAGGCCTTGAGGAAGCGCTTGATGTAGGGCGGCAGGTCGTGCAGGCCGATGCTGTAAATGGTGGCGACGCGGATGGTGCCGGAGACGATGTCCTTGATTTCCTGGATGCGGTTGTGGAGGGCGTCGTAGGTCTGGATGATCTGCTTGCAGTACTCGTAGAGGACCTGGCCTTCGCGGGTGAGGCGGAATTTCTTTTTGCTCCGCTCGATGAGCATGGACTTGAAGTGTCGCTCAAGGGAACTGATCTGCTGGCTCACGGCGGACTGGGTGACGCCGTTGATGTGGGCGGCCTTGGTGAAGCTTTCGGTTTCGGTGAGGTCGCAGAAGACTTTCAAACTCTCGATTTGCATGGGGGCGATGGAAGGGCACGGCGCCAATCGCGTCAACTAATGTCTCGGGGGGAGGGCAAAAAATAATTATCGCAGCGGCGTCGGGGCGGGCGTGGCTTAGAAATGCTTCTCGCCGGATCGCGGCTTGAGCAGAGCTTATCCGCAGCGACTCAGTCGAGCCGAGTCAGCGGAACCACAGTGAGGCGATGAACACCGAGCCACCGAGCCGACACCCACGGAGCGCGGCTGTGTCCGCCGAGGACCAGCCGCAGCGGCCCCGAATCCTCACTGGTCCCGTTGGAATCACAGGCGTCTCCGCCGGGCAACCTGCTGCGGTTGGTGCGCCACGCCCACAGCCGCGCTGCGGGTGCGGGGGGAAAGCCGATACATCTGGCGGCGCGGAACGCGGGCGCTCGGGAGGACAGTCGAGTTAGGCAGGGGAATGGAAGGGGACGGATTCGGGGACGGGGCGGGCGGGCCGTTGTTGGCGCGGTAGATTCCTCGCGGCGCACCAGCCGCTGATGTTTGGCCGTCAGGGGGCGGCGCCGATCTCAGCGAGTGCCTGCAAGGTGGTGGGGCCGCTGCGACTGCCCCCCCGGCGGACACAGCCGCGCTCCTGCGCGCTTGCGGCAGCATGGCGTGACCGAGAACGCGGGGTGCGGGACGCCCGTCCCACGCCCACCCCGCACCGCGCCGCAACTATTTCGTCAGGTAGTACTTCCGCGTGTATTCCTGCACCATGCGCCAGGTGTTGTACTGCGGAACGAGCGTGACCATGGCGCGGCGGATGCGCTGGATCCATTGGCGCGGGATGCCGGTGGCGTCGCGGTTGTAGAACTCGGGGATGACCTGTTCGGTGAGGACTTTGTAGAGATTCTCGCTGTCGGTGCGGTCCTGCACTTCGGTGGAGGCGGCGTGGGAGTCGTCGCCGATGGCGAAGCCGTTGGTGCCGTCGTAGCCCTCGCGCCACCAGCCGTCGAGGATGCTCATGTTCAAACATCCGTGACAACTGGCCTTCATGCCGCTGGTGCCCGAGGCCTCGAGGGGACGGCGCGGATTGTTGAGCCAGATGTCGCAGCCGGAAACCATCTGGCGCGCCACGTGGACGTCGTAGTTCTCGATGAAGACGAGGTGGCCCTTGAGTTCGCTGTGTTTGCTGAGGTGGTTGATGTGCTGGATGAAGCGTTTGCCTTCGTCGTCGCGCGGATGGGCCTTGCCGGCGAAGACAAACTGGACGGGGCGATGCTTGTCGTGGACCAGCTTCACGATGTTCTCGAACTGCTGGAAAATCAGCGGCGCGCGCTTGTAGGTGGCGAACCGGCGGGCGAAGCCGATGGTGAGCGCGTCGGGATTCATCAGGGAATCGAACGCAATGAAGTCGCCGTGCGAAAGGCGCTGGCCCTGGAGCAGCAGGCGCCGGCGGCTGAACTCGATGAGTTCGCGGCGGAGCTTGTAGCGGAAGGCCCAGAGTTCCTCGTCGGTGACGAAGTTCGGGTCTTCCATCCGTTTCCAGAATTCGGCGGAGTTGATTTCCTTCTCAAAGGGAACATTGGGATCGTGCTGCCAACCGGTAGCGCCCGGCTCGGTGCCGGCCTTGGCATAGGTGGTCGCGGCGACCTTGCGACGCCAGAAGCGGCGCACGGGACCTTTCATCCAGCCCATGAGATGGATGCCGTTGGTGATGTGACCGATGGGGACGTCGGCGACGGTGCGTTCGCGATAGAGGCATTGCCACATCTCGCGGCTGACCTGGCCGTGGAGTTCGCTGACGCCGTTGGCGGCGCGAGAGAGCTTGAGCGCGAGCACGGTCATGCAGAACGGCTCGTTTTCATCGGCGGGATTGACCCGACCGAACGCCATCATCTGCTGGTGGGTGAGCTTGAGCTGGGCGGCAAACTTGTGCGCCGCGTAGCTCATCAATTCGCTGCTGAAGCGATCGTGTCCGGCCTCGACGGGCGTGTGCGTGGTGAAGATGCACTCCTTCCGGGTGGCCTCGACCGCGGCGTCGAAGGAGAGGAGCTGCGCCATTTTTTCGCGCACCAGTTCCACCGTCAGAAAGGCAGCGTGGCCCTCGTTCATGTGGAAGGTCGAGGGCTGGTAGCCGAGGGCGCGCAACATCCGCACGCCGCCGACGCCGAGCAGGATTTCCTGCATGATGCGCGTGGTGCTGTCGCCGCCGTACACGCGCAGGGTCAGGTCGCGGAAATGCTGCTCGTTTTCCGGGAGATTGGTGTCGAGAAGGAAGACGGGGTGACGGCCGACATTGACGCGCCAGGCCTTGAAGGACACCTGGCTCATCGCGATGCGCACCGAGCAGATGACGGGATCGCCGGCGGCGTTGAGCACGGGTTCGATCGGCAGGTTCCGCGGGTTGAGCAGGGTGTAATACTCCGTCTGCCAGTTCTCCTGATTGAGCGCCTGCTGAAAATAGCCCTCCCGGTAGAACAGGCTGACGCCGACAAATCCGATGTCCAGGTCACTCGCCGATTTGGCGTGGTCGCCGGCCAACATGCCGAGGCCGCCGGCGGCGATGGGCAGGGTTTCGTGAAAACCAAATTCCGCGCTGAAATAGGCGACCGGATTCTGGTGCAACGCCGGGGCATTCTGGCGGCCCCAGGTGTCCTTTTCCTCCATGTAAGCTTTGAAATTGTGGAGCACCCGGCGGGCGTGGGCGGCGAACTCGTGGTCCTGCAGGCGGGTGCGCAGTTCGTACTCGGACACCTCGTGCAGGATGGCGACCGCGTTGTGGTAGAGGTTTTGCCAGCCGCGCGGGGACAATTCCTGAAACAACTCCTGCGCGTCCTGGTTCCATGTCCACCAGAGATTCCGCGCCATGCGGTTCAACCCCACGACGATTTCCGTGATTTCCTGCGCCGATATTACTTTGCTTTTCATTGCCTGATTTTCAGATCCAAAACTGCTTTCACTCTCCACAACCCTTTTTCAAGGAAGCGGGACGCTAGGGACCGCCCCCCTCGAATCCAAGTGTAATTTCGCCGCGACCGGGCTTTGGCGCATGAAACGATTTCCCGTGGTTCACGGGGCACATTCATCGTCCGGCGGCGGGCGCGGCGCGTGGCTGATTCGCTGTCGCAGCGGCGCGCAGACGGGCTTTCTTGAGCGGCGGTAAAGCCCTTGCTTTCCAAATGTCCTCTGCTATCAAACCCGCCTTGTAATTAGCCGGGTGGGCTGACCAGGCCGGCCAAATGCGCATATTGTGAACGAAAGTTGCACTGTTAAAGAAGAGCCGATTGCGTTGATGGGAACGGTGACCCAGGTGTTGCCGGGCACCATGTTTCGGGTGGCGTTGCCGAATGGACACGAAGTCCTCGCCCATATCTCGGGCAAGATGCGGAAGAATTTCATCCGCATCAGTGTGGGGGACAAAGTGGATGTCGAGATGTCGCCCTACGATCTCACCAAGGCTCGCATCAGTTTCCGCCATCGGTAGGTAGAGCGGGCGCGGAGGGCGCGGAGTGGTGGGTGGAGGAAGGGAGTTCTCAGACCGGGAGTTCGCTATTCTTCGTCGCGCGATTTCTTTGGTGAGATTTCAAATCTCAAATCTCAAATTCCACAGCTCAGATCGCCGCGCCCATCCGGCCTTACGCCCACATCGTCCCCTCCGGCACGATCATCTTGAACCGTGGAATGCGTGCGAGCACCGGTCGTCCCTCGGCATCGATCCCGAGATAACTCCCCTCCGCCACCGCAGTCGGCGTGTCGAGCAGGTGGAAGCTGTTGTACGAAAAACTCTCTCCCGGCGGGATGCGCGGCATCTGCCCCACGACCCCTTCGCCTTCCACCGCCGTGACTTCACCCGTGCCGCTCGTCACCACCCATTTGCGCCCGCGGATGGTGATGTCGGTGGCGGTGCCGTTGTGAATCGTGATGAAATAGACAAAGCAATGCGGGCGCTCGGGCGGCGTCTGCGCGTCCGGCTGATGCAGCACGCGATCCACCGTCACGCGGAAACCGGGCGGCTCGGAGTAGTGGGCGGCGGGATTCATGCGATGCTGCTCAACGCGGGGCCAGGCCGGCGAGGCTCAGCTTGATGTGGATGTCGTCGGCGACCTTGTCCTCGAACTTCCCCGCATTGATCCCGAACTCGCTGCGCTTGATCACAAAACTGGCGCGCACCACCAGGATGTCGCCGTCTTGCTGGCCGCCGCGCGCGCGAAGCTTGTCCTTCAAAAAAGTAAACGTCGTCGGAGTTTTCAACTCGCGGGTCACGCCCTTGATGGTCAATCGCCCGGCGACCACGGCGCTGGTGACATTCTCGCGCGTCTGCACGTCGGCGACGCCGGTGGTTTCAAAGGTGATCTCGGGATGACTCTTCACATCCAGCCACATCGCGCCGTGCAGATGCTCCTGCATGGTGGCGTTGGGAACCTGCAACGAAGCGGCCTGAATCGTCACCTTGCCGCGCAGACCGGCCGGTGCCGCGGGATCAAACACCACCTCGCCGCTCACACCGTTGGCGGTGCCCGCAATCGCCTCCAGCGGCGCGTCGAGCTGGAACGTCGCGTGATTCACCTTCTTTGGATCGGCCAGATCGAACTTGATCGGCGCGGCCTCAGCGGCGACGAGAGCCAGGAGGCTAAGCGTGGGGATGAGGAGTTGTGTGAGGACAGTTTTCATAACGAGGAGGTTTGATGTTGATGGATCGAAACGGTCTTGGGCGCGCGGCAGAACAGTGAAACGGCGAAGAAAACTCCCGCCACACCCAGCGCCCCCGCCAAGAAATCAACGCCGGGCACGAAGCGTTTTTCCCATTCGGTAAATTCGATCTCTGTCACGGGGTCCAGCTTCGCCACGCCGACACGCGTCTTCGTCCAGCCCAGGTTGGGGCCGCCGAAAAACCAGAACACCGTGCCGACCAGCGCCACGGCCAGCGCCGTCAGGCGCAACGCGCGTCTCATGCCGCGCAGTGTACGCAGCGCCGCAGGGAAAGCAACGCGAGGGAGTGGGGAAAGTAATTAGTAGGCGGTCGGGAGCATCGGGACTCACCAAGGCTCCCCTCACGCCTCACCCCTTGCCCCCAATTGGTCCAGAGCACCGATATGCACCATGGCCTCCGGACTAATTACTAATCACTAATTACTAATTACTTTCCCCTTCCCCTCCCCGCTCACAGCCCCTTCATCACCCGCGCCGCCGCACTCACCGTAAGCTCCAGGTCCGCCTCCGTGTGCGCGGTGGAGAGGAAGCCGGCCTCGAACTGCGAGGGCGCGAGATAAACGCCGGCGTCGAGCATTCCGTGGAAGAATTTCTTGAACCGCTCGCGGTCACTCTTCATCGCGTCGGCCAGATTATGCACCGGCTCGCTGGTGAAATAGCCGCAGAACATCGAGCCGCAGCGGTTGAACTGCACCGGCACGCCGGCGGATTTGGCGGCGCGCGACAGGCCGGCCTCGAGGGCGGCCCCGAGCGTTTCGAGGCGCGCGTGGGCGTTGGTGGCGCGCAGTTCCTCAAGCGCCGCGAGGCCCGCGGCCATCGCCAGCGGATTGCCGCTGAGCGTGCCGGCTTGGTAAACCGGGCCGAGCGGCGCGAGGTAATCCATGATGTCCGTGCGCCCGCCAAACGCGCCCACCGGCAGACCGCCGCCGATGATTTTCCCAAAGCAGCTCAGGTCGGGCGTGATGCCGAACCGCGCCTGCGCGCCGCCGAACGCGAGCCGGAAGCCGGTCATCACTTCGTCGAAAATGAGCAGCGCTCCGTGGGCGGCGGTGATGCGGCTGAGAAATTCAAGATAGCCAGGGCGCGGCAAATACAGCCCCGCATTGCCCGGCACCGGCTCGACTATGATGGCTGCGATCACGCTTGGATTCGCGGCGAACGTCGCGGTCACGGCAGCCTCGTCGTTGAACGGCAGCACCAGCGTGTGCCTGGCGAAATCGGCGGGGACACCGGCGCTGTCGGGATGACCGAACGTCAGCGCGCCCGAACCGGCCTTCACCAGCAGCGAATCCGCGTGCCCATGATAGCAGCCGTCGAACTTGATGATTTTGTCGCGCTTGGTGAAGCCGCGCGCGAGGCGGATGGCCGACATGCACGCCTCGGTGCCCGAGTTGCACATGCGCACTTTGCCGACGCTCGGATACGCGGCCTTGATGACTTTGGCCATCGTGACCTCGAACGGATTGGGAATGCCGAAGCTTGTGCCGTGATCGGCCGCCGCCTTGATCGCCGCGATGATTTTCGGATGCGCGTGCCCGAGGATCGCCGGCCCCCAAGTGCCGACGTAATCAACATACTCGTTGCCATCGACATCGCGCACGCGCGCGCCGGCGGCGTGATCGACGAAAAACGGCCGCCCGCCCACCGCGCGAAACGCGCGCACGGGCGAGTTGACGCCACCAGGAATGTGTTCGAGCGCTTCAGCAAACAGGGCTTCAGATCGGGCTAGGTTCCGCATGGCCGTGAAAATAGCCGCCCGCTCGGACGGGGCGCGACGATTTTTTCCGGGACGCTGCTGTTCCGTGTCTGTCGCGGTGGCGCAGGCGCGGCGGATGCCCAAAACCTAAGGCAACAAAAGGGGCCAACCACCTCGCCACCTCAAAAAACTCAGTGCAATCGGGCGGTCGATAAAACCCGTGTCGCCCGAACCGCAATGAAAGCCCCGCAGTTTGCCCGATCGCTGGATCGCAAAACCCGCCCGCCCGCGTGTGACGCCTGGAGCTTGGCCCTGGCTGCTTCCCTTGAGCTTTGACCTTCATTTTTGGACCTTCCCCCGCCCCGCTTCGCCGGTCCCGAGCCGCGCTGCGGATCACGTTCGCGCGGAAATGAAACTGGTCACCCGCACAACATCGGGCAGGTTAGCCCGTCGGCGTGAAACATAACGATGAAAGTTCACAGAAATCTGGTCGAGCAGGTGGTGGGCGTCTTGCAAGACGTCTTCGCTGGAGGTGTGCCGGCCGAGCGCGCGGTCGATGGCTGCCTGAAATCGCAGGGCAAATGGGGTTCGCGCGATCGCCGGATGTTTGCCGAGAGTGTCTATGATTTGGTGCGCTGGTGGCGGCTTTACTGGCACTTGGCGGACCTGCCGGCGGCCGAGTTTTTCCAGCCTGAAGCGATCACCGCCGGACGCGTGTGGCGGGTCTGGGGCGTTTACTGGCTGGACCGCGGACACGAACTGCCGGCCTTCGAAGAGCTCGCCGGACTGAGCCTGGCCGACGTGACCGCGCGGCGTGCGACGCTTCCTTCGGCGGCGGTCGCGGCGTCCATTCCCGACTGGCTGGATTATCGCGGCGAGGCGGAACTCGACCGCGAGTGGCGGCCGCTGATCGCGGCGTTGAACCAACCGGCGGAGGTCTTCCTGCGCACCAACACGCTCCGCAATTCGCGCGCGCAACTGCGGGAGATACTCTCTGCCGAGGGCATCCCGACAGAGGAGGTGCCCACGGTCCCGGAGGCGCTGCGCCTGCCGAATCGACGCAATCTCGCCACCAGTCCAGCCTATCGGCAGGGGCGCTTTGAAATTCAGGATGCCGCCTCGCAACAAATCGCGCCGCTGCTGCGCGCCCAACCCGGCCAGGTGGTAATCGATGCCTGCGCGGGTGCGGGCGGCAAGACATTGCATCTGGCGGCGTTAATGCAAAGCCGGGGCCGCATCATCGCTCTGGATTTGCACCGGTCGCGCTTGGAGGAACTGAAATCGCGCGCCTTGCGCAACGGCGTGACCATCGTGGACGCGCAGCCGATCATGAACCCGGACGTCATCGCACAGCTCGCCGGCGTCGCGGACGCCGTGCTGCTCGATGTCCCGTGTACCGGCCTCGGCGCGTTGCGGCGCAAACCCGAGACCAAGTGGCGGCTCACGCATGACGAGCTGGACCGGCTGCTCGCCGTGCAGCACCAGATCCTCGACGACTACAGCGTGATGACCAAACCCGGCGGCACTCTCGTTTACGCGACGTGCAGCGTGTTGCCCTCGGAAAACCAACGGCAGGTTCACGCCTTCATCGCGCGGCACGATGGCACCTGGGTACTCGACGAAGAGCGTCACTGGCGGCCCGACCGGGAAGGGTTCGATGGATTCTACGCCGCACGGTTAACGCGACGGACCCGCTAGCCAACAGCAAAATCTTCCGCGGCGAGAACAAGACTCTCGAGCCGGTGAAGAAGGCTGTGCGGAAGGAACGCAAGATCACGGTCTATGTGCCGGCCGCCTACAAAGACGGCACCAAAGCCCCGCTGCTCATCATCCATGACGGCCCGGGGCCGCTCGGCGCGGTGCGCAACGCGCTCGACAACCTAACCATCTCCAAGGACCCGGCGCGGCCCCTCCCCGCATTCATCGCGATCGCGATGGAAAACGGCGGCAACGACGGCAAGAAAAGCCAGCGCGGTCTGAAATACGACACCATGTCCGACCGGCTCGCCCGCTTCATTAACGACGAAGCCCTGCCCGCCGTGCTGAGCAATGCGAGATCAAAGCCGCCGATCCGCACCTGGCCTTCACGGAGAATCCCTGGGGCCGCGATGTCATCGGCTGCAAGCTCCGCGGGGCGGCGGCCCTGACGATGGCGTGGTTCCGGCCCGATCGGTTCCGCCGCGTGATTGCCTATTCCGGCACCTTTGTGGACCAGCAGGATAACGACGCCCCGGAAGAGGCGAAATACCCGCTCGGCGCGTGGGAATATTACTCCAGCATGAAACTCATCGAGACCAGCGAGCAAAAGCCCCTCCGCATCTTCACGCACGCTTCGGAAAAGGACATCCGCCCGAAGGACGCGGAAGGCACTCACCACAACTGGGTGATGGCCGGCCAGCGCACGGCGGCGGCACTCAAGGCCAAGGGTTATCACCATCGCTTTGTTTTCAGCCTGGC
>BJHT01000166.1 GCA_014193395.1 Verrucomicrobiota bacterium
GCATCCAGTGATTGCGTCCGACCAGCACCCCGTTTCTGGGCGAAGTGTTCGCGCAGGCAGGTCACGGCCAGGTTGTGGGCGATGCTGGCGGTCATGGGCTTCAACTCGTCGGCAGATTTCATTTCCTGCACTTTCTCGACCAGCGCTTCCACGGTCTCCACCGCCACATCCTCGACGGCATCGGGCAGGATCTGGCCCAACTTCCTCTGCGCCACGTTCAGCGCCACCACACCCAGGCACTCATACGCGATATCCCAGGCGTCGGGGTCTCCGTTCTGGAGGGCTTGCAAGTCGGGAATATCCACGGGGTTGAACGTGAGGGGTACACCGCCAGCAAGCCAAGCGGAATCCAGCAAGCGATACCAAGGGATCGTTCGGGCCAGTCCGCTGAACGCCAAATCCACCAGTCTGGGCGCGGGAAAGGAGAACCGGACCGCTGCGCCACCCCCGCGAAAGAAAAATGCACGGCGATGTAAGAAAGCCCGGGCGGTTTGCGATCTGGTGGGTGTAGACGATATGAACCGCAAAGCTGCCAAACAAAAAACCGAATCTGCCAAGGCTTCGGATCAGAACGGCAACATTCTGCCGGCCGACCACACCAGTGGTCTCCAAGGAGGAGCGGCTCGGGGTTCATCAATCAGCTACACGCTCACCCCGGAACCTATCCGGCACGCGATCTTGGGTGATGCAGTTAGTAAGCGTGTCGGGCTGGATCGTGATCCCTTCAGCTATATTTACGGGGGTCACACGCAGTAACATCAGTACCATGAAGATCAAGAAACTACACCCCAACGGAACGGCGCTGTTGCCCGAAGGCACCTATGCGGCCGTAGTCAAACAGGTCGAATTCAAGAACAAGGCAGGCACCGAGGAGGCGGCGAAGGTGGTCATCGAGTTCGCCCTCACCGGCCGGGACCAGGCCTTGAAACGCGAATATTCCCCGCGGATTGAGAGCCGCAGTCCTCTCCTGCACGATTCGGTGACAATCCTGGGTCGTCGCCTCAACCCCGAGGAGGAAGCGGACGGGTTAGATCCCGCCATCCTCCGGGGTCTCAACTGCCAGGTGGTGGTTCGTCACCGGCCCGACAACAACGGCAAGCTTAAGGCCAATGCCGCGACGGTGCTCGGCGCGGTCGCCCCAGCAACCCACTAATGCCAGCGAGTCCCTGCCGTCCGGTCACTCCGGGCGGCAGGGCACTTAACAACAACAACACAATTATCTATGAACGAAACATTAATACACTTCCACATCGACGGCCGGCCCCAGGTAGCCAGCTTCGATGACGACGCAGTTAAATACCAGTTCCGACAGCCCGCCTTTTTCGGGAAGGCTGTTTCGAGCCGAATTGCCTTCAGCAGTAATGACTGGGAGGCCTGCCTGACACTGTCGGACGATGTGTCTGAAACAGCCCTCGCCCAACTGGCCGAAGATTTCAGTTGGGAGGATCCGCCCGCGGTCAACCTGACGGGGCCAATCATGGCGATTCAACTGATTAATAAGGGAAACGCCTGGCCGGACAGCCAGTGGGTGGAGCCGTTTTCGGTGCTCAACTGCCGGCCATGCGAGGACTGGGTGGGGATGGCAGCCGAACCGCCCGTCGGGGTCGATCACCCTTTGCTCAATCAACCGCTCAATACCCTGTCGATTGAAGAAGACTCATTCGCTGACTCGGCTCCGAGCAGGATTCACTACGATTCCATCGTGAAGGTGGAAACGAGGACATTTCGAGTCTTGATTACATCACGACCGACAGTCCCGTCCTCGCAGTTGAATCTGCTGACCATCAGCACAGCCAATGAAACGCTGGCGAAGCAACTGGCTGAGGACCTCCAGTTCCGGCGGGTGCGGCGGATCCGCTGCAACAATGCCATCGATGAATTGAAGGCGGAGACATGTTGAGCAAATGCCGGGCAACCCGTGTAGCCCGCCAAATCATCGCCCCAGTGGCCCTGCCAGCCGCCGCCTAGCTGATCGCTCTCTAGCAGCCTGTTGAAATATTCCGCTATATCACACGGAATATTATTGCCTTATGAGGCTCTTTCAAAACCTCGGTTTTACTGAGTTTTTTCTGTGATTTGTTTGAACGCGGAGGGCTGCGAATTGTCAGTTCCCGCATGACTGACCTGCCGACGATCTTCCACCATCTGCAACGCCAGCTCTTCCCCGTGCTGGAATCGGAACTGGGACCGCTCTCCGCGCTTGGACCAGCAGTTCTGCGAAGTCATCTCGCTGACCAATCTGGGCCGCTTCACCGGCCGCTACGACTGGTGCGGCAACGGCTGTCCGCCCTGTTCGCGCACCTGGCTGGCCCACGCCTTCATCGCCAAACATGTCTATCAGTTCCCCACCACCACCGCGCTGATTGACGCCCTTAAATCCCGCCCGCTCCTGCGGCAGCTCTGCGGCTGGGACAGCGCCGGGGACATCCCCAGCGAACCCACCTTCAGCCGCGCCTTCACCGAGTTTGCGACCGATCAATTGCCGCAACAAATCCACGAGCACATGGTCACAACCCACGCCGGCCCCAAGCTCGTGGGCCACGTCAGCCGCGACGCCACCGCCATCGAGGCCCCCGAACGACCCGCGGCCAAGCCCGCGCCCGCGGCCCCAGCCCCCGCGGGCAAACGCGGCCGGCCCAAACGCGGCGAAACGCCCCCGCCCGCGCCGCCCAAACGCTTGGAACTCCAGCCCCACCGCACGCTGGCCGAAAACCTGGCCGACCTGCCGAGCCGTTGTGACGTGGGCTGCAAGCGCAACAGCAAGGGGCATCAAGAAAGCTGGATCGGTTACAAACTGCATCTGGACACCATCGACGGGGACTGCCCGGTCAGCGCGGTGCTCACCAGCGCCAGCGTGCATGATTCGCAGGTGGCCATCCCCCTGGCGCAGATGACCGCCCAGCGAGTGACCTCGCTCTACGACCTGATGGACAGCGCGTATGACGCGCCGCAAATCCACGCCTTTAGCACGCAACTGGGGCATGTGCCCATCATTGATCCGAACCCGCGCCGCGGGGAGAAAATCCCGCTGGCCCCGGCCGCGGCGGAGCGGTTCAAGGAACGCAGCGCGGCCGAGCGGGTCAACAGCCTGCTCAAGGAACGCTACGGCGGCCGGTGGGTGCGCGTGCGGGGCGCGGCCAAGGTGATGTGCCATCTGATGTTCGGGTTGGTGGCGCTGACCGCCACCGCGCTGTTCGCCCGCTTGTGTTGACGGCGAACTAGCCCGCCGCCAGCCAGTGGCGGCCCTGAAAACCGCGCCGCCTTCCGGCGCGGCGGGCGGAGCGCCGCCAAGTACTCCAAAAAACCGCTGCCAGTGGCCGAAAACCTTGGTTTTCATCGTTTTATCCCCGCCGACTAGCCCTGCCATCGCATCGCGCAAAGAGGTTTTGAAAGAGCGTCACTAATTACTTTTCCCCTACCCATTCGCCAACCTATACCCCACTCCATGCACCGTAAGCAGACACTTCGGCTCCCCGCCATTATCCCCAAGTTTCTTCCGAAGCTGCACGATCACCTGATCCAGCGTGCGCGTGGTGCCGTAATAGCCGTAGCCCCAGACCTCGTTCAGCAACCGGTCGCGCGACAGCGCCTCGCCCGGATGCGCGTGGAAATATTGCAATAGCTTCACTTCCTTCGCCGTGAGTGTCTCGACCGCCTTGCCCCGCCGCACCTGATAGGTCCGCGGATCAATCGTCGCCGCGCCGATGGTGAATGGTTCCGCACTCGCCGCCGACGCCTTGCCCGCGTCCTCGCCCGCCGTGCGCCGCAGCAACGCGTGGATGCGCGCGAGCAACTCCCGCACGCCGAATGGCTTTGTCACATAATCATCCGCACCGAGATCGAGACCCACGACCTTGTCCAGTTCCTGACTCTTCGCCGTGAGCATCAGGATGGGCGTCGTGACCTTCCGCGCGCGCAGTTGCTTGCAGATGTCGTAGCCGCTCAGCCCCGGCAACATCACATCCAACACGATGAGCGCCGGCTGCTGCCTCGCCACCGCCGCCAGCGCCTGATCTCCGCGATTGCACACCGCCACCTCGAACCCATCGCTTTGCAACACCTCCTCCAGCCCGAGCAAGATGTGCGGGTCGTCTTCGACTACGAGAATGCGGGTGCTCATGGGGCAATGGTGGCCAGCGTGGGGCGATGAAACCAGTCGGATAACGGGAGCGCGCCGTTCATAACCGCCGCAGCAACTGGTCATACTCCGCGTGCGATCCAATCCAGAACCACACGATCAGATTTCCCCGGCGCCGACCGACGGCGCGATGGCTTTGATTCACGCGCACCGACCAGACATCGTCGAACAGCAGTTTGAAATGGAGATTGGGATTGAAGGCATCGTCCTGCCAAAGCCGGAACCGTTCCCGAGCCTGCTGTTGCACCGCTTCCGGCAGCGCATTGAAGCACGCCCAGAAATCCGCGTTGGTCTTGGAAATCACGGCAACTCCAGAAGCTTTCCACGGGTAATGTCGTCATCCGCCTGCGCGACCAGTTTGGCGAGCTTGCCGTCGGCCAGATCGCGCTTCATGCGCTCGTCCCACGCGTCGTCCTCCCACACATGGAGACAACGGGCCACTTCGGCCCGCTCCTCCAAGGTCAGCTTCGGGATCGCCGCTTTGATTTCGCTTACGGTATTCATGCCGCAATAACTAACGGACTGAAGCGGGGAGACAAGCCTGCGGGACCGTAGGACATCACTACGGGGCAATCCTCATTCCCAGCGTCATTGCCAGCGCACGCTAGCGCAGATCGAAGGAACAGAAATCCGCAACCCGGAGCGACCGGGCCAATGCGACGTGCAGAACATCGAGACTCCGCGTCCCGGTTAACGCCGAATGCTGGTCACTTAATTGGGAGGCAACGCGAAACCCCAGCGGCCACTTTACGGCGGTCCGCAACAGTCGTCCCCGCTGCAAATCACGCTCCAGATTGGCCCAAGCCGCGGCAGCGGCAGCGGCGGTGAACAGGCCCCGGAAGACGCCCAGCTTCAGCGCATTTCGCACTTCCAAATCGTGCAATGCCGTAAAGATCAGCGGCACCGAATGCGCTGAAAGATGCGCTTTGGCCTGGGCCGTAGGGGCATCAGTGACGTAGCACGAAACCAGAAAGCTGCTGTCCGCGTAGTGACTCATACGCCTCCGGCCGCCTCCTCTTCGCGCTCCAGCAACACCAAGTTCGGGAGCGTTTGTTCACCGAATATGCGCCGGGCGCGTGCCTCCACGTCGGGCCACCGGACCGGTTTGACTGGCCCCAAGTCCCCAGCGGGCGGCATTTCGTCGAGCGCCAAAACGCCAAGGACAAATTTCTGCCGCTCGCGGGCGGGCAAGGCTCGGACTTGTTCCAACAGTTCGGTCGTGCTCATGGGACGAAGTTAGCCAGTGCAGACGGGCGAAACAAGCCGCGTCCCGGAGCGATCAAGTGCGGACACACGATTGCTCGCGGTTGGATCCATTCACTTTCCAAACTCCGCCACCACAGGTAGCTGCAAGGTGAAGCAACTCCCGCCGCCCGCTCGCGGCTCGTAGGCAATTTCGCCGCCGTGGGCGCGGGCGATCTGGCGGGCGAGGGTGAGGCCGAGGCCGCTGCCTTGAATGCCGCTGCTCAGCGAATCGTGCGCGCGATAAAATTGCTCGAAGATGCGGGTCTCGGTGCCGGGTGGAACGCCGAGTCCGCGGTCGAGGACGCGCACTTCGCAGGCGGCTTGCGCCTGGGTGGCGGCGCGCAGTTCGAGGCGTATTTCTTTGCGGTCGGCGGAATATTTTTCGGCGTTGGAGAGGAGGTTCACGAGGACTTGGGCGAGGGCGTCGCGGTCGGCGTTGACGAAGACGGGCGCCGCGGCGGGCAGCAGGTCGAGCTCGAGTTTGAACCCGGCTTGTTCGAGGTGCGGGCGGTAGGTCGCGACGGTTTCGGACACGACGGCGGCGAGGTCGCAGCGGGTGAAGGTGTAGCTCTTTTCGCCGCGTTCGAGGCGGGCGAAGTCGAGGACGTTGTTGATGAGCCGCGTGAGGCGCGCGGCCTCGGCGGTGATGACCTGGAGGTAGCTGCGTTGTTTGGCGGCGTCGGTTACGCGGCCCTCGGCGAGCAGTTCGGCGAACAGGCGGATCGAGGTGAGCGGCGTTTTCAGCTCGTGCGAGACGTTGCTGACGAAGTCGGTTTTCTGCCGCGCTAGCGTGAGGTGGCGGCGCAGGTCGGCCACGATCAACCAGCCGCCGACGCCGATGGCGAGCAGCAGCACGGCCACTTGCAGGCCGATGGTCAGCGCGAGCGTACGCGCGGACTGGCTGAGCTGCGCGGGATCCAGCGGATACACGGCCATCTCCCAATGCGGCAGCGCCTCGCCGATTTCGGTGGCGACGAACGGGCGCTTCCACGACGCGGGCTGGAAGGTGTCGTGCGAGACGGTCACGGGCCGCGCGGTGTCGTCGAGCAGCGCGACGCAGACCTCGCTGTAGAGCGGCGAAGTGGCGCGGACGACGGGGCGGATCTCGGCGATGAGCCGCGGCAGTTGCAACTGCACGCCGAAGACGAGGTCGGGATCGCGCGGCGGGCGATACCAGAACATCAGCTTGAGCTTGTTGTCGATGAAGCGCGCGAGCGTGCCCTCGGTGGCCTCGCCCGTGAGCTGGCGGAACTCGGCCTCGGCGGTGGCGACGCGCGAGGGGGCGTTGGTGCCGGGCGCGGCATTGATCGAAAGAACATTTTGCTGGAGGAAGTTTTGCTGCGCCGCGGCGGGAGCGAACTGCTGTACGTTCAATTGCTGGAGCTGGGGGTTCACCACGCGCTGGAGGGGCCGGGCGGCCTGGGAATTGGCGAATCCCTGATGGTCGGTGGGATTGCCCGCCTGGGGCAGTGCTTTCCCGGAAACCTGGGACGCGGTGTTTTGCGCCAGCGGAAAGGCCGGGTTTTGATGGACTGCACCGTCGGGAGTGCCCGCGGGTCGTTCGTCAAGGCCCGCCTGACCCTGGCCGCCGCGGCCGATGTTCCAATAAACCTCGATGGCCTCGCGGTTGCCGAAGAACGCGGCGTTGGCGATGTGGAAGGCGCGCGCCTCGGGGCGTCCGGTCGGCGACGGGCTGAGGAGTTTGCCCGCGCGCGTGACGACGAAGCCGACATCGGCGAGCGGCCAGAGTTTGCGCAGCGCGTCATCGAAACGCGGCGAAAGTTGTGCCGGCGAATTGGTGGCCAGCAACGACTCGACATGCGCGACAAATTCGCGCTGCCGGTCGGCGACGTGGACCTCCGCGTCGCGCGCCAACCGGTCGGCGAGGCCCTGATAGAGCAGTGATTGCTGGCGTTCGAGGACGAACTGCTGGTCGCGCAGCGAGCGCACGGCGAGCCACGCGAGCACGAGGCTCGGCACGAACACCGTGAGCACAAACAAGATCGCAACGCGTTTCATGGCCGGTGACGCGAGCGTCGCCGACGGCCCAAGTGGAGTCGAGGCTGGCATCATTTGAATCGCGGAAGTGGGTGGAGAAAAACGGTGACAAAGGTCATCGCGGAGCACGGCCGCCAATGGCGTGGAGGCGGCGCAGAAGCTCGCCGCGCTGATCCACATGAGGGACGCCACCGGCCGGCATCAAGGTGTAGGAGAAGGCGCCCAGCAGCGTCCCTTCCGGGCATTCGTGACAGCGCGCGCAGGTGGCCTTCGCCCGCAGCGCGCCGACGACCCGCAGCGCGGTGACATCGGCGATGCCGTTCGTGGTTCGGGCCTTGATGGTCGCTTCCTGACGGACGAGGTGCGCGCCTTCGCGCAGTTCCGCGATGGCGCTGGTTTCCTCGGCCGTGATCGGACGTACAGGCAGGCTGGCACGCGCAGTGCGGTTGGTCAGGTTGCGGAGGCCGATCATTTCGCCGGTCCCGCTGTGGTAGGCGACGGGCTTGGTCTCGAGCGCGATGAGGTCCGGTTTGGAGGAACGGTACTCCACGCCCGCGAGGGTGACGGGTGTGGAAAACGGCATGCGAATCATGCGGGCGAAACCCAAACCGGGCGTCGTCTCGAACTCGTGAATGTGCGCGGCGTGGAAGTCCACGAGCGCTTGCGGCAGCGCTTCGGCCGGTGGTTTCCGCGCCGGGGGCGGGGCGGGTTTCGCGTTCTTCTGTTCCTCCGGTGGCAGGCCGGCGGTGGCGACGAACGCGACCGCGAGCAGTGCGAGACCAAACAGTGCCGGACGGAGGCGGCGCGACGGAGTGGCTGATGAAGACTGTGGTGAGTTCATGGTTTGTGAGGCGTTGAGGTTGTGGTGGCGAGAAACCGCACGACCGCGCCAGTGCCGGGCACCAGTGCCGGACTCGGTGACAGTCGCGTGTTCTTCATGCCGAAACCCTGGCACGACGGGCCGAGGCAGTTGTCACCACCGTGTCAGGAGATTGTAAAAGTTTTGTGAAAGCGGGTGATCGGCGTGGGGTGCCGCGAGCCTTTGTAGGAGTCGAGGTTACGAGACTCTAACCTTTTCCACGCGGAACGTGGACTGAGTTCCGACGGTCCGGCTGGGTCAAGGCACCGGGAACCGGAACGCGGTTTAATTCCAAGTTGCTTTCAAGCTGAGCCTAACTCGCTGGGTCTTTTCACCGCTGGCGGCGTTGCTCGTCAGTCACAGATCGCGTGCGGATATGCTCCTTCCTCGCGCCTTGCCAGAGGCGAAAATCCCGGCGCGACTTAGGCTCAGCTTGAAAGCAACTTGGAATAACGACGGGGGCTGCGGCGGTTGGGGCGGGCCTCTCGCAGAAGGAGGTCAGAGTCTCGTTACCTCGACTCCTACAAGAACAGGCCTTCGCCGCGGTTATCTCCCGTTGCTTGCTCCGGCGTGTTCGGGAACGCTGGCCGCTTTGAAACGCATGAACGCTCTGATTTTTCTGTTCGCCACGCTGTGCCTCTGCCCGCTCGCCACGCCCACCGCACCGGCGCGCGCCGCGACGTCAGCGGGCGTCTTCGCCACCACCATCAAGCCGGAAGATGTCGAGGCCGCCGCATTCGCGCAGTGGGTCGAGGGACGCGAGACGCCGGTCGTCACGAAGGACGGCGTCACGCAGTTTTTGTGGACCACCAGAACCGCGCCGAGTCATGCGGGGCTGCTGTTTGGTGAGAGCAAAAGTCCCGGCGTACGGCATCTGCGCATCGGTTTCAAACAACCGGTCGCCGTCGGCACCGTGCTGGTGCGCGCGGGCGGGACATTGAGCGTGCTCAAGCCCGGGGCGGCAGCGCCTGGCGCGCTGGACGACGAGGGCGCGTGGGTCTCGGCCGAGCGGCATGTGATTCGGGGGGCGGCTGTGGCGACGGGCGTGGGCGAGGTCGGCGCGGATGGTTTCGCGCTGTGGGTGCTGCCGCCGGGCACGATGACGCGCGCGCTGCGGTTCACGCACACGGCGCAGCCGACGGACAAACTCTACGCGGGCGCACTCGGCGGCGTGCTTGTGCTGGCGGAACGCGTGGCGAATCTCGCGCCGCAAGCCGTCGCCGCGGCGAGTGACAATCCGCAGAAGGCCGCGCTGGTGAACAACGAGCGGCTGGAAAAATGGAGCCGCGATTTGTGGGACACGGAGAGCGAAACGCCGCGCGCCACGATCAAGGACCAGCCGGCGTGGCTGGTGTTGTCGTGGGCGCAGCCCGTGCGGCTGCGCGGCCTCGCGGCGCTGTGGGCGGGCTTCGGCGCGGCGGAGGTGCAGGCGCTGGCGGCCGCGACGCAGGCCCCGGCGCTCGAGGCGACGGACGCGGACTGGCAGGCGGTCAGTTCGTGGACCGGCGTGGACACGCAGTATCCGCGGCAGCTCGCGGTGAACTGGCTGGACTTCGGTCGCGACGTGACCACGCGCGCGGTGCGGTTGCGCATCACCGAAGTGGCGAAGGTGAATCATCCGCATCTCAATACCGCCACGAAGAACGGCCAGCGCGTGTGGCTCGGCGAATTGATGGCGCTGCATTCGCTCGGTGGCGAACCGCTCGCATCCGCCGTGCTGCCCGTGGAGCAAACGGAGCTGCCGCACCCGCCGATTCCCATCCGCTTTTCCCTCCCGCGCGCCGGGCTGGTCACGCTGGTCATCGAGGACGCCACGGGCCTGCGCATCCGCAATCTCGTGAGCGAGACGCCCTTTCCCGCCGGTGAAAACACCGCGTGGTGGGACGGCCTCGACGATCTCGGCCGCGATCCCGAGGCGGCGAAACACGGCATCTACTCCGTGCCCGGCAAGCCCGTGAAACCGGGTCGCTACCGCGTGCGCGGCCTCGCGCACGACGAGCTGGCGTTGCGTTACGAGTTCCCCATTTACACGGCGGGCAATCCCGCGTGGAACACCGCGGACAACACCGGCGCGTGGCTCGCGAACCACACGCCGCCCAGCGCCGCCGTCTTCCTCCCCGCCGACCGCTCGCCCGACGGCCAGCCCCGCGTTTATCTCGGCAGCTTTGTTTCCGAAGGCACGCACGGCCTCGCGTGGGTGGACCTCGACGGCAAAAAGCTCGGCGGCGAAAAATGGGTCGGCGGCGTGTGGACCGGCGCGCCCTTCCTCGCGCGCGACGACGGCCGCGAGCGCGCTGCGGAACATCTCGCCTACGTCGCGTCCGTGTGGACCTCCGGCAAAGGCACGACCGACGCCGAGCTGCGCCTCACCGCGCTCACGGCCAAGGACGACCTCGCCGTCTATCGCGAGACGTGGCCGCTGCCCGCGAAGAATCCCAAGGACAACCAGCTCGCCGCCGAGATCAGCGGGCTGGCCGTGCAGGACGGCGTCATCGTCGTCGCGTTGAAGCGGCTCCAAAAGCTGGTGTTCGTAAACGCCCGCACCAAGCAGCGCCTCGGCGAACACGAGCTGCGCGATTCGCGCGGACTGGCGTTCGATCCGCAGGGCCGGCTGCTCGCGTTGAGTGGCAATCGCCTGCTGCGTTTCGCGTTCAACCAAACCGGCAAACTCGGCGCGCCCGCGGTCTTCATCGCAGACCAGTTGGAAGACCCGCAGCACCTCACGACCGACGCGGCGGGCCGCGTTTATGTCTCCGACTGGGGCCGCGCGCATCAGGTCAAGGTCTTCAGCGCCGACGGAAAATTTCTCCACGCCATCGGCAAGCCGGGCGTGCCACGGGGCGGAATTTACGACGCGCAGCACCTGAACCATCCGGCCGGTCTCACGCTCGACAGCCGCCAGCAGCTTTGGGTCACCGAGAACGACGAGCAGCCCAAGCGCGTGAGCGTGTGGACGCCCGAGGGCAAGTTCCTCCGCGCCTTCTACGGCCCGGCCGAGTATGGCGGCGGCGGCTTTCTCGACAGCGGCGATCCGGGCCTTTTTCACTACAGCGGCATGACGTTCCGGCTCGACTGGCAGACCGGCCGCAGCGAGCTCATCGCTGTGCCGTATCGCGTGGACGCGGCGAGACTCGAGCTGGGATTCCGCAACAAACCGCCCGAGTTCGCGCTGTATCGGCAGGGGCGACGTTACTTCTCGAACTGCTACAACAACAATCCGACCGGAGGCTCCAGCACGGCGTTCCTGTTTGTGGAGCGCGATCACGAGGCCGTGCCCGTCGCGGGCATGGGCCGCGCGAAAGACTGGAATGTGCTGCAGCGCCCGGAGTTCAAACCGCGCTGGCCGCAGGGCATCGACCCGCTCGGCGACCCGAACAAAAACCCGGCGTTGTTCGCGTGGAGCGATCTCAACGGCGACGGTCTCGCGCAGCCGGACGAGGTGCAAATCCTCCCCGGCCAGTGCGGCGGGGTGACGGTGATGCCCGACCTCGCGTTCGTGCTGTCCCGCTGGGAAGGCAAGGCCGGGCGGTTCGCAGCGCAGCGATTCACCGATGCGGGCGTGCCGGTCTATGACTTGGAGAAGCGCGACACGATTGCGGACGGCGTGCTGGGACCGAAAAGCAGCGGTGGCGACCAGGTGCTCGTGCATTCCAACGGCTGGAGCGTGGTCACGCTGGGCGTCGCGCCGTTTGCGCCGCAGTCGTTGTGCGGCGTGTTCAAGGGCGCGGCGCGCTGGTCGTATCCGAGCGTCTGGCCGGGCTTGCACGCATCGCATGAGGCGGCGGTGCCGGACCGGCCCGGCATGGTCATCGGCTCGACGCGGCTGCTGGGCGGTTTTGTCGAGAGCAAGGCGGGGCCGCTGTGGTGCGTGAACGGCAACATGGGGCCGATGTATCTCTTCACGGCGGATGGCTTGTTTGTGCAGTCGCTCTTTCAGGACGTGCGGCTCGGGCAGCCGTGGTCGATGCCCGCGGCGCAGCGCGGAATGCTGCTGAACGGCGTTTCACCGCACGACGAGAACTTTTTTCCGAGCATCGGCCAGACGCCGGACGGACGCGTTTTCATCCAAGACGGCGCGCGCAGCAGCCTCGTGCGCGTGGATGGACTCGACACGTTGCAGCGCCTGCCCGAGCAGGAGATCACCGTGACCGAAGCCGACCTCCGCAGCGCCCAGCAGTGGACGGTGCAAAGCGAAGCCGCGCGGCAGAAGTCCGCGGGCCGCGAGACGCTCGTCGTCGCATGGCGCGACCGCGTGCCGGTGGTGGACGGCAAGCTCGACGACTGGAGCGCCGCGCAATGGGCCGTGGTGGACAAACGCGGGACGCGCGCGTGGTTCAACAGCGACGCGAAGCCCTACGACGTGAGCGCCGCCGCGAGCGTCGCGGGCGACCGGCTGTTCGTGGCCTTCCGCACCGGCGACGCGAACCTCCTGAAGAACTCCGGCGACACGCCGAACGCGCTCTTCAAAACCGGCGGTGCGCTCGACGTGATGCTTGGCACGGACGCACAAGCCGCGCCGAATCGCGCCGAGGCCGTCGCGGGCGACCTGCGCCTGCTCGTCTCCATCGTGAACAAAAAGGCCGTCGCCACGCTGTATCGCGCGGTCGTGCCCGGCACCGCGGCGGGCGCGCGCGTGCCGTTCTCCTCGCCGTGGCGGACGATTCACTTCGACCGCGTCGAAGACGTCAGCGCGCAACTGCAGTTCGCGGCGGACGCCGGGAACTACGAGTTCTCGATTCCGCTGAGCACGCTCGGCTGGAAACCCGCCGTGGGCGCGGTGCTCCAGGCCGACCTTGGCGTGCTGCGTGGCAACGGCTTCGAGACCGTCCAGCGCGCCTACTGGAGCAACAAGGCCACTGCCATCACGGCGGACGTGCCGAGCGAGGCGCTACTCACGCCGCAGCTCTGGGGCCGCTGGCGCATCGAGAAACGGCCATGACAATCGGGTGCAAACGGCGGCGGAAGAGAGTGCGAAAGCCCGGCGAGTTTCGCCGGAACAGACCGTTGGTGGCAGTCCGGCTACCGGGTGCGCGGGAGTGAGGCGATGACCGACGTCTTCACCAAAGCCAAACGTTCGGCGGTCATGGCGCGCATCCGATCGCGTGGCAACAAGGGCACGGAACTGGCCCTGGTGCGCGTGTTCCGGGCGCGGGGAATCAGCGGTTGGCGAAGGCACATTCAAATTCGGAATGCGGAATGCGGAATGCGGGATTTCAAAGTCCGCCCCGATTTTGTTTTTCCCAAGCTGCGGCTGGCGGTGTTGGTCGATGGGTGTTTCTGGCACGGCTGCCCGCGGCACGCCACACAGCCGAAAGGCAATGCGGCATTCTGGCGGAGGAAGTTCGCGGCGAACCGGGCGCGGGATCGGCTCGTGACGCGCGCGTTGCGCCGGGCGGGGTGGCGCGTGCTGCGCATCTGGGAACACGAGCTGGCACGCAAGCGAGAGGTTCGGTTGGCAAAGCGATTGGAACGAGCGGGATTGGCAGCGGGCGCGGAGCAGAAGCGTTGAGAATTCTTCGCTCGGACTGGGAGTCTCCGCGCCGACGGAGCCGGTCAGAGCCGCTCCCGAGGGTTCCGCCTTTCTTCCGGGAGGCATTGCGTCCACGTTGTCGGCCAGCCGCCAAACTGCCTATGGCCGAATCGAAAACAGCTCGTCGTGCCCGTCTTCGCGCCTGCGCCGGCGCCGCACACCTCTGGCGGCGGGCGGGCGGCGTGGCCGCGGGCGTGTGGCTCGCGCTCGTGCTGGCGTTGCCGCATGGAGCCTTCGCCCACGGGACCGCACACGAACGCATTCAGGCACTGTCCGCCGAGATCGCGAACTCGCCGACGAATGCCACGCTCTTTTTTCAGCGTGGCGAACTGCTGCTCCAGCACGGCGAATGGCTGCCGGCGCTGAAGGACTTCGAGGAAACACGCCGCCTCTCCCCTGCCCTGCCCGGCCTCGAGCTCGCCCGCGCCCGCGCCCTCACCGGCGCGCGCCGACTCGACGAAGCGGGCGCGCTGCTCGACCGGCTCGCCGCCGCGTCGCCGACCAATGCCCTCGTGCTGCTCGACCGCGCGCGCGTGCTGGGCCTGCGCGGACGCACTGCGGAGGCCGTCGCGGATTTCGCCAAGGCGATCCCGCTGGTGACCGCACCGGACGCCGGGCATTTCCTGGAACCCGCCCACCTGCTCGCCAAGGCCGGCCAACTCGACGACGCGCTCGCCTGGCTCGACCGCGGCCTCGCGGCGCTCGGCGCGAACCCCGAACTCTCCCTGCCCGCCATCGAACTGCTCCTCCAGCAAAACCGCTTCGCCGACGCCCTCGCACGGGCGGACGCCA
>BJHT01000167.1 GCA_014193395.1 Verrucomicrobiota bacterium
CTCTGCGCCTTCACGTCTTCCGCAGTTCGACGGCGACAAGTCGCCTCGGGAAAGCGGTGAAAAGTCACCGCACTCCAAACCGGTGCGCCTGCCGTTGCGGCTCGGCCGCGCTGGTTTCCATCCCGCACTGAGAGTCATCGCCACCCCAAACCAAAATTTCCCATGCTGCTCTTCCGCAAACTCAGCCTCTACCTCGCCGTCGCCGGCGTGATTGCCGCGTCGGTTCTCGTCCTCCGACTTCGCGCGCAATCGCCACCGCCCAAACCGCTGGCGCAGCCCACGCGCTCGCCCTTCGCTGAAACCCTTGCCGCCACCGGCATCATCGAGGCTGCTCGCGAGAACGTCCGCATCGGCGTGCCCCGCAGCGGCCTGGTGCAAAAGGTCTTCGTCAACATCGGCGACCGCGTGAAGACCGCGGATTTATTGGTCCAACTCGACGATCGCGAAACCCGCGCGCGCCTGCTCACCAGCCAGTCGCAGCTCGCGGCGCTGAAGGCCGCACTCGCGTTCGACGAAGTGCAACTGGCCGACGCCCGCGATCAGCTCGCGCGCGTGCAGCAGCTCGAACGCAACCGCGTCGCCACCGAGGATGAAGCCCGGCGCAAAGACTTCGCCGCGCAGGCCATGCAGGCGCGCGTCGGCAAAACCCGCGCCGACATCGCCGCCGCGCAGAGCCAGGTCGAGCAGGCGCAGGTCGAGCTCGAGGTCCTCGCCGTGCGCGCGCCGCGCGACGGCACCGTGCTCCAGATCAACACCCGCGCCGGCGAATACGCCAACGCCCTGGCCACCGAACCGATGATGATTCTCGGCGACGTGGACCGCCTCCAAATCCGCGCCGACGTGGATGAGCAAAACGCCCCGCTCTTCGAGGCCAACCAGCCCGCCGTGGCCTTCCTGAAAGGCGACACGAAACGCAAGATGACCCTGCGCTTCGTGCGCATCGATCCCTTCGTCATCCCGAAGCGCTCGCTCACCGGCGACAGCGCCGAGCGCGTGGACACGCGCGTGCTCCAGATCATCTTCGAACTCGAGCGCCCCGACTTCCCCCTCTACGTCGGCCAGCAGGTGGACGTGTTCATCCAGCGCTCCAAGCAGACCGTCGCGCCCGCTGAAATCGTACCGTCCGAACGCCCGTCTGCGCCGAAGAAGTCACCGTGAGATGGCGCATCACAACGTCCCAACATGTGTCCGCGTGATTTATTGTTATCTGATCCAACAAAGCGAACCGAACTCCCCCCCCGGCACAATAATCAGCCCTCGTGAATCTTAAATGAAACCTCGCACTTCAAACCAGGGCCGTCCTACTTTCCGCATTTGTTGCGCTATGGTATGTCAGCGTCTTGATCGCCAAGCCGGGCGATGTCAGGCCCGTACCATTTCCGGCGATTCAGTTAGTCTGCTGGGCCTGCCTATTTCTTGTCCCGATCCTCTCTCCTATCCTTCTCGGAATGCTGCTCGTCGGTTACTTCCGTGCAGGACGGCACGGGACAGTTTGGGTTTGTGCGGCGGCGATCCTTACGTTGGGCACAATAATTCTTTCCGCGTGGTATGCCGTGTCGTTATTCCGGCATTGAAACCTGTCTCCAGGCAAATGCGACTACCTGCGTCCGTTGACAACACCCGAACCGCGACCACCAGGATTTCGCCTCCTGCCGGCGAGTTCGGCGGAGTCAAAAACCCAGTGTTTTATGGTAGAATGTCTCAAGTATCTGCTGCTGATTTTTCCCTTCGTTGGAATCGCCATGTTAATCGGTGGCCTGATCTATCGCCGATGCCTCAGCGCAAAGATTGCTGATTGCAGGCGAACCAGTGGCATCGTGGTTGATAATGTCCTTAAACCGGGCGGAGGTTTTGATTCTAACTGGGTTTATCATCCCGTCGTCGAGTATCTAGCCGGTAAGGAGCGCTTCATAGTTATGGGAACTGTCGGCTATGGGCGTGGTAAGGAAATGGGATCAAGTTCGGATGTCATATATAGTCCAACCAATCCTCAGTACGCCTTTATTGCCGAAGACTATTATTTTGCACCGAACATGTTGCTGGCACTTGGGGGCACGTTTTTGATTTTTGGTTCGGTCCTTGCCGTAGTATTGATGAAATGAGGATTAGCAGCATCGGCGATCCCTTATATCGGTGCGCCGGAGGTTACTTCCCGACACTTGGCAATTACATCGGCCGGTCCGCGCGACCCCGGCAACTACAGGGTCGGGATGTTCCGCTGGCTTTTGGCCCATGCTGCTTCCCTTAAGCTTTGAGCTTTATTCTTGGAGCTTTTCAGCGCGCCCCGCGAGCACCTTCCGTGTCGGCACGTAGTTCGCGATGAACTCGCGCCGGAACTCGGCAAACGTCCCGGCCGCCAGATGCGCGCGGATGTCCTGCATCACCTTCAGATACATGTGGCTGTTGTGGATGCTCACCAGGCGCAGACCGAGGATTTCGTTCACGTTCAGCAGGTGGCGGACGTAGGCGCGCGAGAAATTGCGGCAGGCGAAACAGGTGCAGCCTTCTTCGATGGGGCCAAAGTCCATCTTCACCGCGCCGCCCTTGATGGCGTAGGTCCCCTTGCTCGTGAAGGCCGTGCCGTTGCGCGCCACGCGGGTCGGCAGCACGCAGTCGAACATGTCCACGCCGCGCGCGACCAGCTCGACGAGCTGCGCCGGCGTGCCCAGGCCCATCGCGTAGCGCGGCAGGTGCGCGGGCAGGAACGGCTCGGTGATTTCGACCGCGCGCATCATTTCATTCTCGGGTTCGCCGACGCTCACTCCGCCAATGGCGTAGCCGTCAAAATTCATCTTCACCAGGGCCTGCGCGCACGGTCCGCGAAGGTGCGGATCGCATCCGCCCTGCACGATGCCGAAGACCAACTGGCCGGGCGCGCGCGGCTGCTCGCGGCATTCGCCGGCCCAGCGGATGGTGCGTTCGACCGCGAGCTTGGCTTCCTTCACCGAGCAGCCGTGCGGCGGGCATTCGTCGAACACCATCGCGATGTCCGAGCCGAGCGTGCGCTGGATTTCCATCGCCTCCTTCGGCCCGAGAAACAGCGGCGAGCCGTCCAGATGCGAGCGAAACTCGACGCCGTGCGCCTTGATTTTGCGAATCTTGGCGAGGCTGAAAACCTGGAAGCCGCCCGAGTCGGTGAGGATCGGCAACGGCCAGTTGATGAAGCGGTGCAGGCCGCCGGCCGCGGCGATGATCTCCATGCCCGGCCGGATGCTCAGGTGATAGGTGTTGCCGAGCATGATCTGAGTGCCCATCTCGACCAACTCGCGCGGATCGAGCGCCTTCACGGTGCCCTGCGTGCCGACGGGCATGAAGACGGGCGTGTCAATGACGCCGTGCGGCGTGGTCAAACGCCCAAGGCGCGCCTTGGTGACCGAGTCGGATTTCAACAGTTCAAACATCGCGCCGATTGAGCCACGAATGAGGGGGAGTGGACACGCAATTCGCGAACGTGAAGCCGCGGAGTGCGGCCCAGTGCTGCCCTTGTAGCGCAGACTTCCAAGTCTGCTGTATCGCGGGTTTCCAAACCCGCTGGCCTTCCGCCCGCCAGCAGCGCTGCGGAAAAATCCGAGCGTCTTCGCCCCGCCCACGCCCGCCGATTTGGAAATCGGCGACACAGCAGGTTGGGAAACCTGCGCTACAAGGGAGGCGCAGCGATGCGCGAGAAGCCGCGGAGTGCGGCCGTCCCCGGCCGCAGCAACGTTCGCCCGCCCGAGGGTGCAGGAATCACGAGCACCGCCCTGCGCTCCACCTCGCTGCGCCCGAGGACGGGCGCACTCCGGTCGCGGCGGCGGAATTTCTGTTCAGTCCCCGGAGCGGCTTGTAATTTCGCGGCATGGATTTGGCCGCAAATTTTGCATCGGTACAGCAGCGTATGGCCGCCGCGTGTGACCGCGCCGGGCGCGATCCCGCCAGCGTCACGCTGGTGGCGGTGAGTAAGAATCATCCGCCGGAAACCGTGCGGGCGGCGGCGGCGCTGGGCTTGACGGTGTTCGGCGAGAACCGCGTGCAGGAGGCCAAGACGAAAATCCCGCTGTCGCCGGGACGCTTGCAGTGGCACCTGATCGGGCATCTGCAATCGAACAAGTGCCGCGACGCGGTGGAGCTGTTTCAGATGATCGAGAGCGTGGACAGCCTCGCGCTGGCGCAGGAGTTGCAAAAATGGGCGGCCAAATCCGCGAAGACGCTCCCGGTTTTGCTGGAGGTCAACGTCGCGGGCGAGGCGAGCAAATTTGGCTACCGGCCGGACCTGCTGCTCGCGGAATTGGCGCAGCTCAACGCGCTGACCAAGCTGGAGATTCACGGCCTGATGACCGTCGCCCCGTGGTCGCCGGACCCGGAAAAGGTGCGGCCGGTTTTCCGGCGGCTGCGCGAACTACGGACCGAATGCGAGCAGGTGCTGGGCGCGCCGCTGCCGCATCTGAGCATGGGCATGAGCGGGGACTTCGAGGTGGCCATCGAGGAAGGCGCGACGCTGGTGCGCATCGGGACGGCGTTGTTCGGCCCGCGCGCCGCGGGGCGCAAGGCCGCGGCCGCGGCGGCGGGCGAGGTGGACTGAGGCTGGCGCGCGGGCGGTCCCCGCCCGCTGTAGCCGCGCACTGGCCGAGATGCCGGGAAATTCCAACCGCCTCCTCCTTTTCCACAGGCTGCGACCGAGGACCGGTCGCGCTCCGGCGGTGCACCGGCGCTACGCCCCGCACATGCCGGTTGTCTTCACCTCCCTCGCTTGGTACAAGCTCTGCATGAATTCCACCGCTCCGCATTCTTCCTCCCTCACCCGTCGCCATTTTCTTCAAACCGCCACCGCGCTGGCAACGAGCGCCGTGGCGTTTCCTTTTGTCTCGTCGCGCAACGTGCTCGGGGCGAACGCGCGCTTAAATATCGCGGCCATCGGCGCGGGCGGGAAAGGCCGCGTGGACATCGGCTACTGCAAGGCCGAGAACATCGTGGCGCTGTGCGACGTGGATCAGCGCAACGCCGCCGCTTCCTACAAGGCGTTTCCCGACGCGAAACAGTTCAAAGATTTCCGCGTGATGCTCGAAAAGGCCGGCAAAGACATCGACGCCGTCACGGTCTCGACGCCCGACCACACGCACTTCCACGCGGCGGCGATGGCGATGAAGCTCGGCAAGCATGTCTATGTGCAGAAGCCGCTCACGCACACGGTCTGGGAGGCGCGCACGCTGACGGCGCTGGCCCGCGAGAAAAAGATCGTGACGCAGATGGGCAACCAGGGGCACTCGCAGCCCGACTCGCGGCGGTTGGTGGAACTGATCCGCTCCGGCGTGCTGGGCGACGTGAAGGAAGTCCACATCTGGACCGACCGACCGATCTGGCCGCAGGGCCATGCGCGTCCGGCGAAGGCTGCCGTGCCCGAGACGCTCGACTGGGACCTCTGGCTCGGACCCGCGCCGTGGCGGGATTTTCATGATGGTTGCGTGCCGTTCAAATGGCGCGCGTTCTGGGATTTCGGCACCGGCGCGCTCGGCGACATGGGCTGCCACAACATGGACCTCGCGTTCTTCGCGCTCGACCTGCGCGACCCCGTCGCAGTGGAAGCCACGTCGTCCGGCGTGAACAATGAAACCGCGCCGGCGTGGTCGATCATCACGCACGAGTTTGCCAAACGCGGCGCGCGCGCGGCGCTGAAGTTCACCTGGTATGATGGCGGCAAGAAACCCGATCCCGCCCTGGCGAAACAGCCGCAGCTCCCCGGCAACGGCTACATCCTCATCGGCACCAAGGACACGCTCTACGTCCCGAGCTACTGGGGCCGCGGCAGTTTTCTGTCCGGCGCGAAGATGGAGGATTTCGCCAGCGTGCCGCAGACGCTCCCGCGCTTCCCCGGCGCGGACAAGGACCACGACGCCGCGCAGCATCTCGAATGGATCGCTGCGTGCAAAGGCGAAGGCAAGGCGCTGGCGAACTTCGACTACGCCGGCCCCATGACCGAAGCCGTCCTCCTCGGCAACGTCGCCCTGCGCGCTGGCAAACGCATCGAATGGGATGCCGAAAATCTGCGCGTGACGAATGCGCCCGAGGCCAACCAGTTCATCCGCACCGAGTATCGGAAAGGGTGGGAGTCGCCGATGTAGCGCGGAGTACGCCCGTCCTCGGGCGCAGCAGGTTGGAGCGCAAGGGGACGTCCGAAAATCCGGCACCGCCCGAACGTGCGGACGTCGCTGCGGCCGAGGACGGCCGCACTCCGTTGTCGCGGCGAGCAGCCCCAGATGCCTGGCGCTTTCCCATCAGGAGACACGGGAGATTTCTCGACACTCGGCTCCATCGTTGACGCCTGTCGGTGCGGCCCGTACGTTCGCCGCTCCCGTCCCGAAAGCGTCGCCATGATCGTCGCCCGGGTGGGGAGATTCTGATGCGTGGGCAACCCTCCGCGTCCAACGCCGCCGACCGCCAGATGCAATCGTCAATGCCGACACCAAACCACTTGCCTGCCGCGAATCCGTGGCCGCCGCCGCACGCGTTTCCCGCGCGGCTCTCCGTTGCCGCCGGTTGTAGCCGCCGAGGTGACGAGGCGGATCGCATTGCGCACGGGGCCGTCCGCCTCCTCACGTCGGCGGCTACGGACGCGGGTGGCAGGTTCGCCCCGATTTTTGCACTCGTTCTGCTCGCGTCCGCCGCGGTGCTCACGCTCACGGCTTGCAAGCCGGCGGCGGGCAAGGGCGGCGGCTTTCCGCCCACCCAGGTGGTCATGCTCGACGCGCGGCGGCAGGCGGTCACCGAGAGCCTGTCGCTCGTCGGCACGCTTACGGCGGATGAGATGATCGAGATCAAGTCCGAGGTGGATGGCGTGGTGCGGAAGATCAATTTCGATGAGGGCGAGCCGGTCGAGCAGGGCCGGCTGCTCATTCAAATCGACGACAGCAAGCTCGCGGCGTCCGTGGCGGAAGGGGAGGCGAACTTCAAACTCAGCGAGACCAACTTCGAGCGGATGCGGCAGTTGCAAAAGGACCGGCTTGTGTCGCGCCAGGAATTTGACCAGACCTCCGCGATCTTCGACGTGAACCGCGCGGGCTTGGAATTGAAACGCCAGATGCTCAAGGACACGCGCATCGTCGCGCCGTTCGCCGGCACCACGGGCGCGCGCATGGTCAGCCCCGGCCAGGTCATCGCCAAGAACACCACGCTCACCTGGCTCGTGCAGATGGACCCGGTGAAGGTCGAGGTGAACGTGCCCGAGCGCTTTCTCGGGCAGTTGCAGCTCGGGCAGAGCATCGAGATCACCGTCGCGTCGCTGCCGGGGCGGAAGTTTCAAGGGAAGGTCTATTTCATCGCGCCGCAAATCGACACGAACACGCGCACCGCGCTGGTGAAGGCGCGCCTCGCGAATCCAAAACAGGAGCTGCGCCCCGGCATGTTTGCGAATCTCGATCTCGCCCTGCAAATCCGCGACTCGGCGGTGGTGATCCCCGAGGTCGCGCTCATGCTCAGCGGCGAGCGCGCCAGCATTTACGTGGTGGACAAGGAAATGACCGCCCACCTGCGCCCGGTCAAAACCGGCATCCGCCTCGCGGGCGATGTCGAGATCGTCAGCGGCCTGCTCGCGGGCGAAAAAGTCGTGGTGGAGGGCACACAGAAATTGCGGCCCGGTGCGAAGGTCAGCCCCGCACCACCCGAGGCGTCGCTGCCGTACACGAGCGCCGAGAAGACCTTGAAACCGCGGGCGGAGTGAGGGGGAAACGGGAATTGAGACCACAGAGACACGATGAACACAGAGAAAAAACAGGGGCCGGCTTCGACTCAAGGAAGTCACCAATCAGTAAACCAGTACCGGCCCGCGAATTCCCGGTCTTCTCTGTGCTCATCGTGTCTCTGTGGTTTCATTTCCCGTTCCAACAAAATAGCAGTGGCTTAGAATAACTCGCGCCGCCGCCCCCCCATGTTCCTCCCCGAAATCAGCATCAAGCGCCCCGTCTTCACCACGATGATGAGCCTGGCGCTTGTGCTCTTCGGCCTCATCTCGCTCCAGCGCCTGCCGGTGCGCGAACTGCCCGACATCGATCCCCCGATCGTCAGCGTCACCACCGTATATCCCGGTGCCAGCGCGGCGGTCGTCGAGACTGAAGTCACCGAACGGCTCGAGGAAGAAATCAACAACATCGAGGGCATCAAGACCCTCACCAGCCAGAGCCGCGAGCAGGTCAGCACCATCACGATCGAGTTCAGTCTCAGCCGCGAGATCGACCTCGCCGCGCAGGACGTACGCGACCGCGTCTCGCGCGTGCGCGGCAAGCTCCCGGATCAAATCAAGGAACCCATCGTCGCCAAGCAGGACGCCGACGCGCTCGCCGTCATCTGGATCGGCATCAACAGCGCGACGCAGACGCCGCTCGAGCTGACCATGCTCGCGGAGAAGCAGATCAAGAACCGTCTCCAGACCATCCGCGGCGTCTCGAATGTCATCATCGGCGGCGAACAACGCTTCGCCATCCGCCTCTGGCTCGATGCCGAGAAAATGGCCGCGCGCCAGGTCACCGTGCTCGATGTCGAGCGCGCGTTGCATCAACAGAACGTGGAACTCCCCAGCGGACGCGTGGAAAACCTCGACCGCGAAATGACCATCCAGGTGCGCGGCGAACTCAAGAACACCGCCGAGTTCAACAACCTCGTCATCCGCAGCGACGGGACGAAAATCATCCGCCTCCGCGACATCGGCGAGGCCCGGCCCGGCGTCGAGAACGAGCGCACCATCGCCCGCAACAACGGCCGTCCGTGCATCTTCCTCGGCATCGTCAAGCAGTCCAAGGCCAACACCATCGACGTCGCCCGCGCGGTGAAAAGCGAGATCGAGAAGATCAAGCCCACCGTGCCGCCGGGCATCGAGATGGTTTTCAACTACGACGAATCCATCTACGTCGAGCAGGCCGTCAGCGAGGTCTGGGAAACGCTCGCCTTCGCCTTCCTCCTCGTCGTGCTGGTCATCTATCTCTTCCTCGGGGACATCCGCTCGACGCTCATCCCGGCCATCGCGATCCCCGTCTCCATCGTCGGCACGTTCGCGATCATGCAGGCGCTGGGATACTCGATCAACATCCTCACCATGCTCGCGCTCGTGCTCTCGATCGGCGTGGTCGTGGACGACGCCATCGTCGTGCTCGAGAACATCCACCGGCACATCGAGCACGGCCTGCCGCCGTTGCAGGCGGCGTTCAAGGCGATGCAGGAAATCTCCTTCGCCATCATCGCGATCACGATCTCGCTCATCGCGGTCTTCCTCCCGTTGGCGTTTCAGAAAAGCGCCACCGGCCGGCTCTTCATCGAGTTCGCCGTGGCGGTCGCCGGCTCGGTTGCGATCTCGGCGTTTGTCGCGCTCACCCTCTCGCCGATGATGGCCGCGCGCCTGCTGCGGCCCATTGATCAAGAGCGGAAATCCTGGATCGTTGTGCAGTTCGACCGCTTCATTCTTGGCCCGTTCAACCGCTGGTATGAGCGTTCGCTCGCGTGGTCGCTCGCCCATCGCTGGATCATCATGCTGCTCACCTGCGCCGGGCTGGTGCTCATGGTCGTCACCTTCAAGGCCCTCGAGTACGAGTTCCTGCCCGAGGAGGACAAGAGCCGGCTGCTGTGCTTCGTGTTCGCACCCGAAGGCTCGACCAGCGAATACACCGACCGGCAGGTGCGCGAGATGGAGGCCATCCTCAAGGCCGTCCCCGAGGTCGAGGCGTTCGGCTCCGTCACCGCCTTCGCGCTTTCCGGCCCCGGCCAGGCCAACAGCTCCATCCTCTTCGTCCGCTTCAAGGACCGCACCGCCCGCCAGCGCGGCATCCGGGAAATCGTCAACGGCCCCGGCGGATTGCGTCTGAAATTTTTCACCGAGATCGAAGGCGCCATCGCCGTGCCCACCATTCCCAAGGCCATCGGCCGCGGCTTCGGCTCCCCCTTCCAGCTCGTGCTCCAGGCGCAAGACCTCGACTCGCTCAATCGCTACAGCGGCGAAGTGCTGAACAAACTGCGCCAGACGCCCTACCTGCTGAACGCCCGCTCGTCCTTCGAGGTCACCAAACCCGAGCTGCGCCTCGACATTGACCGCAACCGCGCCGCCGCGCTCGGCGTGTCCATCGAAGATCTGTCGCGCACCCTGCAAATCCTTTTCGGCGGCCTCGACCTCAGCCACATCAAGCTCGATGGCAAACAATATCAGGTCATCACCCAGCTCGAGCGCCTCTCGCGCCTCACCCCGCAGAGCCTCGACCGTCTCTACGTGCGCAATCAGGACGGCCGCCTCATTCAGCTCAGCAGCATCGTGAACCACCAGACCGCCGCCGCGCCGAACGCCATCGAGCATTACAACCGCCTCCGCAGCACCACCATTTCCGCCTCGCTCAACAACATCCCGCTCGGCACCGCGCTCGAAAAAGTCGAGGACCTCATCCGCAACGATCTGCCCGCAGGCTTTCTCTATGACTGGTCCGGCGAATCAAAGGACCTCCAGGATGCCGGCGGCGAATTCCTCTTCGTCATGCTGCTCGCGCTCATCATCGTGTACATGACGCTCGCCGCGCAGTTCGAGAGCCTCGTGCATCCGTTCACCGTCATGCTCGCCGTGCCGCTCGGAGGCATCGGCGCGTTCGGCCTGCTGTGGCTCGTCAATTTCCTCAGCATAACCGGCCTCCTCCCGCCCATCCCGGCGATGAACATCAATCTCTTCAGCCTCATCGGCCTGATCCTGCTCGTCGGCCTCGTCACCAAGAACTCGATTCTCCTCGTCGAGTTCGCCAACCAACAAGTCGCCCGCGGCACCAGCCCGCACGACGCCATGCTCGAAGCCGGCAAGGCGCGGCTCCGCCCCATTCTGATGACCGCCCTCTCGACCATTGCGGGCATCGTCCCCATCGCCATCGGCTTCGGTGCGGGCGCCGAGAGCCGCCGCCCGATGGGCATCGCGGTCGTCGGCGGGATGATCTCCAGCACCTTCCTCACGCTCTTCGTCATCCCGGTGATCTACACGGAATTCAGCGACCTCGCCGCGCGCTTCACCCGCCGCCCGCGCACGGCCGGCCTCGCGTCGCCGACGCCGCACGATCTCGGTACTCCCCACGCCGAACCGGCTCCTGCGGCGAGTCTCAAAGCGCAGGTGTAAAACGAAAGGGGTGGCGACAGCTTGTCGCCACAGGCTGGTCCGCCGACCAGTCGAAGTTCGGAGCAGGAACAACGAGGATGCGGCCGCCCCACCGCGCCCGGCGCGCGGCGTTTACGCCGCTTCACCGTCCGAACAGGCCACCGCATCCGACCGGCCGCCGCTACTTCCCCACCTTGTTCATCTGCTGATTTTTCTTTTGTCCCACCGTGGGGCGGCGGGCATTTGAGGAAGCGGGGATCAACATGATAGCGCCGACCTTCTCGATCGCCGCGCCGGCCAGCGAGCGGTCGAAGATTTGCACATGCAGGGTCTCGTGAAAGGTCCGCGGCTCGGTGGGATCGGGCACCTTGCGGGCATGCACGAACGCCAGGGCGATGGTGAGGAGACAGAAGAATTTGAGCGCCCCGAACGCGCCGCCCGCCGCCGGCTCTGCCTTGGCAAAGAAAGCCGCGTCAAGCATCTCGTCGGCATGATAGGTCCGCAGCACAGCGGCGACGATGAGGACAATCCCGCCGCCGACGACATATCCGAAAATGCCGGCGGCGAAAAAGGTCACGCCCAGCCACTTCACCATCAGGCCGCCGAGCGCGCGACTCATCACGCCGCCCATCACGGCGACGAGCAACCACTGACCGGCGGCGAAATGCTCGCGGGCCGCGCCATTCAACCGGCCTCGCCAGAAGCCCAGCGCCAGCATCAACAGAAACAGGGGGTCAAACCAGCCGACACTGACGCCGAGCAGCGGAGCGGCGGACGAGCCGGGCAAGAGAGGTTCATTCATGCGGTGGCGGGCTTCGGCATTGCGGGCAGGCGCGCGGTGAAACTGTTTCACCGCGATCCCTGCGGGCGCGGAAGGTTGCCGCGGCGCGGCGACGGGGCAAGGCCGATGTAGAGGTGCGGGGAGCGCGAAAGTTTTCCCGCTTCGGCGCGGATCGCGCCCGGCTGGTGCGAACGCGCGCGAAGTTCGGATGGTGAGCGGCGTGAAGGCGGTGCGCCCGCAGCGCCCGCCGGGCGACGTTGGCAATGACGCCGTCCGGGCGGATGGCGCTCGCGGTTTTTCCAATCGGATCGGGACGCGCGGGGTGTGAGTGTGTTCCCGCGCCTTTTCCCGTGGCACATGGGGGCGTTGTGCTATCGTCGCGGGCCGCGCGCGGGCGGATGTCTTGAGGCATCGGCGGCGCGCGGGGATTTTTTTCATGAGCAGAATTGTTGGCATTGATCTGGGCACGACGAACTCGCTGGTGGCGACGGTGGATTCGGGCATTCCGCTGGTGATCGCGGACGCCGACGGGCAGCGGTTGACGCCGTCGGTGGTGCATTTTCCCGGCGCGGGCGCGGCACCGATGGTGGGGCATCCGGCGAATCGCGTGCGCGTGATCCGGCCGGCGGAAACGGTTTATTCGGCGAAGCGCTTCATCGGACGGCGCGGTGCGGAGGTGGCGCGCGAGGAGATGACGCTGACGTATCCGGTCGCGGGCGCGGGCACGGGGCCGGTGACGATGCGCATCCACGGGCGCGACTACACGCCGGACGAAATCTCGGCGGAAGTGCTGAAGAAACTGAAGGCGGATGCGGAGGCTTACTTCGGCGAAGCGGTGACGCGCGCGGTCATCACGGTGCCGGCATATTTCAACGACGCGCAGCGCAATGCGACCAAGCACGCGGGGGAGCTGGCCGGGCTGACGGTCGAGCGGATTGTCAACGAACCGACGGCGGCGGCGCTCGCGTATGGGCTGCTGCGGTTGCGCGAGAAATCCAAGATCGCGGTGTACGATCTCGGCGGCGGGACTTTTGATCTCTCGATTTTGGAACTGAACAACGGCGTGTTCCAGGTGCTCGCAACCAATGGCAACACGCGTCTCGGCGGCGACGATCTGGACCGGCGGGTCGTGGATTTTCTTGTCGCGAAAATCATCGCGGCGGGCGGGCCGGATGCGCGCGGAGAGCTACCGATGTTGTCGCGCATTCGTGAGGCGGCCGAGGCGGCGAAGATTCGGCTCTCGACGGAGGCCGAGGTGGAGATTCCGCTGCCGTTTCTCACGCCGACGTTCAGCTTCACCTGCCGGCTGCGGCGCGAGGAGCTGGAGGATTTGACCCGCGATCTCATTGCCCAGACCCGCGCTCACTGCCTGCGCTCGCTCGGCGACGCGAAGCTGGAGGCGAAGGATTTGGATCAGGTCATTCTCGTGGGCGGGCAGACGCGGATGCCGCTGGTGCGGCGCTGCGTGGCGGAATGGTTTGGGTGCGCGGAGTTCGAGGAGACGCGCGGGGATTTGCGGCTGGGCGCGGATTATCACAAGGCCGCGGGGCCGATGCTCAACACGTCGCAGAATCCGGACGAGGCGGTCGCGCTCGGCGCGGCGATCCAGGCGGAGATTTTGTCGGGCGGTTTCAAGGACATCCTGCTGCTGGACGTGACACCGCTGTCGCTGGGAATCGAGACCTTTGGCGGGTTGATGAATGTGATCATCCCCCGCAACACGACGATTCCCGTGAAGGCGGGCGAGCTGTTCACCACGGCCGTCGATGGGCAGCGCAGCATGTTGATCCATGTGCTCCAGGGCGAACGCGAGCGGGCGAAGGACAACTGGAGCCTCGGGAAGTTCGACCTCGAATTTGAGGCCGCGCCGCGGGGCATCGCGCGCGTCGGCGTGCAATTCGAGATTGATGCGAATGGCATTCTCCATGTGCTCGCGCGCGACACGAAGACGGGGCATCAGAAAATCGTGCCGATGAAATCCGCCGTGGATGTCGATGACGCGGCGGTGCAGCAGATGGTCGAGGAATCGGTCGAGCACGCGTTCGATGACCTGAAGGCGCGGCAATGGATCGAGGCGAAACTGCGCGCGGAGGAAACGGCGAAAGCCACGCGCAATGGCCTCGCGGAATGCGGCGGCGAATTGCCGGAGGAACAGCGCGTGAAGATCGAGACGGCGCTGGGCGCGGTCGAGGCGTTGCTCGCGGCGGAGGATGCGCGGACGAAGATCGGCGAGCCGGTGAAGTTGAAGGCCGCCAACGCCGCGTTGGATCAGGCGACCCAGCCTCTGGCGGAAATTTTGATGGACCGCGCGATGGAGGTGCTGCTGCGGAAGCGGGGGCTCATCCAGTAGGGTGTTGGCGTTGGCGGTGGCGCGCGGCAGCAGGCAGCGGAGTGATGGGCAAAGGAATGGAGGCAAAGGAATGGGGACGGGAATTTTTCTCGTCTTCATTCCTTTGCCTCCATTCCTTTGCCAAACCCGTTTCGGGAAAGGCGTTCTGGTTCAGGTTGGCCGCGACGTGGTCAACCGACTCCCACAGCCCCCGACGTGAGGAAAGTCCAAATGCTGAAACACTCAGCATGGAGCCAACGCATTTGGTAGGCGGGCGGGCGACCTTGACAGTC
>BJHT01000168.1 GCA_014193395.1 Verrucomicrobiota bacterium
ACAGCGCATCAGTTGACATAAATAAACCGGTTCGCGCTCAGCAACGCGTGACAGTAGTTCGCCAGCGCCAGCATCGCCGCGTCGGTCAGCGGTTCCAATTTCCCCTTGCCCGCTTTTCCCGGCGTCACGGGATGCGCCTGATACCACGCCGCCTGCGCGCGGATGAAACTCATCGCGCCGTCCAGTTCCGCCGCGCCCGGCGTTGCGCCATACGCCAGCCGCCACGCCAGCGCCGCCTGCGCTCGCACGTCCGCGCCCGCCTCGCGCACCACGCGTTCCGCCAGATACCGCGCCTGCTCGACCGCGAACTCGCCGTTCATCAGCGCCAGCGATTGCGGCGCGACGGTCGAGATTTCGCGCGCCTCGCAGTTCGGCTCCATCGCCGGCAAATCAAACGTCTGCAACATCCCCAGCGGCTTGCTGCGCCGCACCGTCACGTACAGGCTGCGGCGAAATTCCTCCTCGTTCAGCGGCACAAATTTTCCCGTCGGCCGCCCCGCGCCATCGCGCGTGTCCACGCCCACGACCACCTGCCCCACGTCGTCCTCCGTGATCGGCACCGGCGCGCCGAACAGCTTCCGCGTCAGCTTCCCGCTCACCGCCAGCGCCGCGTCGCGGATGCTCTCCGCCTCCAACCGCCGCACATTCATGCGCCCAAGCAGTTGATTATCCGGGTCCGCCGCCTCGGCTTCCGCGCTGCGCCGCGCGCCCTGCCGATACGCTGTCGAGTTCATCATCACCCGATGCAACTGCTTCAAACTCCACCCGCGCGCCACCAATTCCGTCGCCAGCCAGTCGAGCAATTCCGGATGCGTCGGCCGCTCGCCCAACTCTCCGAAATCTCCCGGCGTCCCCACCAGCCCGCGCCCGAAATGATGCAACCACACGCGGTTCACCAACACCCGCGTCGTCAGCGGATGCGTCCCGTCGGTGAGGCTCTTCGCCAAGGCCAGCCGCCGTCCGCTCGTCGGCAGCGCGGCGTTTTTCTCGGGAATATCCACGGCTCGCGACGCCGCGAGAATCGTCGGCTCGCCCGGCGTCGCCCGTTCCCGCGGCGAATCCGGATCGCCGCGATGAAACAGAAACGTCGGCGGATTCGTTGCCGCCACCGGCTCGGTCAGCGCCGCGACAAATTCCTCGACGGGCTTCGTCGCGCGCAGCCAGGCCGCCTGCGTCGTCATCTCCTCGAGCTTGCCCGCCGCCGCTTTGTCGTAGGTGCCCAGATTCGCCGCCGTCACGTCCACGCTCGGAAAATCTTTCAACAGTTTCTTCTGCGGCCCGCTGCGTTTGGCGGCAACCGTCTTCCATGCGGCGCGCACGGCTTCGCGCTTGTCCTCCGGCACCTTGGCCAGTTCGCGCTCGAACACCGCCGCCACCGCCGCGCTCTGCTGCTTCACCCGCTCCGTCTCCAGCGCCTTCGCCTCGGCCTCGATGGCCAGCATCCGCTTGCGATCCGCGTCCGACAGCAGGGGTACCGCCCGCCCACCCGGCGTCTTCCAGTTTTTCCAATCCAGCGCCGGCTCGAAGATCGCGCGGAAGCGGTAGTAATCGAGCTGCGAGATCGGATCGTGCCGGTGGTCGTGACACTGCGCGCAGCCCACCGACAACCCGAGGAGCGAGGTCGAAACGATTTTGATCGTGTCCGCCACGACGGCGTTGCGCGCCGCTTTTTGATCCGTTGCCGACGTCGTCCCGTCCGGTGCCATCCGCAGAAATCCCGTGGCCGTGATCAATTCCACCGCGTCGGCGGACAGATTTTTCAACGGCGGCTTCACCAGTTCATCACCCGCAAGCTGCTCGCGGATGAACTGGTCCAGCGGCTTGTCCGCGTTGAGCGAACGGATCACGTAATCGCGATATCGGTACGCGTGCTTGCGCTCCGTGTCGCGGTCATCGTAGCCCTCCGAATCCGCGTAGCCCGCCACGTCCAGCCAGTGCCGTCCCCACCGCTCGCCGTAATGCGGCGACAGCAACAACCGCTCCACCACGCGCTCGAACGCGCCCGGAGCCGTGTCCGCCACAAACGCGTCCACCTCTTCCGGCGTCGGCGGCAAACCAGTCAAATCAAACGTCGCGCGGCGGATCAGCGTCACCTTGTCCGCCTCGGGCGAAAACCCCAGGCCGCGCGCCCGCAGCTTCGCCAGCAGAAAGGCATCGACTGGTGTGCGCACTTCCGGCTCGGGGTGGGGACGGCCCGTCCCCGCTGGCGAGGCGGGGACAAGCTGTCCCCGCCCCGGCTGCGGCGCGTCCGCAATGGTCGGCACCGCCGGCCGCCGCAGCGGTTGGAACGCCCAGAACTCGCGCTCTTCCTCCGTGAAATACGGCCCCTTCCCCAGTGCCTCCGGCTCCGCCCGCACCGTTAGCGCGCCCGCCGCCACCCAGCGCCGCAACGTCTCCACCTGCGCCGCCGACAGCTTCTTCTCGCCCTTCGGCATCTCGCCCTTCGCCACCTGTGCGATCAGCAAACTCTGCTCAGGATGCCCCGGCACGATGGCCGCGCCTGACTCCCCGCCTTTCACCAAAAAACGCCGCAACCGCACATCCAATCCGCCTTTGAGTTTTTCCCCCTCGCCGTGACACGCAAAACAGTACGCCTTCAAAATCGGCCGCACCTCCCGCTCGAAAGTCACCTCCGCCACCGTCGGCCCGCCCGCCGTCTCCGCCGCGTGCCCGGCCACGATCACCCCGACGAAAATCGCCGCCAACCACGCCCGCGCCCGCGCTATAAACCGACACAGTGAAAACACCCTTACCGGACGCCTCCCGGTCGAGGCGATTCACCGACCACCGCGATCCGGCCCGCAGCAACCGGGCCGTCGCGAATCGCCCGAAAGAACTCCCGCAGATTCAAGGCGGCCACAGATTCAATTTCCCATCTGCGGTCGCCCTGAATCTGCGGGAGGCCCGGCAGTCGTGGTCCGCCCCAGCGCGCCGTCCACCGACGGACGCGCGATCCACCGCACCGACCACCGTTACGCCAGCGCGTCCCGGCAAAACTTGATGGCGCGGGCGATCTCGGTCAGCCGATCCGAGCCGGCGGGAACCTTGTACTCGAACTCGATCGTGGCCTGGATGTTCCACTTGTTGTCGCGGATCAGGCGCAGTGCTTCGGCAATCGGCGTGTCCCCCTCGCCGAACGGCGTGTTGGGACCGTTGTTCTTTTTCCGATCCTTGAGATGCACATGCGTGATCCGGGCGTGATGCTGCTTGAGGAACGGAATCGGAGAACCATTGTTGCCCGCCACGAAGTGCCCGAGATCCACATTCGCGCCGTTGTACTTCGCCAGGGAAAACGCCGTCTCCCAATGCGCCGGCGTGGTCGAGGCATGACCATGATAGCCGACCATGAACTGATGTTTGTCAGCAAAGCGCCCGACGCGTTTCAACTCCTCGTTCTGGTGGGAAATCTCGGTGGAAATCGCGCGTCCCCCGAGCGCCTTCGCCAGGCCGAAGGCATAATCCAGCTCGTCATCCGTCATCTTGAAAATTCCGTCCACCTTGACGATTTCAATCAGCACGCCGGCCGACTCATATTTGCTGCGGAACTCCTTCACCCGGTCCAGCGAGACGGACTTGCGCCATTCCGCCATCGGCCCGGCATTGGCCGCCGCCGCGCCCTTGACCACGGCGTTCTTTGGGCTGGTGACATTGGCCGGTGCGCCGAGAAAGGCCTCGACGGGCTGGGTCCGCAACTCCACCCCGCTCAAGCCGAGCTGTACACAGGTTTTGAGAATGTCGTCACCGCTCATCAGCGGATTGCCGAAGCTGTAGGGCACGTTGATGCCTAACTGCACTCCGGCGACCTTCGAGTTGGGTTTCCCCGGCGCAGCGCCGGGAGCTTCAGCGGCACCGAGCCGGTGCGGGACCGACAACAAGGCGACGCCGGGCAATGAGGCCAGCGCCAGTTTCGCAAATTCGCGACGGGAATGGAGTGACATAATATGGGGTGAGCACCGGCCTTCGCTGCTCCGCACTGCGGCGGAGACCTGGATTTCGCCACGGCTCATGGGAGGCATGTTTAAGCCGTCGCCGCCGGGAAGGAAGCGCAATGTTCAGCCGGCGAAAGACCGACGGAACCACGAACCTCGCGAAAAACCGAAAATGAAAAGGGGCTGGCGGAATGCGAAGCGGCCGCCGGCGGACGCGCACATTCAGCGTCGGCCAGCCGCGATTCCGCCCTTGGTTTTTGCCGCGTCGGTTCGCCGATGAGTCTCACCCACCGTTCCGGGTTTGTCTGAAATCCCCTGTTGGGAGTTTCGCGTTTACGCGGTTCCGGCGGCGGCCCGCCAACCGCCCGCGTAACCGGATCCCCCCCTCGCGCGCGGCGCGACCGACTCTTCCGGCAGCCGCTCAAAATCCTTTCCGCGCCAGTTCGTCCTGCAATGCCATTTGAAAATCCTCCACGTCCACCGCCGACGGCCGGTACCCCTTCTCGCTCGCGACCATTCCGAGCCGCCCCATTTGGTCGAGATACCACGCCGCCGTCTTGCCGTCGCTGAACGTCACCTGCCCGCTGATCATCGCGCCCGGACGCACCACCGTGTCCACCGTGACCTTGACCCCGCCCACGCCACCGGGCAACGGCGGCTCCGGCTGCAGCTCCAGCGGAATGGCACCGGACGGACCGGCGGCAGTCGCGGCCGCGGGTGCGGACACGGCGGGTGAGGCGGGTTTTGCGGGAGCCTCAGGAGCCTTCGGCGGCGCGGGATCTTTCGGCAGCACCTTCAAATCATCCACGAGAAACCGCACCTCCATGTAGGTCATCCGCAATTGGAAAGTTTTCTCCAGACGGTTCTGGATGTCCGCCACCTTGGCCCCCTCGTTGAGCCACTGGATCACCTGCTTTTTCTGCTCTTCGTTCAGATTCATGAAGAAGTATTCCGGGGCAACGCCCGCGCAGATTCAACTGAATTCGTCGAAACGACGCACGGAGAAGGCCTCGCGTCATGGTCGGTGACGGAAGCGCGCGGGAGAAAAGCTCCAAGCTCAAAACTCAAAGCTCAAGGGAAGGGCCAAATCACCAAGCTCCACGAGCCACGGCCTTCGTCGCGCGGCCCAGAAACCTGAATCCATTGGCCCTTGGCCCTTGATCATTCGCTTGAGCTTTGAGCTTTATCCTTGGAGCTTTCCCCCCTTCCCCGACCCGCCCAATTTTTTCAATCCTCCCACAGCTTGGCTCCAATCCTCGTTGGTCCTTGGCGCTTGTCCCTTCCCTTGGGCTTTGAGCTTTACCCTTGGAACTTTTTCCCGCTCCACCCGCCCCACCACGCCACCCAACCCACTCCCAACGTCGCCAGCCCCAGCGCACTCTCAACCGGCTGCCGCGCCACCGAAAACACCGCCATCCACAGCACGCTCGCCACGAACAACCCCGGCACCCACGGCCAGCCCGGCACGCGCAACGACGCCCCTTCGCGCCGTCGCAGCCGCATCAGGCCCACGACCGTCGCCGCCGTGCTCAAGCTCAACGTGAACCCGATGTAGGTCAGCAGGCTCTTATACGTCGCCGTCCACAGCATCACCAACGCGACCGCGAGCTGAAATCCGATCGCCGCCCGCGGCGCTCCCTCGCGACAATTCAGCCACGCCGGCAGATATCCATCCGCCGCCATCCGCGCATACACCCGCGGCCCCGCCATCACCATTGACGACACCGACGTCAGCAACCCCAGCGCCACCAGCGCCGTCACCGCCTCCGCCCACGCCGCCCCACCCAGCGCGCGCGCCGCGATGCGCCCGACCTCCAACTGCCCCACGAGTTCCACCGCCGGAACCGCGCGAAGAAAAACAAAATTCAACCCGAGATACAGCGCCGTCACCAACAACGCGCCCGCCAGCAAAGCGCGCGGCAGATTCCGCTCCGCGTCGCGAATTTCCCCGCCCACGTAAATCGCCGCGTTCCACCCCGCGTAACTGAACGACACCCATACCAGCGACACCGCGAACGCCGGCGACCACACGCCCGCCCCCGTCCCCGCGCCCGCTTCCACCACGCCCGGCGCCGGCAATCGCCCGCACGCCAACCCGATGAACGCCGCGATCAACCCCGCCTTCAACGCCACCGCCACATTCTGCACCCACGCACCCGGCGCGACCCGCACCGCATGCAGCACGGACAACCCCACGATCAGCGCCGTGCCCGTCGCGCGCGGATTCCACCCCGGCAGCCACGTCTTCGTGTACTCGCCAAACGCCATCGCCGCCGCCGCCATCGGCGCGGAAAATCCCACCAGCAACGAAATCCACCCCGCCAGAAAACCCGCCGATGGATGCAACGTCCGCGACAAAAAAAGATACTCCCCCCCCGACTCCGGAATCCGTCGCGCCAGCGCCCCGTAACTCAAAGCGCCCAGCGCCGCGATCACCCCGCCCACCGCCCACGCCGCCAGCACCGTGTCCGCCGACCCCAGATCCCCGAGCAGAAATCCGCTCGTCGTGAACACGCCCGTCCCGATCATGCTCGCCACCACCAGCGCCACCGCGCTGCCCAGCCCCAACGGACGCGCCGTGCTCATGCGTCAATGGCGCGCTCCCCGAGCACCGGGCACAACCCCTCCCGCACGCACCCACACGCGCAGTCTGCGGCAACAAAAAATGGCTTCATGAGCGCCAGACCCTACCGACCCAACCCGCGAGCGCCACGAAAGAGTCGGAACCACTGAAGCAAACAACGGCTCGTGCGCCGAACGACAAAGGAAGCGAAGCCCGGCGAGACGCGCGAGCGAAAGGCTCAAGTCCTGCCACCCATTTCAGACCTCCCAAATATTTTCCCATCTGTGGCCGCCTTGAATCTGCGGGAAATCCACGACGACTCACCACCGCCATGCGCCTTCCAAAATCTCAGCAGACACTTTCGCAAAATGACCGGACCATTAACTGACGAACGAGAACTCACGAATCGGGCGGGCATTCGTCAGTCCGCATTCGTCAGTCCAAACTCCGTGCTTCAACGGCCCGAGCGCGCCTGCTTCCCCCGGCTGGACACGAAGGTTTCCCGCTCACCGCTACCCGCGCCGCTCTGCGTTCCTTCCCATCTCTGCGGTGTTCTATTCCGGGTCCGATGACCGACGGACACCCCAACAGTGCGCGAGCCGCACCGAACACCGCAGAGATCGGAAGGAACGCAGAGCGCAGTCGGTGTGCTGGCCGGCCCCGAGCAAACATAATACTTCGGCAACCTGCGGACCGCGGGCCGTCCGCCTCCTCACGTCGTCGGCTACGCGGCTACGTCGCGGCGAAGATTGCCTTACCCCGTCGTTGCCGAATACGTTCGAGCGCGTCGCGCTGCGAGTAGCGCTTCCGTTTCTTCCCAATGTCATGCGAATCCTGATTTCCGGTGCCAGCGGGCTGATCGGCTCGGCGTTGGTCGCGAAGGCGACCGCGCTAGGGCACGAGGTCGTGCGCCTCGTGCGCTCGCCGCCCACCGCGACGGACCGCACGGCGCGGCTGTGGAATCCCGCGCGCGGCGTCTTGGATCCCGCGGCCATGCACGGTTTCGACGCCGTCGTCAATCTGGCGGGCGAGAACATCGCCGGGCGTTGGACCCGCGCCAAAAAGGACCGCATCCTCCAGAGCCGCATGCAGGCGACGAGCCTGCTCGCGACCACGCTGGCGCGGTTGAGCGAGCCACCGCGCGTCTTCGTGTCAGCCTCGGCCATCGGCTACTACGGCAACCGCGGCGACGAGGAAATGACCGAGCTGAGCGGGCCGGGAACCGGCTTCGAGCCGCAGGTCTGCTGCGACTGGGAGCACGCGGCGGCCGCCGCGAAGGAACGCGGAATTCGCACCGTGTTCGCGCGGTTCGGGATTGTCCTCAGCGCCGCCGGCGGCGCGTTGGCGAAGATGCTGCCCGCGTTCCGCCTCGGCCTCGGCGGCGTGGTCGGGAGCGGCGAACAATACTGGAGCTGGATCGCGCTCGAGGATGCCGTGAACGCGATTTTTCATCTGCTCGAAACTGAAGCGCTGGCCGGGCCGGTGAACCTCGTGTCACTCGAACCCGCAACCAACCGCGAGTTCACCGCGGCGCTCGGCGCGGCCCTGCGCCGCCCGACGGTGCTCCCGCTCCCGGCGTTCGCCGTGAAGCTGCTGTTCGGGCAGATGGGCGAGGAAGTGTTGCTGTCGAGCACCCGCGTCAAGCCGGCGCGGCTCTTGGAGACCGCGTTTCAATTCACGCGTCCGCATCTAGACGCCGCGCTGGCCCACGCACTGGCGCAGCGGAAATTTTGAGGCACCAAAAAAATAATCATGAAACCACGGTTGAACGCGGATGGACACGGATGGGGGACGGACGCTGGCAATGACGCGAGCTCCGCAGCGACGACCACCGATGACTTCGGTTTTCATCCGTGTCCATCCGTGTCCATCCGTGGTTCCTCCATTCCCTTCCCGACCCCGCAGCGAAAAAATTCGGCGCGACAAATCGCCATCACCGCGCTGGCGCTGCTCACATTCGCACTCGCTGGCAGCGGCTGCCGGCAGGTGCCGCAGAAAATTTCCGGCGCGGATTTCTATCCGCTGGGAATCTACGGCGTGAAGAGCAACGACTTCGGCGCGGTGCGCGCGGCGGGGTTCAACCTCGTCTTCGGCGCGCCCTCGCTCGACGTGCTCGAGACGGCGACCCGGCAGGGCTTGCGCGTCGTGGCATATCCACCGGCGCTGACCAAAGGCGATGCCGCGACCGCCGCAAACGCCATCGTGGCGCAGACCGCGGACCGGCATCCGGGATTGTGGGCGTGGTATCTGGCGGACGAACCGGAGCTGAATCGCGTCTCGCCCGCGGTATTGCGCGAGCGCCGCACGGCGTTGCGCGCGGCCGGTGCGAACAAACCGACGGCGGTGGTTTTTTATCACGCGGCCGAGGCGCGTCACTACGCGGCCGAGAGCGACATTATGATGGTGGACCGCTATCCCGTGCCGTGGCAGCCGCTGGCCGTCGCCAGCGCGCAATGGCGGCTGGGACGCCTCACCGCCGGTCGGACAAAACCGTTCATCGCGGTGTTGCAGGCCTTCGACTGGAACGCGCACGCGGAGATGTTGCCCGGCGAAACGAATCTGCGGCCGCCCACTCACACCGAGCTGCGGTGCATGGTCTATCAGGCGCTCGCGCAAGGCGCGGACGGCCTGTTCTTCTACGCGTGGGAATCAGGCTCGTGGAAACTGCGCGAGCATCCCGCGACGTGGACCGCGCTGCAGCAGGTGATCGGCGAAGTGAACGACCGCCGCGGCCTCTTCCAAGCCGAGCCGCTCTGGTGGCCGCGCGCCTACGAATTCGGCGCGAGCGCGGACCGCTTCAACGCCACCCAGGACGCCAGCATCTCGCCCGTCCTCCTGCGCGTCACGGCCGCGAGCCGCACCGTGCCCGTCGGCGATTATCTGCTGTGTGTGAACACCACGCCCATCGCGCAATTGTTCTCCTTCGGCGTGCCCGCGAAGGGTCTCGAGCAAATGCCCGTGCTCGGCGAAGCCCGCTATGTCCCGGTGGATTCCGATTGGGCCATGGATGATTTCGCGCCCTACGCCGTGCATATTTACGGCCCCTTCCACGCCACCGAAGCCGCGCGCTGAAGACCGGTTCCCCCCTCTTTGCGTTCTCTGCGTTCCTCCGCGGCCAACCACCGCGCTCCCAATGGGCACTGCACCGCGCCCGCCTACTCCCGAAAATTCCCAAAGCTCACCGACACCGGCCAGTCCTTCGCCTTCACCGCCGCCATCACCGTCTGCAGCTCGTCCCGCGACTTGCTCGTCACGCGCACCTCCTCGCCCATGATCTGCGTCGTCACCTTGAACTTCCCGTCGCGGATAAAACTCGTGATCTGCTTGGCCACCACCGGCTCCAGTCCCTGTTTGATCTTGATGATCTGCCGCGCATGACCCAGCGGCGACAACTCCGGCTCGCCCTGATCCACGTTCTTGAGGCTCACATTCCGCTTGGCCAGCTTGCCCACGACGATCTCCACCAAGGTCCGCATCTTGAACTGATCCAGCGCGGCGAGCTTGATCTCGTTCTTCTCGAGCACGATCTCGGCCTTGCTGTTTTTGAAATCAAAGCGCGTGAACAACTCCTTGTTGGCCTGGTTCACCGCGTTCTCCAGTTCCATCGAACTGACCTGCGAAACAATATCAAATGAAGGCATGCCCGCGAATCTAGGGAGCACCGCGACCGAATCAAACCCGAAAGGCGGCAGGCCCGGCGCGACGCGGCACGGGAATTTTGAGACAGGGAAATTTATGGCAGGGGAATTTTGCGGCAAAGGAATGGAGGCAAAGGAATGGGAACAAGGGAAACGAGCCTTCAGTCCCCATTCCTTTGCCTCCATTCCCTTGCCTAGATTCCCTTGCCCCAAATTCCCCTGCCAACATTTCCATCCCTCCCACCACGCCCCTCGCCACCCCCTTGCTCCTCAGCGCGTATGCATGAGAGATGCCTCAAGCCGGAATCATGGGGCTGACGCCGATTTGGCGGGACACCGGCCGCCGAACTTTATAGCGTGGGGGGCATGAAACGGAAAAATACGTCCGCCCACACCCCTGCGGCAGCGGATCAGGCCCTCTTGCAAGCGGTGCGCGTGCTGCCGGTGACCGAGCCGGGGCCGCGCCGCCGTTTTCAATCCCTCCTCCGCCAACACCATTATCTGGGCGGCCTCAAGGCCGTCGGCGAGCAGATGTATTATGTGGCCGTAGATGCTCAAGATCGCTGGCTGGCGCTGCTGCTCTTCAGCGCCGCGGCCCGGCATCTCAAGCAGCGCGACCAGTGGATCGGCTGGTCGCGCCAGCAGCGCGACCGGCGGCGGGCCCTGGTGGTGAACAACAGCCGCTTCCTCATCCTGCCCGACGCCCACGTCCCCAACCTGGGCTCGCGGGTGCTGCGGCTGGCACTGGATCGACTGGCCGCCGACTGGCAGGCGCGCTACGGCCATCCGGTGCTGGTGGTCGAAACCTTCGTGGATCCCGCGCAGTTCAACGGCACCGTTTACACCGCCCAGGGCTGGCAGGAACTGGGCCGGACCGACGGCTGGGGCCGGTGCCGCCGCGATTACTATGTGCAACACGACCGGCCCAAGCGGCTGTTCGTCCGCGAAATCGCCCGCCACGCCCGGCGCAGCCTCCAGGCCGAGCACCTCCAGCCCGCGCTGGCGTCCGTGGAAAAGCAGGCGGGGGCACGCTGCTATCACCAATGCGGGCAAATCCGCGCGCTGACCGAGCACTTCAAAGCCCTGCCCGAGTATCGCGGCCGGGTCGAATCCTACCCGGTCTGGTCGCTGGTGACGCTCCTGCTCCTGGCGCACCTGTGCGACGCCCCGCGCGGACAAAAAGACCTGGCCAAGCTGGCCCGGCGGCTGACGCAACACCAGCGCCGTGCCCTGGGCATCCGGCCCGATGCCCAAGGCCGCTTTCCGGCCCCCAGCCAGTCCACCTTCTCCCGCCTGTTGTCCGGGCTGGCTGCCGACCGGCTCAACCACGTCCTGCTGGACATTCAAACCCAGGTGCGCGGCGCGCCGCCGCCCGGCGAACTGATCGTCGTGGACGGCAAGGAACCGCGCCACGGCCCCGGCGAAGCCATCCTCACGGCCGTCAGCGTCCCCAGCCAGTATTACCTGGGCAGCGCGCGGGTGGACACCAAGACCAACGAGATCCCGGTGGCCCGCCAACTCTTCGGCCAGCTGGACCTGGCCGGCCGCACCGTGGCCCTGGACGCGTTGCACACGCAGGACCAGACCGCGCGGGAGCTGGTCCTGGAACACGGCGCGCACTACCTGCTGACGGTGAAAAACAACCAGCCCACCCTGCGCCAGAACCTTGAAAAAAAAGTGCCCGTTCCCCCAACGGGTTTTTCCCCCTCTGCCCGCGACGCCCACCCGGGCGCGGCAGCGCGGGAAGAACAAGGGCGTGGCTGAAAGCCGCACGCTGGAGAGCCGCCCCGTCGCGGCGGAGGACATCGGCTTTCCCTTCGCCGCGCAAGTCGCGCTCCTGACGCGCCAGCGCGCGGGCCGGAGGGACGAGACCGTCGGCCTCATCACCGACTTGGAACCGGCGGCGCTCGGAGCCACGGCCTGGCTCCAGGCCAACCGCGGGGCCTGGGGCATCGAGAACGGGACGCACCAACGGCTGGACGTCACGCTCAACGAGGACCGTTGCCGGGTGCGCAGCGCCGCCGGGCAATGGATCCTGGGGATGTTCCGCCGGTTGGTGATCAGCCTCTACCTGCACTGGCGCGCGCAGCAGCCCACGCCGCGACACAAATCACTGACCGACTTCCAAGCCGCCATGGGCGAGGACAATCTCGCCAACGCCATGGCCTTCGTGTCCCACCAACGCCCCAAACTGTGAAAACCCTTCATGCATACGCGCTGCTTGCTCCTTGTCCCTTGTCCCTTGTTCCTTCCCTTGAGCTTTGAGCTTTATCCTTTGAGCTTTTCCCCCCGCCGTGAATAGCCCCCGCCGCACCCCCTTCCAAAACCGGCATCCCATTCGCCCGCCATCCGCGGTGCAATCGAACGCAACCAACACCCATGGTCCACCGCCGTTTCACCCGCTCGCCCGCCGCACTTTTCTTCCTCCGTCCGCTGCCCCGCGCGCCCCTCGCCCTCCTCCTGATCCTCACCGCCACCGCGCTCTCCGCCGCGCCCGCCGCTGCCCCCGCCCCCCCACCCGTCCCTGCACCCGCTGCCGCAGCGGCCCCCGAACCCCTCCCCGCCCGCATCGACAAGCTCCTCGCCGCCACTTTCCCCGGCCCTGTCGTGCCCCCAGCGAGCGACGCCGATTTTCTCCGCCGCGCCTACCTCGATTTCACCGGCACCATTCCGACCGCTGCCGAGACCCGCGCTTTTTTCGCCGACACCACGCCCGACAAGCGCACCAAACTCATCGACCGCCTCCTCGGCTCACGCGAATTCGTCCGCCACTTCGCCGGCGTCTTCGACATCTGGCTGATGGAACGTCGCGGCGAGAAGCATGTGAAAACCGCCGAGTGGCAGCAGTTCCTCTTCAACTCCTTCGCCACCAACAAACCCTACGACCTGCTCGTCCGCGAAATCCTCTCCGCCGACGGCGCGGATGAAAAAACGCGCCCCGCCGCGCGCTTCCTCCTCGACCGCGAGGCCGAACCGAACCTCCTCACGCGCGATGTCGGCCGCATCTTTTTCGGCATGGACCTCTCCTGCGCCCAGTGCCACGACCACCCGCGCATCGACGACTATCTCCAGCGCGATTACCAGGGCCTCTACGCCTTTCTCAACCGCACCTATCTCTTCACCGATGACAAGGCCAAGAAATCCTTCGTCGCCGAAAAAGCCGAGGGCGACGTGAGTTTCGCCTCCGTCTTCACCAAGGAAACCGGCGCGACCGGCCCGCGTCTCCCCGGCAGCGTCTCGCTCACCGAACCCATCCTCGCGAAAGGCGACGACTACCTCGTGAAGCCTGACCCAAAGGATAAAAACGTGCGCCCCGTGCCGAAGTTCAGCCGCCGCGCGCAACTCGCAGCCGCCGCCACCGACGGCACCAATCGCGCCTTCAACCGCAACATCGCCAACCGCCTCTGGAAACACCTCATGGGCCGCGGCCTCGTCGATCCCGTCGATGAACTCCACTCCGCCAATCCCGCCGCCAGCCCCGCCCTGCTCGACGTCCTCGCCGATGAACTCGTCGCGCTCAAATACGACACCCGCGCCTTTCTCCGCCAACTCGCCCTCACCCAGACCTACCAGCGCAGCATCGAACTCCCGCCCGTCCTCACCTCGCCCGACAAGCCCGCCGCCAGCCGCGTCAGCGAACTCGATGACGAAGTGAAACGCCTCACCGACACCGCCGCGCAGTCCGACGAACTCCACAAGAAATCCCTCGCCGCCCTCGCCCCCGTGCAAAAAGCCCGCGACGCCATCGTCGCCGAACTCACCAAAACCAACGCCGCCATCGCCGACGTAAAGAAAATTTCCGACGCCGCCGCACAGGCCCAAACCGATCTCGAAAAAAGCATCGCCTCCAAACGCGACGCCCTCAAATCCCTCCTCACCGCCGTCACCAACGCGCAGGACGCCATCCTCAAACTCGCGCCCGAAACCAATCTCGTCGCCGCCGTGGACCAGTTCAAAGCCCGCATCACGAAGCTCACCAACGAAGTCGAACTCGCCACCAAAGACCTCCCCGTCAAAGCCGCCGCCCTCAAGACCGCGCTGGAAAAACTCACCGCCATCGAACTCACCGCCAAACCCGTGCTCGCCCGCCTCGCGGACGCAGACAAGCAACAGCGCAAATTCGAGGACGACCTCGCCGCCGCCACCGCCAAACGCCAGGCCGACCGCACCGCCCAAAATCACGCCGACAAACGCCTCGCCCTCGCCAAACTCTTCGCCGACTACGAATCCCAAACCGCCGCGCTGTCCGCCGCCC
>BJHT01000169.1 GCA_014193395.1 Verrucomicrobiota bacterium
AACACACGCACCACTCCGCCACCAGCACCGGCAGCCGCTGCATCGAATGTCACATTCCCAAGACCGGCGAGAACTCCGTCGCCGCCGAATCCCGCAATCACACGTTCAATTTCATCTCCCCCGCCGTCACCCTCCAGAACGGCAATCCGAACAGTTGCAACCTCTGTCACAAAGACCAGACCCCGCAGTGGTCCCTCGGCCACGTCACGAAATGGTTTCCGAAATTGAAAGCGGCGCTTGATCCGAAGCACCCGCTCGCCAACGCTCAACTGCCCGGCCAATAACGCGATCTCCACCCTCTCAACCTTATGCGAATCTTCCTCCTCTCCCTTTTTGCGTTTCTTTGCGTTCTTCGCGGCCATGTCTCCGCCGCGCCCGCCAAGCCCAACCTCATCTTCATTCTCAGCGACGACCTCGCGCAGGGGGACCTCGGCTGTTACGGGCAGAAGCTCATTCAGACGCCGCACCTCGACCGCATGGCGCGCGAAGGCACGCGCTACACGCAGGGGTATTGCGGCACGAGCGTCTGCGCACCAAGTCGCGCATCGCTCATCACGGGTCTGCACACCGGTCATTCGCCCATCCGGGCGAACCGCGAACTCGGCACCGAGGGCCAGAAGCCGCTGCCCGCGGGCACGGTGACGGTCGCGCAAATCCTCAAGTCCGCCGGCTACGCGACCGCGTGCGTGGGCAAATGGGGTATGGGCATGTTCGACACCACGGGCAGCCCGCTGAAGGTCGGGTTCGATCACTTCTTCGGCTACAACTGCCAGCGCCACGCGCACAGTTACTTTCCGAAATATCTCTACCGCGACGACCAGCGCTTCGAGCTGCCGGGCAACGACGGCAACACCAAGGTCGATGGCACCGGCCCGATCTACGCACAGGACCTCATCGCGGACGAAACGCTGAAATTCGTGAAGGCCAACAAGGACCGCCCGTTCTTCCTCTACTACTCGATCACGCTCCCCCACGGCACGTTTCACATCAACGATCAGGGCCTCTACAAGGACAAGCCGTGGACCGCGCAGCAGAAGAACTACGCCGCGATGGTCACGCGCCTCGACGCCGACGTGGGCCGCCTGCTCGCGTTGCTGAAGGAACTCGGCCTCGACGAGAAAACGCTCGTGATGACCGCTGGCGACAACGGCTCGTCCTTCAACCCCCAATCGGAAATCGGGAAGCTCTTCGACCAGGCGGCCAACGGCCTGCGCGGCTTCAAGCGCGGCCTCTACGAAGGCGCGTTGCGACAGGCCGCCCTCGCGCGCTGGCCCGGCACGGTGCCCGCCGGACGCATCAGTCACGAGCCGTGGGCGTTCTGGGATTTTCTTCCCACCGCCACCGAACTCGCCGGCGCAAAACTGCAGGATGGATTCAAGCCGGACGGACTTTCGCTGGTGAGTTTTCTCAAGGGTGGCGCGGCTCCACAGCGCGACTACTTCTACTGGGAACTGCACGAAGGCCCGTCGCTCCAAGCCGTGCGCTTCGGCGACTGGAAGGCCGTGAAGAACGGCCTCAGCGCGAAGACCGAACTGTACGATCTCCAAAACGACGCCGGTGAGAAAACCAATCTCGCCGCCGACAAACCCGAGCTGGTCGCGAAAGCCGAGGCCCTCTTCCAGTCCGCCCGCACCGCCCATCCTGACTGGCCCCTGCGCGACCGCGCGCCCGGCAAAGGCGGACCGGGTGGGAAGAAACCGTAGAGTTGCCGAGTGAGAACGTTGGCTGACATCAACATCCCGAAAACCTCATCTATCCCGCAAATTCCGGGAAACCATCCGCCACTTACACTCATGCATGCCGCTCACGCGGCCACCGGCGTGCTGTGGGCCACAGCTGGCAGCCAGAGATACTCCCGCGCTTCCAGCATCATGCGATCAATCTCCGTGAGAAATCCCCCGGCCGACGCGCGGTAATTCTCCGGCGACGACGCCGTGGCGCGGATTTGAAGCACCAACTGCTGAAAGCGGGCAATCCGCTCCATCGTGGTCTTCAACTCTTGGTCGTTCGCAATCATGCCGGCACAATTTCCACGATTCCCCGGAGACTGCCATCCCGTTTTATCTGCCAATGTTCGAGCATGGCTGTTTCATCACCCTCACAGGCGGCGGCCGGCACCCAGAAAACGGAGGCCCCGAGTAAATCGTGGGCCGCCATGTGCTCGAAAACCTGCCGCGTCTGCGCCGACGCATGCCCAACGTCAAACGCGTCCTGCATCACCAGGAAAACATCCACGTCGTTGGGTTCCGCCTTCCGCGTGATGAACGAGCCAAAGACGATGAACCGTCGCAACTGGCCGGTGTTGGAAACGAGGCGGTAGATGGTCTCCAGTCGGCGGGCAACTTCCTGTCGCTGCGCGCTACCGTGCCCGAATCGCGCGAGCACTTCAGAGAGCGATCCACGATGGATTCCAGGAGGCAGGTCGCCCGCTTCATTAAATTCAATCGGCAGCGCCACGCCGGGAGATTGAGTGGCGCTGTGTTTGGTGTCAAACGTCACCACCCGCTCGGGCCTGCCTTTCGCCGACAACTTCGGGAGGCACCGCCCGCAACCCGCACCGCCCATCCCGACTGGCCCCTGCGCGAGCGCGCACCTGGGAAGGGCGGATCGGGTGGGAAGAAACCGTGACGAAGCGGGTCCAGTGCGGGGCTGCGGGCGTGAACCGAAATGCGGCAACTACTCTGAACAAAAAAACTCAGCACCACTAGCCGGCACTAACCTGCACTAATGGAAACCAATGCGAACATCACCGCGGAGTGAAGTCCGCCGGTTTTTATTAGTGCCAGTTAGTGCCGGTTAGTGGTTTGAAATTCGTTTCGTAACCCAGTTCCCACGCGCGCCGTCTGTTCGCGTGCCTTCGTTCCCGTTTATGAAAAACCGCATCATCTGTCGTTCGCTCGCGTGGTTCACGCTGCTCGCCCTCGCCGCCCTACTCACCACCGCCCCGTCCGGCCGCGCCGCCGAGCGCGCGCCCAACATTGTCTATCTGCTCATCGACGATCTCGGCCGCGCCGACTGCGGGTTCATGGGCGAGAAAATCATCCGCACCCCAAACATCGACCAGCTCGCGCGGGCCGGCGCGATCCTCGATTCCTTCTACGTGCAGCCCGTCTGCTCGCCCACGCGCGCGGCGTTGCTGACCGGTCGCTACGCCACGCACACCGGCGTGTACACCATCGTGCGACCGGGCGCGCCGTGGGGCCTGCCGCTGGCGGAACGCACGCTGCCGCAGGCCCTGCGCGAGGCCGGTTACACCACCGCCATCTGCGGCAAATGGCACCTCGGCGAATTCCAGCCCGCCTACACGCCCACGCGCCGCGGCTTCGATCAGCAATACGGCCACATGTTCGGCCAGATCGATTACTTCACCCACCTCCGCGACGGGAAACACGACTGGTATCGCAACGACCAGCCCTCGCAGGACGAAGGCTACTCGACGCATCTCATCGCGAAGGAAGCCTGCCGCGTCATCCGCGAAAAACCCGCGGACAAGCCCCTCTTCCTTTACGTTCCCTTCAACGGCATCCACGCGCCGCACCAGGTGCCCGCGAGTTACAAGGAGCCGTACCAGAGCCTCCCCGAGCCGCGCCGTTCCATCGCCGGCATGCTCGCGGCGGTGGACGAAGCCATCGGCCAGATCGTCGCCGCTCTCGACGAGAAAGGTCTGCGCCCGGACACGCTCATCATTTTCTCCAGCGACAACGGCGGCCCCGCCCCCGGCAAAGCCACGATGAACACGCCGCTGCGCGCGGGCAAAGGCACGATCTACGAAGGCGGCATCCGCGTCTGCGCGTTCGCGACGTGGCCCGGAAAAATCCCCGCCGGCATCACCATCAAGGAACCGCTCCACGCCATCGACTGGTATCCCACGCTGCTCAAGCTCGCCGGCGCGCCGACCGCACAAAAGCTCGCGCCCGACGGCCTCGACATCTGGCCCGTGCTCACGCAGGGCGCGAAGTCCCCGCACGATGCGCTGCTGCTCGTCGGCAACTCGCCCGCCAAAGCCGCCGTGCGCATGGGCGATTGGAAACTCCTGCTCAACGCCAGCGAGCAGGACGCCGAGCAAGCCCCCGACGCAGGCTCCGCGCTCACCGGCACCGTCGAGCTGTACAACCTCGCCGACGACGTCAGCGAAACGAAAAACCTCGCCGCCGCGCAACCCGCGAAAGTGAAGGAACTCCGCGCCCGCCTCGCCGCCTTCCTCCACGACGCCGTGAAACCCGGCCACCTCGCCGCCGCCGCGCCCGCACCGCGAAAACGTGCGAACCCTAAAAAGTAGCAGGCATCGGCTGCGGTTCCGTCCGCGCGCGGGATCGTTCTCCGTTCGCCGTTTCTTGCCGCTTCCCCCGGCTCCTGCCCGGTGCTAATTTCCCCGCATCCGATTCACCCAATGCCCATGCGTGCTTTAGCCCGAGTTCTTTTTTTCGCCCTGATCTGGCCGTGCTGCGATGCCGCGCGCGCCGACGTGGACTACACCAAAAGCATCAAGCCCCTGCTCCACGAGCGCTGCTACTCGTGCCATGCCGCGATCAAGCAAAAGGCCAAGCTCCGCCTCGACACGGTCGAACTCATGCTCAAGGGCGGAAAATCCGGGCCGGTCCTCCAGCGCGGACAGCCGGAGAAAAGTCTGATCCTCACGCGCGTCACCGCCACCGATCTCGCCGAGCGGATGCCGCCGGAGCACGAGGGCGAGCCGTTCACCACCGCGCAGGTGCAGTTGCTCCGCGACTGGATCGCCGCCGGTGCGCCCGCGCCCGCCGATGAAAAGCCCGAGACCGATCCCAAGGATCACTGGGCCTACCGCCCCCGCGTCCGTCCGCCCGTGCCGGTGGTCGCCAACACGAAATGGGTCCGCAACCCCATCGACGCCTTCCTCGCGCAGCAGCACGAGCGGTTCGGTCTCACCCCGCAGCCCGAGGCCTCACGCGCCGTTCAACTCCGCCGCCTTTACCTCGATTTGATCGGCCTGCCGCCCACCACGGCGGAACTCACGGCCTTCGAGAGCGACACCTCCGCCGACTGGTACGAGCGCGCCGTGAAGCGCCTGCTCGAAGACCCGCGTCACGGCGAGCGCTGGGCGCGGCACTGGATGGATATCTGGCGTTACAGCGATTGGTGGGGGCTCGGCGACCAGCTCCGCAACAGCCAGAAACACATCTGGCACTGGCGCGACTGGATCGTGGAATCCCTCAACGCCGACACGCCCTACGACGAGATGCTCCGCCTCATGCTCGCCGCCGATGAATCGCATCCCACCGATCTGGCGAAACTTCGCGCCACGGGTTTCCTCGCGCGCAACTGGTTTCTCTTCAACCGCCACTCGTGGATGGAGGAAACCGTCGAGCACGTGAGCAAGGGCTTCCTCGGCCTCACCGTGAACTGCGCCAAATGCCACGACCACAAATACGACCCCATCACGCACACCGACTACTACAAGCTCCGCGCGTTCTTCGAGCCGTATCATGTGCGCATGGACGTGCTGCCCGGCGAGCCGGACCTCACCCGCGACGGCATCCCCCGCGCCTACGACGGCCTGCTCGACGCGCCCACCTACCGCTTCGTGCGCGGCGATGAAAACCGGCCCGACAAATCCGCGGCCATCGCGCCCGGCGTGCCGGAAATTCTCGCGTTCAAGGAACTCGCCATCCGGCCCGTCGCCCTCCCGCCGGAGGCGTGGCAACCCGAACGCCGCCCGTGGATTCTCGAATCCCAGCTCGCCACCGCGCGCAAGAAAATCGAAACCGCCGAAGCCGCCGTCGTGAAGGCGAAGGAAACTCTGGCCGCCGCCCAAAAGCGCGCCGCCGAACTCCCCGTCACCAAACCCGCCCGCGACGAAGTGCAGGAACTGCTCGACGACACGTCGTCAAAAAAATCGCCCGCTCCCAAGCCCGCCGCGACTGCCGCGTCGCCCGCCGTCGCCCCGCTCGTCTCCACCCGCTTCACCCAGCCCGAGCCGATGCGCTGGAAACTCTTCGGCGGCGACTGGTCGCACTCGGCCGCCGGGCTGGAGCAAAAGCGCGACGGCCCCGCCCGCGCCGTCGCGCGCTGGCTCGAAAAGGCGCCGCGTGATTTTGACGCGACCCTTCGTTTCACGACTCGCGGCGGCTCGGTTTACCGAAGCGTCGGCCTCTCCTTCGATGTCACCCAGGCCGACCCGACCCAGACCGCCGCCCCCGCTGACAGCGAGCTGATGGTTTACGTCAGCGCCATGGCCAGCGGCCCGAAGATCCAGGCGGCCTACGGGCACGGCGCGAAATGGCAGTATCCGGCCGACGGCATGCGCGGCCTGGCCGTCGAACTCAATCGTGAACACACCCTGCGCGTGCAGGTGCGCGGCCCGCTCATCAACGCCTCGCTCAACGGTGAACCGCTGCTCGCCTGGCGCTCGCCCCTCGCGCGCCGCGACGGCGCGCTGCAGTTGGTCGCCTTCGATGCGCTCGCAGTCTTCCACGAGTTCACCTTGTCGCCCCTCGCTGACAGCGTTGTGCTGCGCGAACCCAGCGCCGCCCCGGCCCCCGCGCCCGCAGCTCCCGTGGTCGCAGCCAAACCCAACACCCCCGAGGCCGCCCGCGCCGCCGCCGACGATGCGCAGCGCGAACTCACCGCCGCCGAACTCGCCGTCACCGTCGCGAAGACCGAACTCGTCAGCCTCGAACACCGCATCGCCGCGCTGCGCGCGATGTGGGCGCGAATCGACGTCGGCACCAATTCCCCCAACCCCGCGCTCGCCGACGCCGAGCGTGAGAAAGTGAAAACCGCCGTGCTCACCGAACGCGAAACCGCCGTCGCCAAGGCCCGCCACGCCATCGCCGATGCCGAGCTTCGCCTCGCCCGCGCCGCGAAGGACAAGAAGGCCGCCGTCGAGAAGGAACTGAAAACCGCGCGTGACTCACTCGACAAAGCCACCAAGAGCGTCAGCGCCCCCGTCGCCGCGACCGAGAAAGTCACCCCCGTTTCCGGCGCGAAATGGACCCCCACGCGTTTCTACAACTCCGGCAAGGACGACCCGACCGTCGAGTTCAACCCCACCAGCAGCGGTCGCCGCACCGCGCTCGCCAACTGGATCACCGACCCGCGCAACCCGCTCACTGCGCGCGTCGCCGCGAATCACTTGTGGACCCGCCATTTCGGCACGCCGCTGGTGCCGACCGTGTTCGAGTTCGGCCGCAAGAATCCGCCGCCCACGCATCCCGAGTTGCTTGACTGGCTCGCGTCCGAACTTGTGGACAACGGCTGGAGCATGAAGCATCTGCACCGGCTCATCGTGACCTCCGCCGCATATCGCATGAGCTCGTCGCAGGCGGGCGGCGAGATCAGCGCGGCCAAAGACCCCGACAATCTCCGCTGGTGGCGTCGCACGCCCATCCGCCTCGAAGCGCAGGCCGTGCGCGATTCGCTCCTCGCGCTCTCCGGCGAACTCGACCCGACGATGGGCGGCCCCTCCGTCCCCACCGCCAGCCAAGCCGACTCGAAACGCCGCAGCCTCTACTTCTTCCACTCGAACAACGAACGAAACCTTTTCCTCACCACGTTCGATGAAGCCGGCGTGAAGGAATGCTACCGCCGCGAACAAAGCATCGTCCCGCAACAAGCCCTCGCACTCGCCAACAGCCGCCTTGTCCACGACGCCGCCAGCCTCATCGCCACGCGCCTGACCACCGAGGTTCCGCCCAATGATGACAACGCTTTCGTGCGCCAGGCCTTCCGCACCGTCCTCGGCACCGCGCCCGGCGACGCGGAGAGTGCGGCCTGCCTGAAAACCCTCGACGCGTGGCGCAAGCTCCCGCAAGCCACGCCCACCACCGCGCGCGCCCAACTCGTCTGGGCGCTCTTCAACCACAACGATTTCGTCACACTGCGTTAAGACTTTCCTCATGAAAACCTGCACTGCGAATACCCGCTGCACCTTCCCAACGGAGCAAGAGTCGGAGTGCCAACCGAAGCACCCATCCACGCACGCGCCTCGGACCTCCCTCTCCCCTCAACGGGGAGAGGGAATGAGGGTGAGGGGTGGGCCAACCTGCGACTCCCATACTGACAACCTCCCGCGAAAGGCACGTTCCGAAATCCGCCGAACCGGCACGCAACGTGAACATTCGGCGCATCCTCTCGAGTTCCCACCCCTCACCCCAACCCTCTCCCCGTTGAGGGGAGAGGGAGTCGGAAGCGCCTGTCTCCGCGTGAATCGCTTGGCCATTTCGGCCACCCTCGCGCCCCCAACATCCCCTTGCCGAGATGCCAACATTCGCACCGGATACTGCGCCAGTGCGCACGCCTCGGACCTCCCTCTCCCTTCAACGGGGAGAGGGAATGAGGGTGAGGGGTGCTCCCACCCACGACTCCCGACCTCGCGACGGACCGTGGAAATAGTGCGCACCAGAACCACCATCAGCCTCAACAGCAGCCGCGCACCGCGGTTCTTCCCACCCCTCACCCCAACCCTCTCCCCGTTGAGGGGAGAGGAGCCGGAGCGCACCGGCCAAGATTCACGTCCCACTGATCGTCGAATTTCCAAAACCGAATCCTCCCATGAAAACTCCCCTCCCCTCCCTCCCTCCCCGGCTCCCCCGCCGCGCGTTCCTCGCCGACCTCGGCATGGGTTTCACCGGCCTCGCCCTCGGCGCGATGCTCCAGCGCGACGCCCGCGCCAGCAGCGCCGCCGCGTGGTCGCCGCCGACCGGCCTGCCGCATTCGCGCGCCAAGGCCAAGAGCGTCATCTGGCTCTTCATGAACGGCGGCGTGAGCCACATGGAGAGCTTCGACCCCAAGCCCATGCTCACGAAGTACGGCGGCAAGACCATTGCCGAAACGCCGTTCAAGGACGCGCAAGACCCGAAGAAGCTCGCCATCGAGCGCCTCGTCGTGCCCGACGGCAACGGCAACCAGCGCAACACGCTCTATCCGCTGCAGATTGGTTTTCAGAAACACGGCCAGTGCGGCCTCGAGGTCAGCGACTGGTTCCCGCACATCGCGCGCAACGCTGACAAGCTCGCCGTCGTGCGCTCCATGTGGACCACCGACAGCAACCACGGCGCGCAGACCCAGTTCCACTCGGGCCGCCACATGAACGACGGCGATTACCCGAACCTCGGCGCGTGGGTGCATTACGGACTCGGCAGCCTCAACGACAACCTCCCGCAGTTCATCTCCATCGGTAACCGCGAATACTGGAACAAGCGCGACGCCCACTACCTCGGGCCCGCGCACGACGCCGTGCCGCTGCGCATCGACCCGAGCAACCCGCTCGACTTCAGCCGGCCCGAGCGCCCCTTCACCGCCGACGCGCAATCGCTCGGCATGGACCTCGTCCACCAGCTCAACGCGCTCCGCGGCGTCGAGTATCCGCAGGACCCCGCCCTCGCCGCGCGCGTGGCCTCGTATGAACTCGCCTTCCGCATGCAGCGCTCCGTGCCCGAGGTGCTGGATTTCGCGAAGGAATCCGAGGAAACGAAAAAACTCTACGGCATCGACCAGCCCGCGACGCGCGACTTCGGAATGCAACTGCTCGCAGCCCGGCGCTTCGTCGAGCGCGGCGTGCGCTTTATCCAAATCCAGCACGGCGCGGGCGGCGCGGGCGCGTGGGATGCCCACGGCGGCCTGAAGAACAACCACACCAAGAACGCCCTCGCCGTGGACCAACCGACCGGCGCGCTCCTCATCGACCTCGAACGCCGCGGTCTCCTCGACGAGACGCTCGTCGTTTTCGCCACGGAGTTCGGCCGCACGCCCGGCTCGCAGGGCAGCGACGGACGCGACCACCACATCTTCGGCTTCACCGTGTGGATGGCCGGCGGCGGACTGAAACGCGGCGTCGTCCACGGCACCACCGATGAAATCGGTTTCCACGCCGCCGAGAACCGCCACTACGTCACCGACATCCACGCCACCATCCTCCAACAACTCGGTCTCGACTCCCGCCGCCTCGAAATCCCCGGCCGCAAGCGCCTCGAGATCGACCACGGCAAACCGATCAGCGAGATCATCGCGTGAGAGGCGGGCGTAGTCGCGGATCACGTTACCAGTGCGCTCGTGGCGGCATGTTTCTCGTCCCGGAGGGACACCGCCAGGAAATTAGCCGGGGGCAAGTCCGCCCTAGCGGACGCAGCCCCCGGTTGCGGCGACGAGGAGACCGTGCCCCAGCGGGGCATCGAAGAATCCTCCCCTGTGGCGTTGTTGACGCGACACGCTCCCCATCGGCCACGAGATGAGAGCCTTTCGGAAATTCGACAGCCCCGGCAAATTTCTTCGATGCCCCGCTGGGGCAACCCTCTTTCTTTTCTCCACGCCCGGGGGCCGCGCCCGCTGCGGGCTTGCCCCCGGCTAATGTCCTCTGGTGTCCCTCCGGGACGGCCGTGCTCCGGGTGCATGGCTACCCCAATTATCGGTTGAACCCCCACGCCGCGCGGGCGTCTCAGCCCGCCGAAAAAACTAACCACTCATGCACTCAACCCGCCGCCTACTCTCCTCCGCCGTCCTCGCCCTTCTGGTTCAATTCACCGTCACCGACACCGTGCGGTCCGCCGCGCCGGTCGCGCTGGGCGGCATCAAAACCCCGGCCGACCTCACCGCCGCCATCGCCGCCACCACCGACCCGGCGGTGAAGCGCGCGCTGCAAACCCACGCCGCCGCCATCCTCGCCGCGGCGGCGAAAAAGCCCCACGTCGATCACGTCCTCGCCACGCTCGACAAAGCGCCCGGCACTTACACGAAAACCAACACCGCGCCCGCCGACCTCAAGCAGGCCCTCGGTGCGGATGCCTCGCTGTTCGACACGTTGAAAATGGTGAACCTCGGCAGCGCGGCCCTGGGCGTGAAAGGCAAGCGCGAGACCGATCCGTTCGATCAGGCCTTCTACGAGCACCTCGGCCACATCAGCGATCTGGAGAGCCTCACCATTCTCAACACCACGGCGCAGAACGATTGGCTCATCCCGCTGACCAATCTCCACGCGCTCACCCGCCTCGACATCATCAATCAGGCCAAGCTCAACGACGCCGGCCTCGCGCATCTCGCGAGCCTCAAGCAGCTCGAGCGCTTCGCCTACATCGGCACGTCGATGACCGGCAAACCGTTCAAGGATTTCGCGGGCTGGACGAAACTCAAGAGTTCCAGTTTCCGTGGCAGCCGCATCGACGACGAAGGACTCCAGTATCTCTGCGAACGCTTCCCCACCTACGAAACCCTCAGCCTTGCCCACGCGCATTTCAGCGACGCCGCCGCGGTGCATCTCGCCAAACTGAAAAACCTGAAGGGCCTCGAACTCGGCTCGACCAAGGCCACGTCGCAGACGCTCCGGCATCTGCTCGGCCTGCCGCTCGAATATTTCCAACTCGGCGAAGGCGTCGATTCCGCCGGCTGCATCGACATTCTCAAGGAAATCAAAACGCTCAAGCGCCTGACCCTGAGCAACGGCAAAACGCTCACCGACGCCGAACTGAAAACGGTCGCGGGCATGACGCATCTCGAACACTTGGAACTGGGCGGCCTCCCGTTGCCGCCCGAACGCCTGCCGGTGCTGAAACAATTCTCCTTCCTCAAATCCATGCGCCTTGTTCCCCCGTATCCGAAAGAAGTGCAGGCGAGCATCAAGGAAATCCTGCCGAAAGTGGCGCTGCGGTTTGAGTGAACTCCTGTAGCCGCCGACGTGAGGAGGCGGGCCCGCCAGACCTTTGTAGGAGTCGAGGTGACGAGACTCTAACTTTTTCCGCGCGAAACGCGGCCTGACTCTCGCGGGCCCGGCAGGGTCAAGGCGCATGGAACCGGAGCGCGGTTTCACGACGCGGCGGACGGCGTTTGGGGCGGGCCTCTCGCTGAAGGAGGTTAGAGTCTCGTGACCTCGACTCCTACAAGGCGATGCAGCCCGCGGCGGGGCAATGCCGCGTTGCGGCGGAGGGCGGGGGCTGCTATGAAACTCCCCGACTCACGGCGCAAACCTTCAACCTCGAACGCACATGCCCGGTTTCATTGTCTTTCTCCTCATTGTGGTGGCGATGATCGTGGTGTGGCGCGTGAGCGTGGCTGACCGGCGGGCGGCGGCGGAAGCCCGGTTGCGAAAGATCGAACAGGATCTGGCGGCGGTGAAAAAGGAACTGGCGCTGTTGAAGGCGGGCACGGGATCAGTCCCAGCCGCACTCGCCGCCCCGGCTCCCACCGTGGCTCCGGCGGTGATCTCGCCGACGCAGATGACGGCGGCGACCGGACTGGAAAAGCCGCCGCCGGTCGAACCGTTGATCGCGCCACCGCCGGCCGTCACTGCGCTCGGGACGCCCCCGGCCGCTGCCCAGTTGCCGCCCCTGTTGCCTCCCTTGGTCCCGCTGCCGGCGGCCGCGACGACGACCGCGCCCGGCCCGATTTCTCCCACGCCGTCGCTGCCGCCAGCGCCGCGTCCTGCGCCGCCACCGTCTCCTGCCCCGCCGAAGCCGGCGATCAACTGGGAACAATTTGTCGGCGTGAAACTGTTCGCCTGGCTCGGCGGATTGGCGGCGCTGTTCTGCGTTGCCTACTTCATCAAATATTCTTTCGACCACGACTTGATCCCGCCGGCGGTGCGGGCGGCGCTCGGTTTCCTCGTCGGCATCGGACTGGTGGTGGGCGGCGTGCTGATGGATCGCCAGCGCTACAAGGTGACGGCGGACACGCTGTGCGCGACGGGGATCGTGGCGTTGTATGCGGTCACGTTCGGATGCCGGGCGATCTATCACTTCGCCGCGTTCACGCCCGAGTTCTGTTTTGCGTTGATGGTGCTGATCACGGCGACCGGGTTTCTGCTGGCGGTGCGGCTGCGCGCGCAGGTGGTGGCGATCTTGGGAATTCTCGGCGGCTTCCTGACGCCGCTGCTGCTCTCGACGGGGCAGGACAATCCGCTGGGGCTGTTCGGCTATCTGACCATCCTCGACGTGGGCCTCGTGGCCGTGGCGCTGGCGACCGGTTGGGAAGCGCTGGTGCCGCTGGGCGCGGTGGGAACGCTCGCGATGCAGGTGGGCTGGGCGGAGAAATTTTTCGCGCCGGAGAAACTGGGGACGGCTGTGGCGGTGGGCCTGGACTTCGATTTGTTGTTCGTCATCGCGTTCGTGCTGGCGCGGCGGTTTGGCGTGAAGACGCGCGGCTTCGCGTTCGCAGCGGTGCTGCTGTCGGTGTGCTCGCTGCTGGCGGGGGCGGCCTGGGCGGGCGACTCGCGGCTGTCGTCGCAGCCGGGGTTGGTGTTCCTGCTCGTGGTGGGCGCGGACCTGTGCCTGCTCGCGCTGGTGTGGCTGGACGCGAAATTGGAGCGGCTGCAACTGGTCGCGGGCGGGCTGATGTTTCTCGCGCTGTCGGTGTGGATCACGACGCATCGCTCGCCCGAACTGCTGCCGTGGGCGTTGGGGATGAGCCTGCTGTTCGGCATCCTGCACGCGGCGTTGCCAGTGGTGCTCAAGCGCCGGTCGCCGCGCGAGTATCGGATGTCGTGGGGGCATTTGTTTCCGCCGCTGGCGCTCGTGTTGATGATGCTGCCGGTGGTGACGCGGCCCGTGATGTCCGTGCTGGTGTGGCCGTTTGTGTTCCTCGTGAACCTGCTCGCGATGGGCCTCGCGGTGGTGACGGGTTCGCTCGTGTCCTTCGCGCTGGCCATCGTGGTGACGCTGGTGCTGCTGGTCGTGGCGATCACCAAAATCCCGGCGGAACTGACGGGCCTGCCGGTGATGCTGCTGCTGATCGGCGGGTTTGCGCTGGTGTTCACGGCGGTGGCGGTGTGGCTGCTGCGACTGCTCTCGCAGCAGCCGAAACCCGCGGATGCCGCGGAGAGCGCGAAGGAAAAAACTTCCGAGGAATGGCTGCCGCAGTTGCCGCCAGAGATTACGGCGAGCCTGCCCGCGTTGTCGGCGATCGCGCCATTTTTCCTGCTCGTGCTGCTGGTCGGGCAACTGAAGCTCGTGAATCCGTCATCGGTGTTCGGGCTGGTGCTGTTGCTCGCGGTGCTGGTGCTGGGGTTGGCGCGCCTGCTGAAATTCGACTGGCTGCCGGCGGTGGGATTGGCGGGCGTGCTCATGGTCGAGCACGCGTGGTTCGCGCGCTCGTTCGCGAGCGACGGGCAGCCGGGGCTGGTGCTCGGCTGGATGTTGGGGTTTGCGGCGTTGTTCGCGCTGTTTCCCTTTACGGAGAAAAAAGTGCGCGCGGGTTCGGTGGTGCCGTGGGCGGCGGCGGCGCTGTCGGTGCCGCTGCACTTCGGGATGATCTACAAGCTGGTGTCGCAGGCGTGGCCGAATGACTTCATGGGCCTGCTGCCCGCGGTGCTGGCGGTGCCGCTGCTGGCGGCGCTGCTCGTGCTGGTGAAGCGCCTCGCGCCAGACGACCCGGCGCGGCTGGCGGTGCTGGCGTGGTTCGGCGGGG